>CAZKJH010000078.1:0-18210 GCA_964553035.1 uncultured Lentisphaerales bacterium | reverse complement strand
GCGATCTCCGAGCGCGCCGTATCCATGAGTTGTGACCATAATTAGAATTGCTGAATAAATTGCCAGAAGTCTCGTTTTTTGAGATAGTAAAAAGCAAGTTGAGAAAGTCTTTTAAAAGGCATCGTTCCTTAACTCTAAAAAGACTAAAACAATGAATAATGATAAGATCAAGGTTTCGGCGGTGTTTTTCGGTTTCGCTAAAGCTGCTTGTAGGAAAAACAATATGATGAATGACGCAATGGCTCGACAATGCGGAAGAAGCCCTGCGTGCAGACCCCTCGCTCAAATCCATTCGTGCTACGCCCACCGATGGTCCTTGGCATTGTACGTGCGCAAACTGCCGTGCCTGGGATTATCCGGATGCACCGAAGGGTGTACTTTCAGAGCGGCACGTTAAGTTCTGGAACATCTTGGCCCGCGGTCTGAGAGAACGTTTCCCTGACCGCGAAGTCTTTGTGGACGCGATGGCCTATGCCGCCTACTTGACACCGCCTGTCGCCGAGCACGTGGAGAAGAATATCGCCATTAAACAGGTGGGACACTTCCCATTGACGAGCGAGGAAAATCGCACGCAGGCCAAGCTAGAATGGAAACAGTGGGCAGACAAAACGACGTTGATGTCTTATCGCCCCAACTGGTGGTATTGGTCCGGCGGTGTTTGGGGCCTCCCCGAAGTCGCGATGAAGAAGACGATTGAGGATTTCCGCTTTCTGGCCGATAACAAATGTGTGGGGATTACCGTGGACGTGCTGCGCCATACGTGGTCGACCCAAGGTCCGCAGTACTATCTGATGGCCCAACTCACGTATGACCCATATCAAGATGGTGAAGCGGTAATGAAAGACTACTACCGCCGCGCCTTCGGCCCTGCCGCTGCCGACATGGAAGCCTATTGGACTATCATGGAAGAGGCGCGTGATGTTATCGTAGCCGAACCGGATTTCAAGCTGGGATCGAGCGCCCGTTACAAGTTGCCGCCAATTTTCGCACGCATCTACTCTGAAGCTTGGATGGCCAAGGTTGAGGCGGTGTTGAAACAGGCCGAGGCTAAGGTGGTGACTTCCGATCTTTATCGGCAGCGAGTAGCTTATGTACGCGCCGGCTTCGAGTATACGCAGTTGCTGGTTCGGACGATCCCGCTCATGACTCGCGTACGCGACAGTCAGGCGAGGGATGCCGAGGCGATCCGTCAGGCACAGGAGAATTGGAAAACAATCGAACAGGTTTGCAACCAAGTGGCACCTTGGGGTCTGGGCTTCAAGAAGATCTGCACATGGATACAAGGTACGGGCTACCAAGGCCGTATGCAGGATTATTTCGGCCCGCCGTCAGAAGAATTGCTTGGTATGCAGGCGAAGGAAATCATGCATTTGCGTCCGGCGCAATGGAAGCTGGCGTTTTCGGATGACTTTCAGCGTTCTGAACTGGGACCTGACTGGCAGGTGCAGGTCGGTAAATGGACTGTTGAAAATGGCAGCCTTGTATCCAAAGGTGAGGGGCGAATACTTTCCGCACGGAAATTCTCCGGCTTGCAGAAAATAACCTTCAATGCTGTGCTCGAAGCGAATCCAGGACTCTCGGACATCAGCCCCTTCATTCAGGCGGGAACGAATGGGATTGCCAACAGCTATATGGTGCAGTTTGGTGGTAACTTCAATACGGTGAGTACCCTCAAGCGCATGGGTAAGGTGGTTGTTGAGTCCGAACGGATTATTGAACCCGGCAAGGTGCATGCCATTATTGCTGAATACGATGGAACCGTGGTTCGCTTGACTGTCGACGGAAAGATCGTTGCCGAATTTCCGGAAGTGTATCCGATGATCGGTGACGGTCATGACCGGATCGGAATTTACACATACGATGGAATATTGAAAATCCGTGACTTGAAGATTTATACCTCTAAAGCGGTCAAAATCAAGAAGTTTGATAATGGTGGTGAAGGCGAGGGGTTTGAATAGAGAAGTCGCGAGTCGCGAGTTCTCAGAGTAACCCAGACAATCTTGTCGGGGTCTCTCAAAAGACCGAGACAGGATTGTCTCGGCTACATTAACTGCGCACTACGCCCTACTCCCTCTCTCAAACGGGGTCTGGGGTGTCCCCAGCGGAAACTGCGCCCTACGCCTTACGCCCTACTCCCTCTCTCAATGGGGTGTCCCCAGCGGAAACTACGCCCTACGCCTTACGCCCTACTCCCTCTCTCAATGGGGTGTCCCCAGCGGAAACTACGCCTTACGCCCTACTCCCTCTCTCAAGCGGTTTACTCGACCCCGTCTTTCTTTACGAAAATAACCTGATCGCAGAGTACGACGGCACCTGTTTGTCCGCTGTATCCTTCTGGGAACTTCAGGGAGACCCAGACATCCCACTTTTGATTGGTATCCTTCAAGTCGTACAGATTGCCGGTATCGACGGATGTACACCAGCTTTTTGAGGAAAACCAGATCATGGACTGCGGGGTCGGCTGAATTTCTCCAAGTTTGAAAATCTTGTACTTGCCCGGCTCGTAGTCCGCCTCGTTCAGTCTCGCCTGCGCACCGTGTTCTTCCCGGTCGGTCTGGTAGAAGCCGAACCTCAATGGATTATGGTCCGGCCTGTCGATCGAGGTGGCGTATCCGAATGCGGCATCAGAGTCTTCGAAAAGTTTCTGTACGGGATCGGCGTATGAACCATTGGCACCATTCACCGGCACCAGACGGCGGATGTTATCTTCGGGAATACCTGCAAATGACGCGGGAAGCGGTTTGCCTTTACCTCCGTATTTGATCGCGAGGTCGGCTTTGGACAGAAAATCTTTAAGCCCACTGGCGAAGGCATGCGTCGAAGGGTTGCCGATACGTTGCCGGATCGCGACCGGATCCACGAAATAGTCGGGATACTTTTCTGCACAGTCAAACCAGCGTCCATAAACCGCCGTATCGAGGGGCTTACGGAGCATTTTCACCTTCCACAGGATATCCGGATGGTCGTCCCCGAGGCTTTGTTCCATTGCGTCACAGAGTTTTTCCCAGCGGTAAAGATTGTCCGGTGAAAGGTATGCCAGCTCCTTGTTGAAGTTGATGCCAGAGAGGATCATGGGATACGGATTGTCGACCGTACAGGCCTGCTGCAGTTCGTGGTGATACTGCAGCGCGAATTTGGCCGCTGGACCATACACATGATTCATGTAGTCGACGACTTCCGTTTCGTAGTCCAGATTTGGGTTTTTAGTAAATCGGTAGAACAGGTACTGGTCGAGCATGGCGAAACTTCGCGGGCCGAGGCTGGCGAGATTCTTTTCATCCCAGGAAAACGCCGAATAGCTCCCAAACTCGTAGAACATGCCCTCGAGTCCGAGCTTGTTCGCCTCGCGGATGTAGTCCACCAGAATAAAATCGGCCACATAAGGCAGGTAAAGCATCGCTCCGTACTGGGCGTGATAAACCCAGGTGAAGATGCGGTCGCTCAGCGTGCTCCAACGCTTCAAATCCTCGTATGCCCGCTGGTTGTCCGGATGGCCGATTTTGCGGTTCGTCTTAAAGGAGATGCCCGCATAACAGAAGCGAATGTTGTCCGGGAATTTCTTTCCGCTTTCGAAAACCGGCGGCGGCTGGGTTTGGTTCTCGCGATAGAGAAGCGTCATGAGGGTCGTCTTGGGGTGCTTCAACTTGAATTCTTGCGAGACCTCGAGAAGGTAATCGAACACCGGGCCGCCCGGCGTTCCATACTCCTTTTCCAGGGCCGTGCATTCCGGGCAATAGCAGGGCTTGCCGCTATCGTCAGTGTAATGGACGCAGATTTCCACAGCTTCCGTGCCGAGAAATTCCAGATGCTTTTCTATGTTTTTAGTAAATTCCTTACGCATTTCCTTGTTGCTGAAACAGAGGTGCATATTTTTCGGGGAGCGGACACCCGCCGCGTTCATGCTGAAAAACTCCGGATTTGTCTTGGAATAATCCTGATTTTCCACGAACTCGTAGCCTTTATAATCCGGGTCTCCACAGGGAATATAGCCAAACTCTGTATGGCAGAGATTAACCTGGATCTGCTGTGGCTGGATTTCCGGATAGTCTCCAGGCTGCGCGTCGAGTGAGAAGTTCGCCGTCACTGCCGGATCCTTCTTTTTCAGGACGGCCAGCGCGTTGCGGCTCGGGAAATACCCGTTTTCGCCGCGGAGGTAATGGGAAAACACACCGGTTTGCTGCCGCCACTTAAATGCATAGCTCAGCTTCCGGTTCATCGGCTTCAGCATAATCGTCGGTTGCTTTTCAATTTCCGGGAAACTCCAATAGCAGCGATAGCCGAATTCGTTGTCGAGAAAATCCATGACCGCGTAGAAATCGGCATCGTACCCCTTGCCGTAAAGCAGGATGTCGTTGCCGTCGTTCTTCACGACATGATCCAGATCCTGCATGCCCTCCAGCAGGGATTTTTCCATCGCGCCGATGCGGATTGCTGGCTTTGAGGCATCCGCCTTGTCCGCCGTGACGACTGGAAAATCCGCCCCGGTCTTTTCCTTCAGGAACCACGCGAGAAACCGTGCATTCCACATGTCTTTCGACGTTTCGTTGACGGTGATGATCGCGTAGTCGGTCTGGCCGTCTCGGACGAGCGGAATCTCCGTTGCAGCGAGCGAGGCAAAGCATACGAGGGAAGATGCCGCGATCAGAGCGGCAATCCCGCAGACACGCGTCTTTTGTTTGGTGGTTCGAGTGGACATATTCAATTTCCTTTTTTCGTCAGGTTGGGGTTGGAATCGAGCAAGGTGTTCAGGTGCGCACCAGCATGCGCACAGGGCGAACGTGGGTCGAGCCGGTAATCGCCTGACACATGGTTTGTGCCATATCCGCTACCGGCGGCGCGGAACAATGGAGCGTTGGTGAGTGTATCCACGCTGGTCTCCGACGGCATCGGCCAGGTGCAGGATCGGAGGAAGACGAGTTCGCCCCCCCTCCAGTTCGGGTCTTCAGGCGCCTGATTGCCGTAGACAATGCTGTCGGCGACCACCAGGGGTCCATACCAGGCCAATCCGCCGGCCACGTGTGAGGCCAAATTACCCGTCATCGTGCAAGCCTGTAGTGCCACGCCAAAGGCACCGCCGGCATCGACCGCCTCGTTGCCGATGATCAGGCCGTTGGTGCAACTCCCCCCGTAGAGGCCCCCGCCAACACGTGCGGCATTGCCAATCACGCGGCAGTCACGCAGTGCGCTACCGCTGGCACCTCCACCCCATCCGTCGCCGTCAAAACACTGGTTTTGAAGCACTTGGCACGCCGTCAATATGGCACCGGCGGCACCGCCGCCGCGGTTCCCCGCAGTATTGCCGACGAGTCGGCATCGTTCGAGTACTGTGTTCGGACCGGCACCGCCACCGTCGTGGCCGGCGCGGTTGCCCTCGAGGACGCTGCCGAACACACGGCACGGATTCGCACCGCTCCAGCCGTACGTACCCCCGCCGTCGCCGGCGGTTACATTTTGCGAGATGACGCAGTCGGTCAGTGCCCCACAGTGAACACCGCCACCGCCGCGTTCGGCTCTGTTGTTCGTCACAACGCAGTTGAAGAGCACAGAGTGGTCGGCACCGCCGCCGCGGAAAGGCGTCGTGTTGTTCGCGAATACACAGTTGAAGAAGGTGCCCTGGCAGGCACCGCCGCCGCCGCGGGCTGAGTTGCGAGGATCACCCTCCGCCGCGTTGCCGATCAAGCTGCAATTGGAGATCGTCGCCTGAGAGGACTGTGCATAGACGCCACCTCCGCTCCGATCGGAGCTGGAGGCCCACGCCTCATTCGTAGACAACGTGGCACCGCCGGTCAAGGTGAAACCCATCAGAACGGCACCGCTGGCCACGTAGGCGCAGCGAACAGCACCGGGTCCGTTTGTGCGGCCGTCGAGCGACCAAGCACCCTGGATGATCGTATGAGCCGGATCGTTGTGCTCACTGCGCACGATAATGGCCTTGTCGATGGCCACACGGTTGGGTAACTTCGCACGGGAGTTGTAGCCATTCACGAACACGTCTGAACGGCCGCCCGTGTCATAGACACCGGCACGAACCCAAACCGTGTCGCCAGCCGATCGGTACGTCCGCGGTGACGTCATCGGCCAGGCAGCGGTGGAGCGGACCCAGACCTCCCCGCCTTCTACAGCAGCGTCCACAGCCGTCTGAATATCGCCAGCCGCAGTTTCCCATGAAGCGTAGGGCGCAACGGCTCTAGGATTATCTTTAACAACGTAGAGATCACGCGCATGGGTTGGCAATATCAACGCCAGCACCAAGGCCACCGCAATCCGTGGGCTGGTGCGAGCACACACGGACGAGACAGAGATCTCCAATAAAAATCGCCCGAAAAGATTTTCTCTCAACTTCTTAACTCCTTTTTTCCTTCGCATCTGTATCCTCTTTTATTTGATATCCAGTGCTTTTAGTGACCACGGAGGCATCGCGATAGTCGTGATGCGCTTTCCACCGGTCTGAACGATTTTCAACAGTTCAAGAACTCCGCTGGAAAGATCCGTAACGGAGGTGCAACCAGCCGGCAACTCTAAGGCGACCGTCGTCTCCTTGTCTCCGGCGTTGAACAGTCCGTAGCGGTTTCCATAGCGATGCACAACTGCCTGCGACGAGGAATCGGACAGCGTACCGCCAAACGGTTCAGGCACTGCATACGGTAGCAGCCGATAGGGCACTGCGAACTCGCGCACGTCCTGAATATGGCCGCTCCAGGGTTCAGTGTACGTGGGGAGCGTGATGTTGCGTGGGTTTCCGAAAAGCATGGCCTCGACGAGTCCTTTGCGGAAGCGTTGCTGACTGGCGGCAAAGATCGTCGTATAAGCTACTAGTGGCTTGGAATGCTCCTCGTAGCAATAATTGGCCATGATGCTCAGACCCTCGATCTTGAAATCCTCTTTCATTTTGTTGAACCAGTCCGTGCCGTAAAAGCGAGGATGCTGTGTTTCCTTTGGCCGAATTCGCATGTTCGAGTCAATTTCCATCGAAAATCCCGGTTGGCCAGCATAGAGATCGGGATCAATGCCCATGAATTTGAGAAAGTCAAAATAATTGGTTACGCCCAGCTCCGCCAAGCGCTCGCGCGTCACGCCCTGGATCGGATTCTCCTTCCGCGATTCGAACGTGGCAATCAGCCCCTTGTACCAAGTTCGACTCAAGGTTAGATAAAGATCCGGGCGGTACCGACGTACCTCAGCTAAGAGCCACTTGTGGAACTTGAAACGTTCGGCGCAGGACCACTTCATCCACTGACTGACCAGCTCTGGACCGCCATCCAGAATCGCATGGGCGTTTTCGACGAAAAGCGGAGAGGGTGTCAGCGTTGCGCCTGTGTCAACACAGAAATCCCGCAGGTTACGTTCAGACCACACGCACGGCCACTGGATATTGTCCGCCAGCGAAATATCTCTGAGCGAACGGTACTTCGCGAGTACAGGCAATGATTTACTCAATGCCTTGGCAATGTGCGCCCGTTCGGCCGAGGTCGGTTTGAACGGTACACTTTCTCCACTGTACGAGTGGTGAAATGAACCGGTAAAGCTGTCGTCATCGCCTGGCCCGAAACCCATGGCGATGAGTCCGCTCAAGTGCATATTGACGAAAAGCCCCTGCTCCTCTGCCACCGCGAACAACTGCCGGTTCCCGGGCAACATTCCCGGCTGAAACGCCGCCCCCTTATTCGAGCTACCGCCGAAAAAACCGCTGATTGGATCATTATACGTCCAGATACCATCGTAGCCAACCAGTTTCGCATATTGAAACAGCCACATGGGTCCCGGCGAATAGCAAAGCTCAGTCAGGCAGGTGAACGAACGCCGTTGTTCGACAGGCGGCATCAGGGGTGCGAGATCCGGAAGAGCCGGCATATTACGGACCTTGTAGATCTTGATTTTCTTGATGGCTGGGCCCGGAGCCGGCTCCCAACTGCCTCCGTCCGAATAGACGCCGCTGAACACAAGAGAGCTAATGCTTTCTTCGGGCCAACGTTTAGGGAGATAATAACAGAGATACGATTCCGTGCGGAACCCGTCGCCGCCGACAGCACTCGTTTCAATGCCGCCGGAGAGCAAGGCACCGTGCTGCCAGTTGTTGTCTTTATCCATGTAAATGGAGTGGAATTCGCCTCGCCGCAGTTGGTCGAAGGCGTGTTCGATCGTCACCAGGTAGGCCGTCTTTGGTTGAATTTTTGTGTTGAGATTATACCGGAAATAGATACCGAATTTGTCGGGAATCGCACGGCACGGCTGGCCCGCTACGGTCTTGATCGGAATCGCGCCGTCTTGCGGATTTTTCAAGAACGCCAAGTAGCCATAAATGCCATGAGGACCATGCTGCCCTCCACGCTCACGCAATTCTCCGAATCTCTTTTTAAGAGTTCCAATCACCGGATCGTTCGAGCTATCGAAATACGGGTGCGGATCGTTCGGGTTGCCACAGTCAATTTCCTCCAGAAGTTCCAAATCCGAAAGCTGGAAGGGGGCGATGCCCTGATCTCCCTCGCCGACCTGAGACGGACGCCAGGCGTAATTCAGGACTTCCGGTTGCGGCTGGCCCTCTGAACCGATCGGCAGGGAAAACGTCAGTGCCAAGTTCTGTCCAGAGGACAGCGTCGTGAACTTGAGAGTTTCATCCTTCCGGTTCCATCCGATTTTAGCTCCGGGCTGTTTCGTCACCGTGATGTCGCTTCCGCCGCGGACTTGAAACTGCATTTTCCCCGCAGGTGATACGTAAGCAACCGGCTCGCCAGATGCGGTCGGAAAGGCATCGGGCAGCTCCCCGAAAAACTCGGCAGGCCCGTTAAACTGGTAGCCGATGCGTGCCCCCTCCGGCAAGGCATTCGCATGAAAATCAAATTCCATCGCGTTTTCTGCGCTTTGACGAAAGATCGACTTGACCGCCAATTCCACCGGTTTCTCGCCAGGCACGTCGAACGAAAGTGTATAGGTAACGATGTCGGCGTCTTCGACCACTTCTGACGAGACCGGATAGTCTTTTTTCACCGCAAAGAGGTTTGTTCCCTTATATTCGATAAAAGGCGTCATCTGGAAGAACAGATCGAATGCACGTCCCCCATGATAATGCAGGGTATGATGCGACGAGCTAAAGGCATTCACTGGCGTTAGGCCCTCGATCATGCCCGGCTCTTCGGAATTAAAAACAGCCAAGTAGAAACCGGGATGAAACACCGCCATCTGATTGGTTAGGCTGGGCCGCTCGGGGGGGACATACAGTTGGAGATCTGTTACATCTGCGTAATTGACGATACCATCCTCCCGACCCTTCAGGCCGACATAAAACGTTTTGATGGCGGTCGGCTCGAACTCGACCGTCGTGCGGTCGAACGGATAAATCGGCCTTTTGTTATCGGTCTGGAGCTTGATCAATTGACCTTCGGGCGTACGAATGCAGGCCGCCCAGGCATCGGGCGCGGGCACGTTTTCCTTCCACTGAATCACGGCGCGGGTGAATAACGGCACGCTGTTGGTGGATGGGCCGAACTGGCCCGGATAGTTGGGCGCGATGGGATTATCGAACTGCACGCCAAACAGCGTCCGGCCTCCATCGCTAGTCCAAGGCTGATTGTAACTCGGAAACGCCCCCGGCGTGGTGATGGCTCGGGCGCGAGTGAGGATGCCCCAGTCGTTACCGACGTCAGCATAATCGGAGGTCGCAAAAAACCGACCCTTCCGAGCAAAATCGCGAAACCCATCCGTCGAGCCGACATTTCCGTTACGTCTCCCAAAAAGTATTTCCGCGTATGTGGCGTCGTTCAGAGAAAAGAGGACGACTGCCGAAAGGCAGGCGGTTATGAGACGTTTTGGCGATCTTTTCATCTTTTCTTTCTGTTAGCGCACCAGGATCATTGTCCCCGGGTAAACATACTCGTAAGCGCCCATGTCGACGATTCCAGACATTTTGTCCAGACGCGGGTTGCCGTCCAAGTCCCAAAGGCCAGTCATCCAACCCAGTGTCAACCCGGTGTTCAGGCAGGGAGAGGTCCTCTGCAGGCGGTAATTGCCAGCCAGATGGTTGGTTCCATAGCCGCTACCCATGTCCATCAAGAGCGGACTGCTAGTCGTGCTGTCAATTACGCCGATCAACAGGGAGGCGATATTCGTTGTGAAGCAGCAATTGGAGAGAACGAGGTTCCCGGCGCAATCGTCACCACGACCGTTGACCATCCCCTTGTTGGCATAAATAATACTGTTGACAACGCTACGGTTGGCACCCCAGCACGCGACACCTCCGCCGTTCGACCTGCCGTAATTGCCGATTACGGTGCAGTTCATCAAGTTGCATTCCTTGGTGCCGCCTCCATCGTTGGCCTCATTGCCATAAATTAGACAGTTATAAAGGTTGGCAGCGCTCGCCCCACCGCCCGGGTTACCCAATGGACAATAATTGTAGGCAAAGACGCTGTTGGAATGAACGCCCCCGTACGCGCCGCCTCCGCCCTGAGACGCCACATTGCTGACAACCGTGCAGTCATTAAAAAAACTGTCGCGAGCACCGCCGCCATAGCGTCCGGAAAAATTTTGAACCACCCAGCAGTTGGACAAATAAGCGTTACAGGCCGCGCCGCCGTCAAAAAGAGCAGCGCGGTTGGTGACGAACAGTGTGTCATACGCTTTAGAATTAGGTGTCGTGGTATTGTTGCCGAAGATGCCGCCGCCGTTGCTGCCGGCCCAGTTGTTGGAAACCACACAGTCGTAGCACTGAACCACGTATCCCGCACCGCCATCCCTGCCGGCGCGGTTGCCGGCAATAAGACAATCGTAGAAAGTTCCGCTGCCGATGCCGCCGCCAAAGGCCTCAGACATATTGTCGAGGATGCGGCAGTCCCAATACGTGCCGCCGTAGGCTCCGCCCGAGCCATTGCCTTGATACGTGCAACTGGAAGCGGCATTGCCGATGATCACGCAGTTCGAAATCGTCGTAGAGAGCGCGTTGGCGTAGACCCCTCCCGCATTGAGATCCCGCTCGATGCCCTTATGCTGAACCAAAGCGTCAGTCAGCGTCGCCCCATTCGTCAACGTGAAGCCGATCAACCGGGCAGAAGAATGGTTGATATAAACGCAACGCACGGCCGAGGCACCATTCGTCGTACCCGGATGCCAGTTCCCTTGAATGATCGTATGCTCCGGATCGTTATGCTCACTGCGTACCGTGATCCCTTTGGCAATGACAACGCGATTCGTCAGAATTGACGTTCCGTAGGGCGCATAAAACCAGCCCGAGAGACTTCCTCCTGTATCGTAGACACCGGCACGGACGATCACCTGATCGCCTTGGGCCGCCACGGCGGCGTTCACTGCCGATTGGATGTCCGGAGCCGCATTGGTCCAAGCATCGTAGGGTAGCGAGGGCGTAGCACTCGCCTTATCCACATAGCGGTCGATGCGGGCAGCCTGAGCTGCGGTGAGAGACGTTAGCGCAAGCAGCACCAGAGACATGAGCCAGAACTTGCGGACAGGAAATGTTGAACGACAGGGTTTAAGCGTGTTCATGATTGAATTTCCTCTTATGTTGGAACGTAACCGTTAACCACTTAAGGTAGCCCCGACAATCTTGTCGGGGAGAGAACGAGACAGGATTGTCTCGGCTACACTTTTTGCCTCGTCACTACTTCTACTGTGTGTGAATTCATAAATTGGTTTTGCTAGACCCAATTTTGCTTAAGAAGCAATGTAGTTTTTTTGTAGTTTAAGTGCAAGCAAAAAAACAGCACGAAAAACGTATCGGAATGTAAAAGAATACGTTTACGGGTTGCGGGATAGTATGCCCAACCTGACTGGCTATTATCTTGATGACTTTTTCAGGTTTAAGGACAAACCTGATTTTGATAGGGATTCCGAGGTTGTTCCCGCGCCAGCCGCGCTTTCCCTCGATGAACTCAAGCAACTTTATGCCGAGACACTGGCTTACAAGCGGCGTCTCGATTTGGCGATGGTCTTATACGTTCGCCTGCTCTGCCCGGCAATCAAGGCCTACATGAAATACGTCGATACCGTTTCGCTCTGGATATGGGATGGTGACGATATCGGGAATATCGAGAAGAACTTCAATCAATACCGTTCGCTGGTCCCAGATAAGCCAACGCTACTCGGCATCTATATGTGGGATTTTGGCGGCAAAAAAGAGCTCGCTGTTAGTTTCATGGCCCAGCAGCTCGATTTCGCGCTGAAACTTTACAAAGACGGGCAGATCGACGGAATGATTTTTCATTGCACACCGCTTTGTAACAAAGATCTCCCAGCAGTAGAATATGCCAAAACGTGGATCGCCAAACATGGCGACGAAGTTAGAGAGTAGCGAGTGGGGAGTGCGTAGCTCAAAAAATCCACTCTGCGTAGCCCCGACAATCTTGTCGGGGTTTCTCAAAAGACCGAGACAGGATTGTCTCGGCATTATTTCTACTGTCTATAAATTCTTGAATAGGCTCGGTTAACCCGATTCCACTAAGAGGATAGCCTAGACTCTTTTCCACTAGCATCCCATAGGCTAACCCAGAAACTTTCTGGCCCCCTTGATTGACATTCATTATACAGGGGAGAAGCGGGAGAAGTCAAACCTCGATTCGCTACGATTTCGTCCGTTCGAAAACGCTGGCCTCGGGGCCGTTCCGCCTGTAACCTACACGTTTTTAGACGCCTGTCCCGAATGGCGCTAACTTAAGCCCTGTTTCCAGCTCTTACTCTTACTCTTAATCTTAATCCTAATCCTAATCTTAATCTTAATCCGTTCTGTTGAAGAGATTACGATTACGATTATGAAGGAGAGATTTCCTTAAGTTAGCGCCATTCACGCCTGTCCCCTGATTTCCCCTGTCCCCTAATTTCCCCTCTCTCAAGCGGTTTACTCACCCCCATCTGTCTTCACGAAGATAACTTGGTCGCAAAGGACAACAGCACCTTCCTGTCCGCTGTATTCTTGCGGGAACTTCAGGGAGATCCAGACGTCCCACTTTTGGTTGGTATCCTTCAGGTCGTACAGATTGCCCGTATCGACGATGGTACACCAGCTTTTAGAGGAAAACCAGATGGTCGAATTGGGTGTCGGCTGAATTTCTCCAAGCTTGAAAATTTTGTACTGGCCCGGTTCGTAATCGCCCTCGTTCAGCTTCAACCTAGCACCGTGTTGTTTCCGGTCGGCCTGATAGAAACCGAAGGAAAATGGATGGTCTGGCCGATCGATTGAGGTGGCGTATCCAAACGCGGCTTCGGCCTCCTCAAAGAGTTTCTGTTTGGGATCGGCGTATGAACCATTTGCGACGTTCACGGGCACCAGGCGGCGGATGTTCTCTTCGGGAATACCTGCAAACGACGCGGGGAGCGGCTTACCTTTGCCGCCGTATTTGATCGCGAGGTCGGCTGTAGTCAGGAAATCTTTGAACCCGACAGAAAAAGCATGTGTCGATGGCGGTCCGATACGTTGCCGCAAAGCAGCAGGATCCACGAAATAGTCGGGATACTTTTTTGCACAGTCAAACCAGCGTCCATAAACCGCCGTGTCGAGTGGCTTGCGGAGCAGTTTCACCTTTTCCATAATATCGGGATGGTTATCCGCGAGGCTTTCTTCCATCGCGTCGCAGAGCTTTTCCCAGCGGTAAAGATTGTCTGGGGAAAGGTACGCCAGCTCCTTGCTGAAGTTTCTGCCGGTCAGGATCATGGGATACGGATTGTCGACCGTGCAGGCTTGCTGCAGTTCGTCGTGATACTGCTTCGCGAGTTTGGCGGCGGGGCCGTAAACATGGTTCATGTAGTCGGCAACTTCCGTTTCGTAGTCTAGATCCGGATTCTTAGTGAACCGGAAGAACAAATACTGGTCGAGCATGGCGAAGTTCCGAGGGGCCAAGCCGGTGCATTTTTCCACGTTCGACGGAAATGCCGAATACGTGAAGAACTCGTAAAACATGCCTTCCAGTCCAAGTTTCTGCGCCTCGCGGATATAATCCACGTTGATAGAGTTGGCCGCATAAGGCAAGTAAAGCATGGCACCGTAATGAGCATGGTAAACCCAGGTAAAAACACGGTTGCTCAGTTGGCTCCAGCGCTTCAGGTCTTCGTAGGCCTGCCGGTTTTCCGGATCGCCGATCCTGCGGTTTGTCTTGAATGAGATGCCGGCATAGCAGAAGCGGACATTGTCCGGAAACGTCCAACCGTCTTCAACAACCGGCGGATGCTGCGTCTGGTTCTCACGATAGAGTAGTGTCATGAGAGTCGTTTGCGGATGTTTGTCTTTGAACTCACGCGAGATCTCAAGAAGGTAGTCGAACAAAGGACCGCCCGGCGTACCGTACTTCTTTTCCAGGACTGCACACTCCGGGCAATAGCAGGGCTTGCCGCTATCGTCGGTGTAATGGATGCAGATTTCTACGGCTTCCGTGCCGAGGAACTCCAGATGCTTCTCAATGTTTTTCGTGAATTCCTTTCGCATTTCCTTGTTGCTGAAACATAGGTGCATCGTGTTCGGGGAGCGGATGCCCGCCGCGTTCATGCCGAAAAATTCTGGATTCGTCTTGGAATAATCCTGATTTTCGACAAACTCATAACCCGTGAAATCCGAGTTGCCGCATGGGATATACCCAAACTCAGTATGGCAGTAGTTGACCTGAATCTGTTGCGGCTTGATTTCTGGATAATCTCCCATCTGAGCGGCGAGCGAGAATTTCTCCGTAACCTCCGGCCCTTTATTCTTCAGGACTGCCAGAGCGTTACGGCTTGGGAAATACCCGTTTTCGCCGCGGAGATAGTCTTGAAAATTAGGAAGCTGCTGACGCCACCGGAAAGCATAGCCCATCTTCCGGTTCATCGGTTTCAGGACAACAGTGGCCTGTTTCCCGATTCTCGGAAAAGACCAGTAGCAGCGATAGCCGAATTCGTTGTCGAGGAAATCCATGACTGCGTAGAAATCAGCATCGTACCCCTTGCCGTACAGCAGAATATCGTTGCCGTTGCTCTTCACGACATGATCCAGATCTTGCAGACCCTCAAGCAGAGACTTGTCCGCCGCGCCGATACGGATTGCTGGCTTTGAGGCATCTGCCGTATCCGACGTGACGACCGGGAACTCCGCCCCGGTCTTTTCCTTTAGAAACCACGCGAGAAACCGTGCATTCCATATATCTTTCGGTGTTTCGTTGACGGTAATGATCGCGTAGTCGGTCTGACCTTCCCGAACGAGAGGAATCTCCGTTGCGCCGAGCGAAGCGAGGCACACGCAGGAGACTGCCGCGATTAGCGTGATAATCGCAATTCTCGAATTTGTCATACTCATTTTCTTTCCTTTTGTAACGATTCACGTCATATATCAACTGTAGCCTAGCCTCTTCGCTTAAGAAGTGCAAGCACGAAAAAGTATGAATATGCAATCGGTTAGAAGCGACAAGGGGTATGGCAGGTTCACGGCGGCGGAAGACAATGGTGACAATGTCAACGGCTCTGCAGTATTCGCGGTCGCCGCGACGGGTGTCACAGGCACGAACGTGACCGTCACGGAGATTGACGATGATTACACGCTGACGATCACGGCGACGAACGGCACCGTGACCCGGAGCCCGAACCAATCGCTGTACGATAGAGGAACCGGCGTGCAACTGACCGCCGTCCCGACCGCGGGTTGTAGCTTTTTGAACTGGTCAGGTGACTATTCAACGACAGAAAACCCAATATTTCTCGAGATGTTCGGCAACACGAGCTTAACCGCCAACTTCTCGGCACCCGCACCGCTGCGCATTTCAAACCTGACGCTTGGCACCTCGACGGTGGGCGTCAATGCGCAAGCCGATACTGGGATGGCATTCTGCCTGCAACGCTCAACCAACCTCGTGACTTGGGTCACGGTCGGCAATTACGGTGCTGGCGCCGCGCTCTCCGTGCCGAGAACTCCCTCGCTTCGCACGTGTTTCTACCGGTTGCAGTCGTTCCCCGTTCTCGTGGAGAACGTCGCTGCCTTGCCGGGCGTGATCCAAGAGCCCTATGACATGGATTGGTATCGCCTCGAAGTCACCGTTGCCGGAACGTACACCATCGACACTACGCTGGGCACGCTAACCGACACGATCATGTCACTGTACGGCCCGAACAGCCAGTCCACGATGATCACCACCAACGATGATTTTAACGGCCTCTCCTCCCGCATTTCCCAGACGCTCACCCCAGGCACCTATTACGTCAAAGTAGTTGGGTACCTACAGTTGTTCGGTTCCTACTCGATCAGCGTCACGCACTAATAAAGGGCCGAGCTCACCCTCGAGCTTTGCCACGTAAGACATGCGCGCTAGCCCCCTGTGGCAAGCGCGCATGTCCGTTTGATAGAGGTGCGCTAACCAGGGGATGTTTCATTGATGCGAAAACCTGTCCATTCGCATCTAGCTTGAACAAAGAGAAAGGACCCTAGACCTTAGACCATGGTCCATCAGGGCTGAGTCGCCTCGGCCCAGCGCTACGCTGTTTCCCTGATGGTCGATAGTCCATGGTCTATAGTCCTCCCCTTCACCCTACAAAGCGCAGTTGAAAGGGACATTTTCGTCTGTAACTTTCGGACGCAGGGACGGGTACGTGGTTGGAGGGCGGGTGGTAACATCGTGTTTTTGGAGGGCGGCAATCCTTTGCCGCTGAACGCGGGGGATAGGAATGTCCCCCCTCCTGTGCATGTGGGCGGACAAGGGATTGCGCCCTCCACAGCCTAACGCGAAGCATGGTAGGGCGGGCTCTCCGAGCACGCCGCTTTCGGCGGCAAGGGATTGCCGCCCTCCAGTTTATGATGCGAAGCAGGGATTCTGTGCGGACGGGACAGCGCCCGTCCCTCCCGAAGGATTCGTACGCAGGGGAGGGTCGCCCGCCGTGGCGACCGCGCACTGGGAAATTCACTTTCGGGTGGAAGTTCTGCGCCCACGCCACCTCCGTCTTTTCCTGATTCTGAATTTTGGGTGCGATGGAACGAAGAGAAATTGCACCCCCGCGAAATCGGTCCGCCACCGGAGTTGGACCCACCAGCGGAGCAAAGGCTCACGGTTCAGGACAGGAACGCCTATCGCATGCCCACACGAAATCAACGCCTCTATCTGCCGCAAGGGCTCCTATTTTTGCACCTTATCGATGACTGGAGCGCGCACCGGGCTTTCGCCATCGGCCCAGTTCTTCTGATCGGAGACAACGCCGTCGGTGAGGCGCGCTTCCGCTTTGAGCCGCCCGCTCGGATAGAACGCGCGCACGAGTCCGCTCGGGTTGCCATCTCGCATCGGAATTTCCTCGGCCAAAACCCCGTTCTCGTACCACCGCTTGAAAACGCCTTCTATTTTACCCGAAACAATGGGAGCCTCGGACAGCTCTTGGCCGTTCTCGTACCATTTCACACGCAAGCCGTTCGAGACTCCACCACGGAAAATTTCCTCAACCTGCTTGCAGCCATTCGTGTACCAGCCTTCGGAGAGGCCCTCCAAAAGTCCGTTGGAAATAACCGAGCGGGATTGCAGCGTGCCATTCCCATAAACCTCCGTCATCACCCCGGTGAACGGCGTGCTTTCGTCCTGTCGGTACCGCCGTCCATCACGCACGATCAGCGCCTCGCGCTTGACCTCCGTGCCGTCGAGCACGGGAGGCTGTCGGTCGCGCGGGGGTTCGGCAACAGCGTCCCGGGCGGGCGACTCGACGGAGGTGGATGTTGGCGGCGACCGGAAGACCACGACCGCGACAACGCCGAGCAGGCAGCCCAACACGGCGACGACAACGATGAGGCTTTTGAATGATCTTTTGGTGGGACAATTCACCGCTACTGCACCTTTGCCTTGAAGGACATCGCCTGACTTCCTTCGGGGATTTCGGCAACGATATGAAGGATTTTTACATCCGTGGCGGTGTGGAAATTCTGCAACTCCCCTGCCGTGCCGTTCTCGAGGATGCGGAAGTTGATTTCACTCCAAGTCTTCAGATCGGAAGATCCCATCACCGTATAATGGCGGCCGGGAATTACCATGAAATCGAGCAGGGGTTTTTCTTCCTGAAAGCCCGCGATGTTCAGGCTGAAACCATCGGTGGAATCAAAGGCGTACGTTCCCGCCAGATATTCATTCAAGTTGCTGAGCCCGTCGCCATCAGAGTCGGCGTTCGGAAGAATGTCGGCTAGTGTCTCGCCGAAGCCCATGGCGATCAGCAGATCCTCCCACGAATCGGGCAAGCCGTCGTTGTCGGAGTCCACGCCCAAGGTGATGTCGATGCGGGTGC
>CAZKJH010000077.1:0-18282 GCA_964553035.1 uncultured Lentisphaerales bacterium | reverse complement strand
CGGCGCGATTATCACACGGTGTTTCGAGCGACCGATGGGCGCGCACATTGGCGGCAAAGCCGCTCCAATCCACCTAAGTCTCACTGCTAATTGGATTCGACAAAGCTCGCGACAAAGGCTTAGGAGCGCAAGGTAAAGTATGTCCAGTCCATTAATGCCCCCGGTCACTAACCGATTACGAAAAACCGGCATGAACGCCTTGTAGCAACGAGAGGACTGTGCTACAATTGGTGCCTTCAGCAACACCCCAATATGAATCTAAAACCAACACATGTCGCCATCATCATGGACGGAAACGGTCGCTGGGCAAAAGCTCAGGGGAAACCGCGTCTACGCGGCCATGAAGCAGGTGCCGAAACCGTCCGTAGAACGATTCGTGCTGCACGCCGACACGGCATCCGGTACCTGACCCTCTATGCCTTCAGCGTCGAGAACTGGTCTCGCCCTGCCATCGAGGTCAAAGCACTCATGGCCTTGCTTGGAACCTTTTTAGAACGAAACGAAAAAGAATTCCACGACAACAAGATTCGCTTGCGGGTATTGGGAAGACGGTCCGATCTCCCCAAAACAATCAACAACTTGCTCATCCGCATTGAAGCCGCAACGGAAAAATACACAGAGGCAACTCTCGTCCTCGCACTGAGCTATGGTGCTCGTACCGAGATCGCAAATGCGGCACGACAACTGGCGCAAGCAGCCTGCGAAGGTAAAATCGATCCCGCCAAGATCGACGAGGCGGCCGTTGCGAATGCACTGTATCTCCCCGATCTCCCCGATCCTGACTTCATCATCCGAACGAGTGGTGAGATCCGACTGAGCAATTTTCTACTCTGGCAGAGTGCCTACAGTGAACTGTATTTTACCGACACCTTCTGGCCTGACTTCACGGAGGCTGACTTTGATGCAGCAATTGAAGAATTCACAAAACGCAATCGACGCTTTGGCGGCATCAAAAAAATCCCGAAGGCATCAGAAGGCAAGGCAAAATGCTAAAACATCGATTCATTACTGGAACATCTTTCGTCGCTGTTGTTCTTTCTGTTCTATTTTTTCTACCAGCCTGGACACACCTGCTCATGCTGTTTGTTCTCTTCGCACTGGCGCAGATGGAGTTCAGCGAAATGATCAGCCACAGCGGACATCGATACGACCTGACGCCCACAACGATTTGCGGATTTGCTTTCCTCGTATGCTCGGCTGCGGAGTCTCCTGTTTTTTCTAACCTGTACCCCGTTGTTTCCTCTCTGGGGAAAATGGATATGTCGAGCGTCATCCTCAGTCTTACGCCTGCCATCCTTCTCGTTCGAGGCGTGTTCCGCAGAAAGACGGAGCGTGCAATGGAGACGTTCGCCCTCAGCTATGCTGGATTTTGGTACGTGGCCGTATTGTTAAGCTTTATTCTCCACATCGCCTTCGAGTGGAAAACCTACCCCAGTGGAGCCACTAACTACACGGGACGCCTTGCGATTATCCTGTTTATCGCGATCGTCAAGTTCAGTGACATTGGTGCCTACGCCGTGGGCATGAAATTCGGGAAACGCAAGCTCATCCCCGAAATCTCTCCCAAGAAATCTGTAGAGGGTCTTTGGGGAGGCTACCTTTTTTCCGTCATTATTAGCCTCGTCTTCTGGGCTTGCGCGAAACGCTATGGTGGCGGCAAACTCGGCGAAATGAACTACCCCCTTATTCATGCGCTGATACTTCCCATCCTCCTCACCACAACCGGCGTTCTCGGCGACTTAGCCGAGTCGCTGATCAAACGCTCAGTGAACGTCAAGGACTCCAGTTGCCGCTTCCCCGGAATGGGAGGCATACTCGACATTCTCGACAGCCTGCTATTCTCCGCACCTTTCGCCTACCTCTACATCTTAGCGTTTCTGAAGTAGCGAGAACGCAAAAACAATCGAAAAGGCTCCTGTAACGATGGCCCCACAAGACAAAATTGAAGACAATGCCAGACGAAGATTCGAAAACACTTGAAAGAAGAGAGCAAACAGCCAGCGAAGAAGTTGCCAATGCTGTCACGCATGGAATCGGTGCGTTTTTATCCGTTGCCTGCCTATGTGTTGCCGTGATGTTCGCCGCATTCCGACACAATGTCTGGAGTATTGTCAGCGTCAGCATCTATGGCATATCCATGTTCATTTTGTATCTGTGTTCAACGCTCTATCATGCCGTCAAAACACCCCGAGTCAAGGATCTCCTCAACATCTTCGACCACTCAGCCATCTACCTGCTCATCGCGGGTAGCTACACGCCTTTTTGTCTCGGTGGTATCCGTCCCTACAGCCCTGGGTGGGCTTGGAGCATCTTTGGCGTTGTCTGGGCCATTGCCATTTTCGGCATTACCTTCCAGTGTCTTTTCGTTAACAAATATCCACGATTCTCCACTGCCACTTACTTGTTCATGGGCTGGATGGTACTAGTGGCAGTTTATCCGCTCTGGAAGGCGATGGGGACAACGGCTGTCCTGTGGATCGCCGCCGGCGGCATTATCTACTCACTTGGCGTTGTCTTCTATGCAATGAAACACGTCAAATACATGCATGCCGTCTGGCATCTCTTCGTTCTCGGTGGAACCCTTGTACATTATGGCGTTGTGCTGTATTATGTCGCGCTAGGATTAGGAAAGCAGTAAGCCCCTCATGATCGCCATACCTGAAACACACGCATCCACAACACCCGACTCGCTTCTCATCATCGCTGGCTGGGGCGACTTCCCTCGCCTCGTTGCGGACGGCGCACACGCCGCAGGCGTGAAGCGGGTTTCCGTCCTTGGCTTCAAAGGCTCAACCCTTAGATCCACCTGCCGAGCTGTCGATGATTTTACAATGATCCCATTCGGGAATCTCGATCTCGTTAGAAAATCAATCACCGAATCGGGATGCAAAAAAACCGTACTTGCCGGGCAAATCAATCCACTATGCCTCTTCAGCTCGCGCATGGATAAGAGCATGCTGAGCGAACTGGCAAAATTAAAATTACGTAACGCCCATACGATCTTTCACCGCTTTATCGAAGACATCGAAAACCTCGGCGTTGAAGTGCTGCCGTCCTCTCTCTTCATGAAAAATCATATTCCAACAGAGGGCGTGCTGACTGCCAGAGCGCCGGACGAGCGGGAAAATGGAGACATCGTCTACGGCAACCGCATCGCAATGGAGATTTGCAATCACGACATCGGCCAGACCGTCGTCGTTAAGGACGGTGTCGTCCTAGCGGTAGAAGGCTTCGACGGCACAAATGTCACAATCAAGCGCGGTGGCAACCTCGTGCGCCGCGGAGCCGTTGTCATCAAAGTCGCCAAGAACGGGCACGACATGCGCTTCGACATTCCGATCATCGGTACCAAAACCGTCGGCATCATGAAGGCGTCCGGCATCTCTGCCCTCAGCATTCAAGCCAGACGCACCATCGTACTCAACCTCCCTCGCGTCGTCGAGGCCGCAAACCGCGCTGGCATTGCCCTTGTAGCCGTTAAAACCGACCTATTGCCTGCTCCTACTCTCTAACTTAACTACCACGACAACTCTTCTTCAAAATCTAAACCATGTCACAGCAAAAACCAATTCGTATCCTCATCTGCGCTGGTGAAATCAGCGGTGACATGTACGGCGCGGCGATCATCCGCGAAATGCGAGCGGCATGTAACACGCCTCTTGAGTTCTACGGCATCGGTGGGGATCTGATGCAGGCGGAAGGTGTCGAACTCTTCGCCCATGCGTCAGAAACGGGCGTGATGGGCTTCTGGGAAGTCCTGAAACGCTATCGCTTCTTCTCGACACTCATTCGCCGTATCACTGGACTCCTCGACACCCGTCGGCCTGACCTGCTGCTCACAATCGATTACCCCGGCTTTAACCTGCGCATCGCCGAACAAGCGCACAAGCGTGGCATACGAACCGTTCACTATGTCTGCCCACAAGTCTGGGCCTGGCACAAGAGCCGAATACCGAAAATCGCCCGTATTCTTGACCGGCTTCTCACTCTTTTTCCCTTCGAACCGGAACTCTTCGATGGCACAGGCCTGAATGTCACCTTCGAAGGTCATCCCCTTGCCGACCAGATCGCCGCAACGCTTGCCGAACCAACACCTCCTCTCGCATGGGGCGAAGGACACCGCATCGCCCTTTTTCCCGGCAGTCGCAAAAATGAAATTATGCGACTCCTCCCCGATGAAATGCATGCAGCAAGTATTCTCGAAAAGCGAATCGGCCCCTGTACGTTCATCATTCCGGTTCCCACTCCCGCCGCACGCGAAACCGTGCTCGCCATCCTCGCCAACATTAAAGAAAAACCGAAACAAGTTGCCGTTGTTGATGGACTGTCGCGCCACGTCTTGCATCAAGCAGAAGCGGCCGTCATCAAATCTGGAACCTCTACACTCGAAGGTTGCATGTTGCTCTGCCCGTTCGTCATCGTCTACCGCGTGGGTACCATCTCCCACGCAATTTTGCGTCGGCTCATAACCGGTGTCTCACACATCGGCCTCGTCAACATTTTAGCAAAAAAAGTAGTTTGCCAAGAACTGATACAGGACGATCTCACACCCGAAGTGCTTGCTAAAGAACTTGAGAAATTACTCTTTAAGACCGACTATCGCGCGTCCATGCTCGCAGAAATGCGCACCGTGAACTCAATGGTCGGAGCCCCCGGTGCCACCGCCCGTGTCGCCGCTAGGATCCTTGACGAACTCCCAGACTGACGCAGACCCGCATACTCAACTCTTCCTCCTCGTCCTCGATTCCACCCCAGCAAAACACTCCTTCCGACCCACCTATGCGTTAATCTGCGTAATCAGCCGATAAAACTTACCCATAACCAATGATTAAGTGTTAGCACATCCCCTCTGAATTTTTCGTGACCGCGTCGCGCAGCAGACAGTATTCTGACTCCTGATTTCTATGCAAATTCAACATGAACCGACTTTTCCTTTTCCTTATTCTTGCGCTAAGCACTCACTTTTCTTTGTCGACCGAAAGACCTAGAATCATATCCGTAGTGCATGGCGAGACATCATTAACTTCGCCGAGTGAGCTCACCTTTACCCATAGCCGAGCGCGAGGTGTCCTACGAGCTCTCGCTAGTGTCGGCGTGACGGCCAAGCTTTTTTCGGATAAAGACTTGGCGGCTGCTCTCGCCTCGCCATGTCGAGTCGCACACCTCGTGTTCATGGATATTCCTTCAGAATCTCAACGAATCCGCATCAAGCGCTTCATTGACTCCGGTGGAAGAATCATTGTTCACAGCTCATCTTCAAAAGAGCTGGCGGCGATGATGGAACTTTCCAAACCAACGATTGTCACTGCCAACCCAACCGTTTGGGTTGGGTTCCGATTCCTTGGCACGCATCCCCTGCACGCGCCGGCGTTTCTAAAAAGTCGGGCAACGCAAATCATCGAGACCGTTCCTGCATCCAAAAACTCACAAATTGCAGCTCGCTGGATTGATGAAGAAGGGAAAGAAGGCCCTGTTGCTTTGCTCAAAACACCGAGCGGCTTTTGGCTCACCCGGGTACTCCTTGACGATGGGGATGCGGATATGCAAGGACGCCTGCTAGCGGCCCTGAGTGCCGATGGTGTTCCCGAAGTCTGGCGACATGCCGCCAAACGTCTTGATGCGGAAATGTGGAAACCCCTCGGCGCGGAATCTTTCAACGCCGCAACAACTAAATTGCGTGCAAGCGTACGGCCTCAGAAACGGGCGGCCTTAGAAGATCAAATCGCCTCCCTGACACACCTCGCTGCAAGTAAGGACGCAGATTTTAAACGGGGGTTTTTCGGGGCTTCGATGACAAAGCTCTGGGGACTACGGCAAACGGTAGCGCGAGCCTACGCTGCCGCAAGTAAAACCGGAGTCAACACCGGAGTTCTTGCCGTTTGGGATCGCAACAGCACTGGTATATTCCCCGGAAACTGGCCAAGTACGGCAACCGTCTTGAAAAAAGCCGGCATCACGGATATATATTGGATGGCTGCATCGCCAGGCTCTTCAAACACAGGAATCCCAGGCTTGGCCGAATCTTTCATGAAAAAAAAATGGGGTGATCAACTTCCGGAAGTGGTTAAAGCGTGCCATCAATACGGCATTCGCGTCCATGCTTGGATCCAAGCCTTAACACTCGAAAATATGCCGATTGAAGCAAAACGCACCTTTATGGCAGAGGGTCGTGGACTCGTCAATGCCAAGAATGCACCGGTCGAGTGGATGGATCCAAGGGATCCTCGCAATGTGCGCGAAATCGTACGAATCGCCACGTGGGTAGCCGAGAATACGGGTGTGGATGGCATCCACTTCGACTATATGCGATACCCCACGGAAGAATCCGCGATGGGCGCTGACGACAGAAAAAAGTTTGAACGCTGGCTGGGTAGCAAGGTTCCGTCGTGGCCAAGCGATGTGAGAGCTGGCGGAAAGTTCAAAACTCAATATAACGCATGGCGCGCAGAACATATCACCCATGTTGTCAATCAGGTCTGTTCAGAAATCAAGACGCGTAAGCCAAAGACTCTTGTTTCAATTGCCGTTTACAGTTTTGGCAGTATGAACGGCGTCGGACAAGATTGGCATTCTTGGATCAAGAACAGTCAGCTCAATTATGTCGTTCCGATGAACTACTCGCCGGATGCGGCGGACTTAAAAAAAATGCTGACCAGACAAATCGAAGCATCGGAAAGCAATAAGATTGTCTGCGGTATCGGCGTGACATCGTTTGAAGCCCATCTAAACTCGATTGACGTGATCGACCAGATCAATGCAGCCGCTCCATTTAGACTTAAAGGTGTCGCGCTCTATCACCTTGACGAACGGTTCAAAAACGAGATGCTCCCTGTCTTAGAGTTAGCAAAGTAGTGCCTCGCGACTACTCCCATTGATACTCGGCATCGTTGCGAACCCTGACATCCGCAATAGCCGAGGAATCGGGCGTGAATTGTTTAAACGACGACAAGTCCCCCGATGCGGGAACTGTGGAACCGGCTTTCTGATCAGATACTACATCCTTACCGCTCTTTGATGACGGCGAAGAGGCTGAAAACGGATCGGACAATTTCACCTCTTGATCGTCATCCTGCGGCCTCGGCGTTCCTGGAATATAAAGCTGATTGTTGTTTCGCCGTCCGAAGTTCTTGAACATAGCGATGATCAAGAAAAAAAAGCCAAGAACGCCAGCGATGATTGTGGTGGTGTCCAATTCCAAGTTCATGATATTCCCCTTTCCGACACGTTGCGGTTTCACTTTTGGCTGGTACTACTCAACGTCAAAAAAGGTAGGATACTATTTAAAAGCAAATCATCCAAGGAAAAAAAGGCGAAACCGAGACATTTTCGCTTTCTCGCCTCAAGAAGTTGTTGCGCCGCTCCGTACGCATCGGGGCCCGCAACATCCGCCGTAGTCCCAATACCAGGCAAAACGCGGTCGGCTCTTCCAGCGCATGCCGCTATTGCACGGTCGACCTGAGAGGCAAAGACCATGCTGTCGGTTTGATAAGTCATCGGGCAGACAAAGTCCACTAGGCCAGCCCCGACCCAGCCAGGCCAGTCCTGACAGAGCGCAGCAGCCGAAGGCACGTCGGGAAATACAGCCGCAGACACCACAACGCCGCTATTCGACTTGCGGACGGCATCTGAAAGACTCGCCACCAGCTCAGTTATCGACTGGGTTTGGAAACCGCGATACGCGCGTGAGTAGACACCTGTCCCAGTGACGTCGAAAGGCCAGTACGCAACTTTCTGACCCCGAGAACGCTCAAATGCCGCCCGGCAACTCGCGCAAAAACACCCTGCATCATCTGGATAGCGGATGTAATCGAGGTGAATCCCAGCAACACCAGAATTAGCAAGCGTCACGGATCGGGCGATAATCTGCTTTCTATTCTCTAGATTCACAGAACACAGCCAAGGCTTTTGACTTCCATCCTGCGAGGTGACAAGACTTCCCTGAGCGGTAAGCGTAGCCAAATCGCTCGGTGCGGTTCCTTCCAGAGACAAGACGTAGAGCCAGGCATGGACTGACACAGAGGATTCGTGGGCCTTCTCGCACACCTTTTGCAGCGAGAGACCGGACGTTGCATCAAAAGCCGTATCAGACGACACGCCGTTCCCCACCTGGGCAAACAGGGTGTTGATCCCAGAGATGCCAAGCTTGAAAAGCAACTTGCCCCACGTAGCCTCTGACCGATAGGGTGCCCGAGCATCCCAGACGGCGTGAACTTCTCCCGTGGGAGCGAGAACGGAACCGACCAAGTCGGCTGCAATGAAATCGCGCAGTTCTGAACAGCGTTGGGGGACGCCCTCGATCTTGGTACGGGTGAGAACCGATTCTTTGATTGCGTTAACGAGAATTTCTGCAGCTTTCGGTGATGCATCCAGAACGGCGGCGTTGTCCATCAGTGCTTTGACGGCGAAGCTTTCGGCAAGTCTGGGCTCAAAGCGCAGGCAAATTCTGCGCATAAACTCGGCAGCTGGTCGCGTCGGCAATGGTGGGAGGTGGGAAAACCAAGCGCCTTTCTCGGAAACAACGCATGCGGGTAGCTTCGTCTCATGTCCAACCGAATCACTCCAAACAGCCACGGTTATCGCACTCGGTCTTTCATAAGGTGGGATAATATTAGTGGTTTGGTGAGGAATTCGCTCCGAAAAACCTGCCAACGGCTTCTCTGCTGGAATCATCGACATCCAAGCAGATGCGGGAGGTACGCCTCGCCATTCGCCAGGAGAAATGCCAAGAAGAGCAGATATCTCGCGTGAAGCCGTATAGAATACAACAAGCTTGACACCAGTCCGAACTGCCCTTTTAAGTTCGCGCAATGCGCCGACTTCAAACGCAAGAGGAGTCGTTGGAATCACAACAAGATTAAAATCGCTCGCTTGGGTGAAATCATCATCGATTTCAGCGTACGGAATGCCAGCCTTATCAAAAAGGGTGCGGCAACGCGCTAGGGAGGCATCGTCACCTGTATTGGCAATCGCGACACTATCGCGGCGAGCCTGTAGGCCATACAGCAGAAACGTTCCGGTCGCCCGAGGGTCGGCGCACCAAATGGAGATCCGGAGAAGATCGGCATGCGAAAACTTACAGGCTTCCCCCACTTCGTCTTTGAAACGTGAGAGCGGCACCGCCACCCTCCCGCGGTGTGATTCTGGGAGCGGAATCCGAGCCGTGTTCCAAGTCAAACCGCTACGAATTTGTAGCGTCATGCCCGAGATGAATCCGTTCACCGAAAGCGAAGCGTCGATCACGAGGGAAGTTGTGCCTTCTAACACGTCCCCTCTGAGTGGGAAATCCCAGCTAGCCCGACCCTCGCCATCTTTCAAAACAAAAGGAATCACAAGACCATCCGCCTCGGATCGATTCGTAAAAGATCCCGAAAGTTCCGGAAACGGGGGGAGGATGTTGACCGTCTTATAATCGGCGCAATGGCACGAGAAAGCCATGAGAAAAATGAAGAGAGCCGTTACTAGTCCGTGAAGCGTATTCATAATTAACATATCGCGGAAGGAAAAGGCTTTTCTGCTTGTACTCACATAAGAGAATCAAGCCCAGTATCGTGGGCCGCCTGAGCGACGATACGTCCATCGACCACACGCGCTCGGGCCGCATAACCGAGCATGAGAGCCGTGTCACAAACATTATTAATGCTACGCGGAATACCGCGAGTATAGGTGTAGATTGCCGCGAGAGCATCGTTAGTAAAAATCCAGATATCGCCACCGGCTACGGAGATATGGTGTTGCACATACTCGAGTGTGTCGTGTTCCGAGAGCGGGTTGAGCTTCCAATCGAGCTGAATTCTGCGGCGAAGTGATTCCTGCGTTTTCATAGCCTCTCGCAAGATCTCGGTTCCGGCGATAATGGTCGTGAACAGGGGCCCTTCTTCTTCTTCCGAAATGTTAATGCGTAGGTTGCACAGATAATGAACGAAATAGAACCCCTCTCCTTCCATCATCTGCTGAGCCTCGTCGATCAATAACAGCGTGTGGTTAAGTTTAGAATTCGGTGCCCGCGCACAACTCTGCAAGGTCATCAGGGCTTCTGCCAAGGTACTGACCGTGTCTGGCATATCAAGCGAACGTAAAATATGCCGAGCCATGGGTAATGCGCCATTGGGAATAGCATCGATTTGAATGACAGGTGTTTTGTTTCTGACGGCTCTGCGCCGGAGAAATTCAAAAGTCATCGACTTTCCGACCCCGTATGGCCCAGTAATCATTCCCGCCGTCCGGCGCTGATCAAAGAGGTAGAAAAGTCGCGCAAGCCCTTCGCGGTATTGAAGAGACATGTAAACCATCTTCTCGGTGGCCACCTGCTTGAAAGGCTCTTCTTTAAGATTCCAATATTTTTCGTACATAATTTATCGGGCTGTTCAGCAAACTTGACTCAGGGCAAACGGACTCTAGAACTCAATTACAGAAGAAAAGCTTATCGGGTCGCCCTCATCTTTTGAAAGTTTTATAGGCGGGTTTACAGGCTGCGATTGGGTCGGAGCAGCAGGCTTCGCCACGGATGTCGGATCAAGCGAAGTGCTAGCCTTCGAAGAAGGCATCTTGCCTTTGGCAGAACCCGGATCATCGTAGTTTACGGAAGGAATTGCGAAAACCTCTGAATCATCGATCGGAACGGCTGTCTTACCCGTATTCAGCTTGAACGTGATCGGTGTCGCCGAGTTTATATTGTCTCCTAGATACTTGGAGACCTTGAAGAAGCTCTCTCCTGTATCTTCAGAACGTTGGGCAACAAAGACGACGGGACAAACGTCTTCCAATCTATTTTTGAGCATAAAGGCAGGTGTGGAGACAGGCCATGGAAGCGTTAAAAGTGTCGTCACATTAAGCCGCTCGAGGGCATGAATGAAGGAATACACGTGCCCCGGCATACGTTCTATGGGCTGAATCGCAAGCCAAGGAAGTGCGGTGTCAAAAACAACGCGACGAATAGAACGGGAGTTGATGATCTTTTGTAATTCTACGAATGCCGTCGGAGGAAGTGAGGAATCTTCACACATCTCGAGACCTGGAATGAACGACGAGTACTCAAGAATGGTCAGATTTCCCGTACGCACCATGTGCGTAAAAGGCACACCAACAGACTCCGCAACAATCAGCGCATCCTTGGCCTGCCAATCCGTCAGCAAAAGGCTCCGATCCCCATCCAGCATGGATTGTCGAAGGAACCAAGACGCGATGACAGACTTTCCAGACCCCTTTCGTCCATAGCAAAAAACCGTTCGTCCGCGATAAATGCCGCCGAATGTCTCATCGAAAAATTCGATCCCGAATTTTGTCTTGTCAATCATCATTGCTTGATATTCACCTCCTCGTCTTGGAATCCTTTCATATTTGTCGATTGCAATCAAGTAAAAAATTGAGTAATATTTAATACGCAGGACATAACATGCATACTGAACTAAAAAACAGCCTTCTACAAACCCATAAAAATATCCGCGGAAGCCGGCTGCGTTGCGCACACTGCCTTATTTCGGTCAATGTTATTCAAACGCCTGAACCGTCGGTTTGTCCCTATTGTAAAAGTACGCTAGACAAGACGGATACCGTGCATAAGATCGCGGAGGAGTACCCTAAACCCACGATTGAGGATGCGCGACAGCGGATTGGCAAGCTCTATGAGAGGCCCCCACTTGTGGAAGTGCTTGTCATCGGAGCAGTTGCCGTCCTGCTGCTTGCTTCGGCTGTTTTCCTTCAGTTGAGAAATGCCGACAATTACTGGTACCAGCCGCTCGTGAGCATTTATTCGCTCTTAGCTGGCACGTTCGTCGTTTCGCGCTTCATTTTGGCAGCCTTCTACACGCCGCCGCCCGACGTAGGCTATATGCCTACCGTAACCGTTCTCATACCCTGTATGAACGAGGAGGTTGTGATTCGGCAAACTATCGAACGAATTTTTGCTGCGGGCTATCCGGAGGACAGGCTCGAAGTGGTTTGTGTTAACGATGGCTCCAAAGATAACACGCTTCACGAAATGCTAAAAGCGCAAACACGCCACCATCGTCTGGTCATCGTCGACTTTGAAAAAAACAGGGGACTCTGCCACGCATGGGGAGTTGCCATGATGTTGGCCCGTGGTGAATTCGTCGTTTGTGTGGACTCGGATACGTTTATTTTTCCTGGTTCCATCTACAAGCTCGTTCAAGGCTTCATCGACCCAACCGTCGGTGGAATCTCCGGTCATTGCGACGTAGAAAATGCAAATACCAACCTGCTGACCAAGATGCAAGACGTCCGCTATTACTTCTCCTACAAAATCATGAAGGCGGCGGAGAGCATTTTTGGGACCGTGAGTTGTCTTCCCGGCTGCTTCTCTGCTTACCGCCGCGTCTGCGTTTTGGCCGTATTAGAAAGCTGGATGAACGCAACCGTTTTAGGAACCCATGGCAACTATGCAGACGACAGATCCCTGACCAACCGGATCCTGAAGAATTACAAGATCATCTACGACGACAAGGCGCTGGCGACCACGATCGCCCCCGAAAGTTGGAGGCAATACACGCGCCAGCAGTTACGCTGGATGCGGTCTTACCTGCGTGAAATTATCCGCACAGGGAAATTTATGTGGCGCAAGCATCCCGTGCCGGCAATCTCGTGGTATGCCATGATGTGGCTGCCGCTCCTTGAACCCTTCGTCATGTTCCAGGCCCTCGTACTCGGCCCCATTATGGCGGGATCCGTTACGGCTGACTACACCATCGGCGTACTCTCGATCACCCTCGTCTGGTCACTTCACTTCTGGGCAACGACCGGTCGGAAATGGTGGTGGGGGGGAATCACATTCACCTTGACATACATCGTATTCTATAGCTGGCAGATCTACTGGGCTCTGCTAACACTTCGGGGTAAGAAATGGGGAACCAGAGGATGAAAGAAAATAATAGCAAAAATAACGATAGCTCCTTTTTTAAGATCGACCCCACATCCGTACCAGAACCCTCTCTGGAGGATGCGAAATTTTTCGGAGAAAACCATGAGGTCACAAGGAGTCCAGTCCAAGCGAAGCCTTCCGCAGCCGACACCAACAATGCCGACACGGAAAATGCGGACGAAGAAAAACCGACCTCAAAACCGCAGAATGACGAACATTGGGAGAGACCAACTCCTATGGCACACGACCATCATTACAAGTCGTGGATGGCCTTTATCGGCCTCGCCTTAATCGCCATCGCCTTCTACCGGCCGATCAAAGTGTTCATCCATAAATGGATCTACCAAGCCCCCGTCTCAACAGCAGAACGCAACGCTACGGAGTTTATCGCTCTCGCCTACTACGGGATCGAAGAATCCCCCGCTCCCGGATCCTCCAGCGTTTCCGCCGCCATGTTCAAAGAGCAAATGAAGTTGCTCAAATCCGAAGGCTACACTCCCATTACGTTAAAAGACGTTCGCGACTTCTACAAACTCGGCACGTTACTGCCCAATAAGGCAGTGTTACTGACGTTCGAACAGGCAAAACGGAGCACTTACAACCAAGTACGAGACATCCTGCAGTCCTACAAATGGCCTGCCGTCATGGGTGTTAATACCCTCGCGGTGCACAGCATGAACCCAGAAACCCTCCTCTGGCACTACCTCAGAGAAATGCATGATCTGGGCTACTGGGAGCTTGCCGCCGAGTCGTACCTCGGCTTTACAGAAATCGAAACCGCTCCCAACGACGCAAGCGCAACGTTCTTCACCTCCCCAATGTGGATTCAGCCAGAAAACCGTTATGAAATGCCCTCCGAATTTGAAATACGAATTATGAACGATCATAAAGCCGTGATCGACGAATTCACGCGCGAGGTCAAGGATAAGCCCATCGCTTTCTTTTTTCCCCTCGGAAACTACGGCCAGTATGATGAAAGAGCGCAGGTCATTCGAAGCGTCAATCTCAGGCAAATCGAAAAGAACTACGATCTTGGGTTCACCATCGGCATGCTCGCACTCAACTCGAAAAATTCCGATCCACGACGCTTAAACCGTCTCCTCGTCGATCCGTCTTGGTCGCCAAACGCCTTCATTTCCATGGTCGATTCATTCTGGCCAAGATCTTGGTCGGAGGACGCGAAAACAACGGCAACCTATACCTCCAGTTCTTGGCTGACCGATTGGGGCGAAGTCTACTCCCGAGGCAACACGCTCATCTTGAACGCAATCCCTTCCCTAGACGAAATTGATGATCTCAAGACAGGAACCAGTTCCGGCACAACAGGTGCCAAGGCTTGGCTAATCGGAAGTGATACGTTTAAGGATGGGCACGTATCCATGCTCTTTAACATGAGGCGGGGACGCTTCGGCATCTACCTTCGCGCCACAAACCAAGGCGAATACATCTTCATCAGTATTGATGAGCGCGGCAACATCTCGGCACGCCAAAAACTCTCAGACGTCGAGGAGCTCATCTTGGCCTCCGACGTGATGAGCACCGACGTCTCGATAAGCCACAATATTACGGTTCACCTCCGCGACAGACTCTTGTTTGTGCAACTCGATGGCAAGATTCTCTTCGGCGGAAGAATTATTCTCCGCGGCGAACCTCGTCCAGGCTTGATCGGAGCCAGCATCTGGGACTCGCTAACCGGTGTTGCCGCCACAGAAATCATTTCGACCCGAATCTCGGGACGACGTGATGCTGTCGTGTCTTGGTCTCAAGAAACAGGGCGTAACGGTTCTTACCTCAATAAATGGTTGACCGAGAACGCTTTCCGATTCGCTATCATCTCTCCCCCATGGATTGACATCATCTCAACCGGAATGATCACTGCAAACGAATGGGACGTCCCAGCCGTCTCGCTCGTCGCAACTTCCAACGGTGCTCGTGTCTTCCCTGCGATTAAAGTCCAGAACGTTGAAGCCATCATGAAAATTGTCGAAACAACGCTCTCGGAGAAGGCAAAAGAACTGGGAGTCGACGGCATCTTCATTGATGCGTCCTCCTGTGATGAAACGAAGATGCCTGCGCTCGTCTCATGGCTAACGCGCATCAACGAATCGCTCCGAGACGGGGGCATGGGTCTCATGCTCCAACTCCCAACCGGCTTCGTTAGGTTATCCTCTTCCATTAACATCATCAAAATCATTCCAGACGTAATCCTCGTCGGTGACAATCTAGAGGCATTTAAACTCCCCACTACCAGAGCTCTGCCCATCATCTTCGTTCCACCTTCTGACTTCAACCAAACACTCAATTACTACTATCAGGTCGCCAATATCCTTGCGGAGTACAACGATATATCTGGAGAGGCCCAGAACGAAGAACTCCGCCAAAAAGGCTTCGAAGCCTTCGCCTCCAAGGCTTATGACGAGGCCATCAGCGAGTGGTCCATCTGGGCTAAAAAGGATCCTGAAAATGCAGAGCCGCTTTCCCTCATCGGAGATGCGCTCCTCAAAAAAGACGAAAAAATTAAGGCATCAGAATTCTACGCAGCCTGCCTAGAAAAAAATCCTGGACAGGTTAATCTAGCCGTCCGACAATCCCAGCTCCTCTTTGACATGGGCAAAGTTGAAGAAGCAACCAAACTGATGGATGTCTACGCCAGAACCTTCCCAGACAATGCAGAAATCTGCATTGCACAGGCTCGCTGGCTCAGCAAATCACGCCGCCGCAGCGATGCGCGTGACCTGATGCGTGGGCTCGTTGCGTCCCAGCCTAAAAACGTCCAGGCACGCCTCGTACTCCAAAATTATCTTGACGAACCCACGAACCGATACGACAACATGCACCAGCTTCTCAACCTCGCTAAGTCCTCGGAAGCCTCGCTTTATGGATTCGCCCAAGAGATCATTTCGTCTGAACTACTAACCGTTCCCGAAGCAACCATCTTCTTCCCCTTTATTCGCAACATTGCCGAAAACGGCCCCAATACGAGAACCAAGGGAATCTATGACCAACTCCTGCCTCTCACAAACTCTGTTATTGAAGATTTTACGAAGAGCTACCTCTCAGAAGCTTGGATTCCTTGGGACGGTATGCATTCACCAGCCAGCGGAAAATATGAGCTTCACGCCAGCCCCTCCGTCTCTGAGGCATTCTTGAGACTCAAGAAATCCGAATTAATGCGGGACGGAAAGCTTTCCGTCGTGATAGACGAATCAATCGGATCTTTTTGGCTCTACGCTCGCCGAAGTTCACGTTCGATGCTTCGATTCGGCTATGATAATGATGGTTACATCCGCATGCAGACTTGGTTCGACGGACAAATCCGCAGTGCCGAATCGCAACCGTGGTTGCGCCCACCCGGCATCATCACGCTAAGCCTCGAAATACGCGGTGACGGAGCCATGGGCTTAGAAAATGGTCGCCCTCTATTTCCCACACGCATCAAAATCCCACGAGAAACTTGCTATGGCTGGTGGAGCATCGCTCCCTATTCGCCCACTCTCGGCTCAGCCAAGGCTAGCATCCTTAAAATAGAGGTTTCTCCCCTCCCATCAGGCCTCGCCTTATTGCCAATCCTCGACAGCGAAAAGATTCCCGCCGTGCTCGAAACGCTCCGTCAAAACGTACGCGATATCTCCATCCTTGCGCCCGTGGCAATCAAACAACACCCAAATGGTAGCGTCTCGACAGAGCCAGAAATCGATCTGGGCCCCTACAAGATGTTCTGCGCCTTCCATCGCCTACGTCTGATTCCCGTAGTCGAAATGCCGTATTTCGCAATGGTCAAACCCTCCTTGCTCACCGACATCATTAACAAACATAATCTTGAAGGGATCATCCTCCGCGTGACCTCAATGCCACCAGAAAGCTGGTTCGAGGAACTGGAAAAAACAATGGAACAAACGGCTGGAAATCTGCTGGTGGTTCAAAGCATAGAACCGCTTTGGCCTAACATGCGAGAAAAATTGCCAATAACCGCTAAAGAAGAATACCTCCGCTTGAAGACTCTCGACAACGTGCAGATTCGCGAAATCCAACTTGGAAATTTAATTCTCCCGCCCGTACAAGACACCTGGATGATTTCTCCGCTTCCCTTGCAAGAGTGGGTTACTCAAAGCTCTGAGCAAAAACGCGAAGGGATCAAGACGCGGCTCATCATCGTTCCCCTTACCGGATCTGTTTCGCCTGAGGACTTAGAGTCCGTGCAAGAAGAGGTAGAGGCGAATACCCGAAAAAACAAAAAAGAACCCCCTGTTTCATTTGAGTTCACTTCTGCAGCTTCCACCCTCCAAGTGCCGGATGTCGCCACCAACGTCCTCGAAAGAACCCCCGCGTTAACCAATCAAGTCGAAAAAGCCCCTGCCCCACTCCCACCAGCCGCCATTGTCTCAGCAGTAACCAATACAGCAGCCACAAGAAAACCTGCCGCACTCCTACCAGCTTCTACCGTCTCAACGGAAACCAATACCGTCCCCAAGATTGAGAAAGAAGAACAAAGCTCCCTCTGGAAACTACTGGAAAAGAAATAGCCCCAAAGGCCCTGTTCCAGATCCCCCCAGTGCTAAAACATCGATCAGTAGCGTAGATAAGTTACGTTTCATCGTCTCTGAGTTCTCAGCAATCTCAATATCCAACAGCCTCAAGCCATGCATCCGCGATGAGCTGATGCCCCGCAGGCGAAGGATGCACACCATCGCCCGACCAATAGGACTTAGGAGCGCGATGAAAGGCTTTGTTGAATATACTTTGAAGAGGAATGAAAGTTACCCCAAATTCGCTTGCAAGTTTTTTGACAACAACAGCGCGTTCTATAACCTCAGGCTCCATGCCCTTCATGCGATCATCATGGGCGCAGACAAACGGCTCCATGAGCACCAGCTTGATCTTAGGAAGCGTGTCAAGCGTCCAAATCAGCAGTTCTCGATAGAATCGTTCATAGCGTTTCACATCGACACCATTTCGGTTTTCCTCATGCCACGTATCGTTCACACCGACGAGGATGCTCAGCACATCCGGCTCTAGATTGAGGCAATCAGATCTCCAACGCGCATACAAGTCCACAATCCGGTTGCCGCTGATGCCGCGATTGAGAAAATTCCACTCCGTTTCTGGATGATCACATACCGTGCGTGCCAAAACTAAACTCGGATATCCTGTCCCCATGCCACCATTGGAAAAGTTCGATGCCCCTGTGTTGACTCTTCCACAGTCGGTTATCGAATCGCCTTGAAATAGAATTGTCTTCTTCATAAATCTACTGCCTCAATGTGTTTTAACGAGTTTAACAAATCCCATGCACCCTGCAACGTGTTTGAGTTCGTATTGTGAGACATTTTCGCAGTAAAATCAAACAAAGAAGTGGTAATCGGTTAGCGACAGGGGTGTCGGCATTGATGTGCGGATCAGCGAGCCGA
>CAZKJH010000076.1:0-18298 GCA_964553035.1 uncultured Lentisphaerales bacterium | reverse complement strand
CTAATCCTAATCTTAATCTTAATCCGTTCTGTTGAAGAGATTACGATTACGATTACGATTATGATTATGAAGGAGAGATTTCCTTAAGTTAGTGCCATTCGGGACATGCGTCTAAAACATCCAATCTCTTCTTCTCTGTGGCCCTCTGTGCCTCCGTGGCTCTGTGTGAAAAAAACCGCACCGCGCTGGGTTGCATTTGGCTTCCCGTGTTAGCGCGAAGCATCGCAACATGATTGCTGGTAATAAACTTCTCATGTTATGGCAATACCTCACACATTACCAACAGAGGTAGCACAGAGGGTGGATAGGATAGGGTGGTTTTAAACACAGAGAGTTTGAGACACAGAGGGGAATGATGGCAAAAATCCTGTCCCCTAATTTTCCCTAAGCCGAATGTACTGCTGCTTTTATTTGATTTTGTGAGCTGGTTCTCAAAGTTCAATTCCTGCCACAAATACGTCATTAGGCTTCCTGTTGCAATCGAACGTCAGACCCGTAAACGCGCTGTGCCTTCCATCGGAATAGACTTTCTTAACCCATTTGATTTTCATAATTTTTGCTTCTCCAGTGTGATGATGACTTGCCGGCTCATCATGAGGCTAATGTTTACAGACGATGACGGCGGCGCCAGTTGAAGAAGGCCGTTGGCGACGAAAAACCCAGTTCACTGGCGATTGCCTTGCACGGTTCGCCGGCATCTAGCAAGGATTGGGCATGATCGATCCGGCATTGGTTGATAAACTCATGCACGGTCAACCCCGTGCATTTCTTGAAAATTCTAGAAAAATGAAACTTACTATAGCCTGAGAGGTGCGCCAAGGCATCCAAGTCCTCGGATTCGGCGAGATGCGTTTCGATATGGCGTTGAATCACGGCGACAATGTCTTGATGCCGATGGACACATCCGGCATCGTCACTGCTCGACTGCCATTTTAACATGGCGCGAAAGATCAACGGGTAAATGGCTGTTTGCAGGACTGTGCGGCATAGTTCAGCAGGCATCCAGTCCAGAAGGGATTTTGCCAGATTCCAGTCCCGGATCAATGCGTCCCGGTCAACCTTGTTGAAGACCACAGGTGGATTCCGCTGTTCGGCTACCTGACTGGTATGACGACTGTCGATGAAAGCGACGGCATCGTTGGCGAAAACCGTGATCCAGAGATGCTTAAAAGGCGCAGTGTCCTGAGGATAGCCCACGGAGTGGATTTCGTTTTCGTCAAATAAAAACACGGTACCTGGACGGCACAGGTAGATCTGTCCACCAAAACGCTGATAGGTATTGCCTTCGATACAGAACAGGACCTCTCGTTGGTGATGCTTGTGCTGATGCGTGTCAACCCAATGCGCGTAGGCGGCTTGCTGAAGTGGGCGTTCCGTGTGCGGTAACGCAGAACAGACAAACCGCCATCGTTCTGGTGTAGCCAGCAAGCTGCTGGATGCGTGATCGAAACGTGTGTGAAGAGAAGACAGGATGCCCTCCAATAAGTAAGATAGAGCAAGATTGATAACGAGTTAGCAATATCAGTGACTTGAACCGTCCTTAGTTTATAGCTTATAATACGCATCAGTTCAAGCAAAAAGGGAGATGATCTCAGTTCAAGCAAAAAAGGGAGATGATCTATGCAAATTCTATTGAAGAATCGCAATGTTGAATTTGAGAGATGGAGGGTTGTGGCACTGTGCGTCCTGCTCAGTGCTTCAGCCGTTTCATCGGCCGGTACGGCGACGAACCGCTATGTCGTGAAGAACAGTCCAAATCCTGCATCACCGTACGATTCCTTGGACAACGCTGCGCACGATATCCAGACCGCCATCGACGCGGCCGTGGCCGCCAACGGTGACCAAGTCCTTGTGGCAGCAGGTGTCTACGATACCGGTGGGCTGCTGGGCTATCCGTCCAACACGTTTCTGACCAATCGGGTGGCGATCAACAAGGCCATCACCGTGCGCAGCATCGACAACGATCCCGATACGGCGATTATCGAGGGGGCTTGGGCACCCGTCACCACCAACGGGCCGGGGGCTGTCCGCGGTGTCTATGTGGGCGCGAGTGCCAGCCTGATCGGGTTTACCGTTAGAAACGGTGCCACGTTTGCTATAAATCTGGCTAATGATCAGCGAGGTGGGGGTGTATTCTGTCAGAATGCAACGGCGGTTATTTCCAACTGCGTCATTGTCGGGAATGTCGCCAATACGCTAGGGGGAGGTGTCTATTTAGGAAATATTTTCGACAGTCTCATCGTCAGCAACCAGTCCGTGGCCAACAACGGCGGAGGCACCTCTGGCAGCATCCTGAACAGATGCACCTTAAGTCGCAACTGGGCGGCTCTTTACGGTGGTGGCGCGGCATCGGTCACGGCATCTAATTGTGTGTTCACATTTAATCAGGCGCGTGGGGGCGGTGCTGCCGAGGGAGGTACATTTGTGAATTGCCTGATGTACGGCAATCTGGCCACCGACTATTCCGGAGGAGCTTTGCGGAACAATATCACACTGTACAACTGTACGCTGGTCGGCAATCGCTTTTCGTCGGCTTCCGCCGGGCATGGGGGAGGCGGCATATACGTTGGGAACAACCATTCCGCCGTCATTTTCAATTCCATCATCTACGCCAATCAAGGGTCGATGGAAAACAACATCTACGTGTATGGCACAGGCGTCTTGAACATCACCAATTCCTGCACATATCCCGCTATTCCCAGTTGGGCGGCAGGCAACCTCACGAACGCGCCCTTGTTCGCCGCTTCCGGCAGTGGGTTCGGTCTCAGTCATGAGGCTGGCGACTACCATCTCGACCGCACATCGCCCTGCATCGACCGGGGTGTCAATCAGGCATGGATGACTGGCACCGTCGATCTGAATGGGATTGCACGCATCAAGAACAACTTGGTGGATATCGGTTGTTACGAGTCGTTCTTTCCTAGAGGCACGACGATCTTGATTCGCTGAAGAGCGGCGCGACCGCGAAAAAAATATGGAGGTTAGAATATGACTGGACTCAAACACGGCACGATAATGGCCGCAGCGTTGACATTATCAGCAAGAGCATTATTTGCTGCCGACAATTTCCCCAACGCTTTCGAGGCGGCAATGAAACTCAAGGACAATCCTGCCGCAGCGGAAGCGGCGTTTGTCAGCCTAGCAGAGGCGCAGACGCCTTCATGGTTCCAGAAGATTCGTCAGCGCGCTGCTTACTATCAGGCCGCTGAGTGCGCGGCGGTTCAAGGCCAGTTCGACCGGGCATCTGCTCTGGCGGATAAAATAGCGGATCCCACGCTGAAAATCCTTGCCACCATGAAACGGCTGGAGCGCCAGAATAAGAGCAAGGAACTGCTGGAGTTGGCTCGGGGCGAACCGATCGAGACCTGGCCTGAAGCGATTATTTACGATGCGGCGCTGTGTCGTGCGGCGGCTGCTCTCGCCCAAGGCGATCACGCGCTTGCGCAGAAGGATTATGCACTGGCCGCACGCTATACCCTGGATTCCGCCCGCAGGGCGGCGACCGACATGGGCCTGGGCGACGTTTTCGGAGCAATGGGGAAAAAGGCGGAGGCGGAGGGGAGTTACCGCAAGGTGCTGGAATCAGATTTTGCGCCTGAGGATTTCAAAAAGAGTGCTAAGGTGAAACTCAACAAACTCGGACAATAAGGGAACGCATCATGAAACATTTCTTTTTGGCAATTGCATTGATTCTGAACGCACCCTCCCTGCTGAGCGCGGTGGATCTGGTTGTGAAGGGGCAGCCGGTGGCGGAGATTGTGATCACGGCGGAGGCCGGATCGAGCCTTGTGCTGGCGGCGCAGGAACTGCAACGGCACTTGGAGAAGATCTCTGGGGCGACGTTGCCGATCGTGACCAACCTGACCGCGAACGTGGCGACCAAGGTGTATGTGGGAGAAAGCGAACATACACGCAAGCTGGGCATTACGCTGGACGACGTGAAATACGACGGCTTTAAGGTCGTCGCCAAGGACAACTGGGTGGTTCTGGCGGGACGGGAGTTTTCTGTAGCGCCGACTATGGGGCAGTATGCCTATCTTAATACGCCACAGCAACGTAAGATTTGGGAGGAAGCCACCGGCAAGAAATGGCGCACCCCAGCGATTCTCAGCTCCTACGGCGGGCTGTGCGAGGGGGTTTACGCCGACGACGGAACCGGCTCTCTGTATGCCGTGTACGACTTGCTGGAACAACTGGGCATGCGCTGGTACCTGCCGATGGCCGATCTCGGGATCGTGTATCCGGCACTGAAGGATGTGCGCATTGCGACCCAGAATCTAAAACGCGAACCGCAATTTCCCGTACGCCAGTTCATCAACCGCAGCACGCGCTTCGACGACTGGTACTGGTACAAGTCCATGAAAATGGGCAATTCCTTAATTTTCCCCCAGACGCATACTGTGGAGTACGTCATGGCGGCGGGAACCAACAACCTGCCTGCGGACTGTTACGCCACGGTCGGCGGCAAGTACGATGTCCGCACACCCAGGCTGAGCAGCGAAAACCTGCGGCGCGAAACTGCGGAATACCTGGAAGCCATGATCGCGGCGCATCCTGGGCTTCAATACCTGCCGATCAGTATGCCCGACGGTTGGCTGGCGATGGATGATGAGGATGCTGTCAAATGGAAACGCGCCGACAGTTGGGGCGAATTCAGCGATTACTCATGGGATTTCATCATGGACGTGCGTGCGCGAGTCAAAGCGAAGCATCCGGACAAGACGTTTTCCACCTTTGCGTATTCGCTGCATAAATTGCCGCCAAACCAAGTGGATACGATCCCCGAGGACATCTCCATTTCCTTCTGCCAGAACAGCACGCTGTGGATGCTGCCGGGCTTCCGGCGCGACCTGCAGGTGCGCGAGGACTGGCTCAAGCGGGTGGGCAACAACCGCATGATTGTTTACGATTATTATTTCGATCATGCGCCCCCGCGCCGCTTCCCGCCGATCCCAGTAATCTTCACCAAGTATATGGAGGAGAACTTCCGCGGTATGTACGGACGTGTGCTCGGGTTCTGGGTGGACACCGCCTGGGTTTCCGGCGATTCTCTGGAAGAAAGCAAAAACACGCGCACGTTCCTGCGTCGGCCCGGTCTGGGGCACCTGATGTTCTATCTGCACAATCGGTTGGCCTGGGATGCAAAACTGGATCTCGATGCCGTACTGAATGAGTACTACGACCTTTTCTTCGGCCCGGCCAGCAAGGAGATGAAAGCGTTTTACGAATTTGCGGAGGAGGTATGGGCGCGGCCCTTAGCCCGCCAGATCAGCGCTGGCGGCGGTTTCTTGAAACCGACTGATGTGGAGCGGTATTTTGAAATTCTGAATCGCGCCAAAGCACGGGCGGGCGATTCCATCTACGGTCGGCGCGTGGAACTGATCGCCGCGGAAATGGCACCGCTGGCGACCTTGTTTGACGAGTTGCAGCGCTCAGGGCCGGATCTGACGATTCCTGTCACGACCGATGAACCCCTGATCGATGGCGATCTCGACAAACCGTTCTGGCACGGCAGGGACCGGGATGCGCAGGTGATGCGCGAGATGTTCGTCGGCGAGACGCCGCATCATGTGAAGACGAGCGTCTCCTTCCGGTGGCTTGAGGATGATTCGGCTATCATCGTGGGCGTGGAGTGCTTCGAGCCGACGATGGACGGGCTCAAGGAGAGTTGCAAGGATCGCGATACCATGTCCATCTACGAAGACGACACTGTCGAGATACGTTTCGAAACGTCGACCGGGATCCGACCCTTGCTCGTCGTGACTTCGCGCGGTACGATCAATGACGAGTGCATTACGGAGAACCCGTTCGATTTGCCACAGTTCTATAAGGTGGATCAAGTTGCCGTGCGGAAGTATCCTGATCGCTGGACGGTGGAGGCCCGGATCGAGACGAAGCCGATTTCCGGTGTGCGTCCGACGAAGACAGCGCCCTGGGGCGTCAATGTCTGCCGTCAACGTATGGCCGGCAACAAGCCGGAGTATTACATGCTTTCGCCCAGCGGAACCTACTTCTTCGATATAACCAGCATGGGCAATTTAAGCGTGGCTGGCGAATAAATCTACTAATTGGAGGGTTATGAACAGATACGGGTTTTTGACGATGATTGCGACAGGGCTGCTTGGGGGAACCGCCCTGTGCGGTGCTACGGGTTTTCCCACGGCCTTTCAGTCCGCACTGACCAACAAGCCGCCTGAGGCGGAAGCGGCTCTTGTGAAGCTAGCGGAGGAGCAGGATCCTGTCTCGCCCTACGGTTCTGTCCGCAAGGATCGAACCTACTTTCAGGCGGCGGAGGTTGCCGGCAAGCAGGATCGATTCGAACAGGCCTTTACGCTGGCGGACAAGATTCAAGACGTGCCGTTGCGCACCCTGGCGCGAATGGAACTCTTCGCGCGCCAGAAGAAACATGCCGAGCTTCTCGAAACGGCTGCTGCCGCAAACATTGCGGAGTGGCCGGATGCGCTGATCTATCGTGCGGCGATGTGCCGGGCGGAGGCGGCCATCGCCCAGGGTGAGGCGACGAAGGCGGAACCGGACTTGATCCTGGCCGGGCGTTATATCTTGAGTCCTCACCATAAGGCAAAAGCGCGATTTCTCCTGGCGGGGCTTTACCGGGGGGTGCTGAATGAAGAAGCCAAGGCCATGGAGGTTTACGACGAGTTGCTGTCGTGGGCACCGATGAATTGGATGTATTATAATGCCGCCATGGAGTATGCCCGTCTGGCCGTCAAGCACGGCCAGGGCGCATTGGGGTTGGCGCGGCTGGATCGGATCAACACGGATCTAGCCCTTCCCAACCCCCGGTTTTCGGCACTGGTGCTGGAGTGTCGCGGCGATGTCTGCGCCGCCATGGGCAAAACCAACGAGGCCTTGGCCACTTTCCGGAAGATCGTCGCAGCGGCATCCGTACCTGAAGATATCGTTAAAAGCGTTCAGGCCAAAATTGATGCGTTAACTAAGGAGCCGAAATGAGAATAACATTTGTGATAGGGCTGGTAATGGCCTGTTTGAGCACCGGCCCGGTGTGGGCCGTGAACTTGGTTGTGAAGGGCCAGCCGGTGGCGGAGATTGTGATCACGGCGGAGGCCGGACCGAGCATTGTGCTGGCGGCGCAGGAACTGCAACGGCACTTGGAGAAGATTTCCGGAGCTCGGTTGCCCATCGTAACCAATGCGTCTGCGGAGGTGGCGACTAAGGTTTATTTGGGCGAAAGCGAGCATACGCGCAAGTTCGGCATTACGCTGGAAGATGTGAAATACGATGGCTTTAAGATCGTCGCCAAGGACAACTGGGTGGTTCTGGTGGGACGGGAGTTTTCTGTGGCATCCATCATGGGGCGGTATGCCTTTCTCGACCTCCATTTACAGCGGAAACTTTGGGCCGAAACCACGGGGAAGCAATGGCGGTTTCCAGCGTTTCTCAGCTCCTACGCGGGGCTGTTGGACGGGGTTTACGCCGACGACGGCACCGGCACGCTGTATGCCGTGTACGACTTGCTGGAACAACTGGGCATGCGCTGGTATCTGCCGATGGCCGATATCGGGATTGTTTACCCGGAACTCAAGGATGTGCGCATTGCGACCCAGAATCTGAAACGCGAACCGCAATTTCCCGTACGTCAGTTCATCAATCGTAGTACGCGCTTTGATGACTGGTACTGGTACAAGTCCATGAAAATGGGAAATTCCATGATCGTGCCCCAGATCCATACCGTTGAGTACGTCATGGCAGCGGGGACCAATAATCTGCCCGCAGACATCTACGCCACGGTGGGTGGGAAGGTCGATTACCGGACACCCAAACTGAACAGCGAAAACCTGCGGCGCGAAGAGACGGATTTTCTGGAAGCCACGATCGCGGCCTATCCCGGTTTGAATCGGGTCAGTCTCGGATTTCCGGATGGGTGGACGGCCATGGATGATGACGACACCAAAACCTGGCGGCGCCCGGGCGACGGCTGGGGCGTGTTCAGCGACTATGCCTGGCAGTTTTTGCTTGATGTGCGTCGCCGCATCAAAGAGAAGCATCCCGAGATGCAATTCCAGACCTGGGCGTATCATGCGTATAAGCTGCCGCCGACGGCGAGCGTGGAAATCCCAGATGATCTATACCTCACATTCTGCCAGAACAGTACCTTGTGGATGACACCGGATACCCGACGCGACCTACAGGTGCGCGAGGACTGGCTGAAACGCCTGGGAAATAATCGCATGATCGTCTACGATTATTACTTTCAACATGCGCCCCCACGCAACTTTCCTCCGATTCCTGTGATCTTTACCAAGTTCATGGAGGAGAACTTCCGCGGTATGTACGAACGCGTGCTGGGATTCTGGGTGGATACGCCATGGATTTCTGGCGATTTCCCCGAGGAGGCCAAAGCGGCGCGTAGCTTCCTCAGGCGGCCGGGGCTCGGACACCTGATGTTTTACCTGCACAATCGCTTTGCCTGGGATGCTAAACTGGACTTGAATGCCGTATTGAACGAATACTACGAACTCTTTTTCGGGCCGGCCCGAAAGGAGATGAAAGAGTTTTATGAATTCGCCGAGGAGGTCTGGGTGCGGCCCGTATCGCATCACGGTGTAGAATTTCTGGATTCGACCGATATCACTCGCTATTTCGACATTCTGGAACGCGCCAAGGCTAAAGCCGGTGATTCGATCTATGGGAAACGTGTCGACCTGATTGCTTCGGAAATGGCCTCGTTGACCGATTTGCAGGGCCGTTTTGCGCGGACCGGCCCGACCGTGAGGGGGTACCGCCGGTGGGGCAAGTCGGACATTGATGGAAATCTGGAGAAACCTTTCTGGAATGAACGCGGCGCCACGTTCCAGGATCAGGGTTTTCACATCTTTCATCAACTGACGGACAGCATCACAGGGGAAGAGCCGCCGCATTTGCGAACAACGGCTTCCTTCCGATGGCTGAGCAATAACACGGCGTTGATTGTCGGGATTGAGTGTTTGGAACCGCAGATGGAGTCCCTGAAGGCCACTTGTACAGAAAACGACTCGACGGGGATCTTTCAGGACGATACGGTGGAAATCCGTTTAGAGACACCACAAGGATTGCGGCCCGTGATTGTGGTCAATTCCGCAGGCGTGGTTTACGATGCCTGCGTGACGCCTAATGTTGCCGACCTGCCGACTTTCTACAGCGTGGGGGCGGTGGCCGTGCGCAACTATCCGGGTCGCTGGACGGTGGAGGTGCAGATCGACACCAAGACGCTGGGCGTTGAAATACCGCCCGGGCTGATACCCTGGGGAATTCAAATATCCCGCCGGCGTATGGCAGGCAACACACCGGAGACGTACATGCTATCGCCCAGCGGGGGGGCTTGCGATGACCCGACCAGCATGGCTAATTTAGTTTTGTAAGGGACAATTAAGGAAAGCGAAATGACAAGCAAAGCGTACCATTTGAGGGAACGCGGATTAGCGTTAGACGATTCCTGGGATGTGATCGTGGTCGGAGGCGGGCCGGCGGGTACCGCTGCTGCAGTGGCCGCAGCGCGCACAGGGGCGCGGACGCTGCTGATCGAATCCGCGGGTGCGCTGGGCGGCATGGGGACGCTGGGGTTGGTGCCTTGGTTCTGCGGTTATCATGATCGCAAGCAGCGCATCGCGCGTGGGTTGGCCGAGCGGATCTGGCAGGAGTGCCGCGCCCGTACACCGCATTTGCAGCCGATTCTTGACCAGTACCCCTTGGCCGATGTGGCGATCGATCCGGAAGTTCTCAAATGCATCTACGACGAACTGGCGGCGGAAGCGGGCGTGAACGTGCTGTTTCATACAACTTTGGCCGCGGTCGAGAAGACATCCGAAGGCGAGGTTGACGCCATTGTCGTGGTCAACAAAGCGGGCTTGTCCGCCTTCCGCGCCAAGGTGTATGTGGACGGTACGGGTGACGGCGATCTGGCCGCCAGGGCCGACGCATCCTTTGAAAAAGGCGACGAGAACGGTCGCATGCAGGCCGCGACGCTCTGCCTCATGCTGGCCAACGTAGATGAAGAGGCCTTGGCGCGTGGGCCGGGGATTCATTACCGCCATCCCGGCAGCCCGATCGTCAAGGCCTTGCACTCTGACAAGTATCCGGACATCGTCGACTTGCACGCCTGCCACATGAAGCTCGGGCCGGGGGTGTTTGGCTGGAACATCGGTCACGTTTACGGCGTAGACAATACTGATCCTGAGAATGTGTCGAAGGGGCTTCGGCAGGGGCGGCGCTTAGCGCGGCAGTACCGGGATGCGCTGGCGGAATTTCATCCTGCTTTCGCAAATTGCTTTCTGGCCGCCACGGGCAGTGTGCTCGGTACGCGGGAAACACGACGCATCCGCGGAGACTACTATCTGACCGTGGAAGATTATCTCGCCCGTCGAAGTTTCCCCGATGAGATCTGCCGCAATGCGTATGGCGTCGATGTTCATCAATCCACCGAGGAAGAGGTCGTGACACTGTGCCGAAAGCCGATTCCGGAAATATTGAAGGAGGTTTCCTCTTCTTTCCAGCACCTCAATCCCGGCGAGAGTTTCGGTGTCCCGTATCGGTGTCTGACGCCCAAAGGCCTGCGCAACGTGCTCGTGGCGGGCAGGTGCATTTCCACGGATCGGCCTGTGAACGGCTCCATCCGGATCATGGCGGCCTGTCTGAATACTGGCGAAGCGGCCGGCGTGGCGGCATCCATGGCGGCCGCAGGCGATGGCGATGTGCATGCCGTGGACACCGAGGCCCTGCGTGACGACCTTAGGCAACACGGCGCGTGGCTGCCATAGTGCTGTCCTTTTACACGCGCCTCAACGCGAGCTCTTAACTAAAATAACACAGAGAACCAACAGAAGCCGCGACCCTTGAGATCTGAACCCTGACCGCACGATCAAAAAGGGTTCTCAGAGTTCAATTCCTGCGACAAATACGTCATTAGGCTTATTGTTGCAATCGTCGGATGTCGGATCTGGGTCGAGGATCTCATGCTGCGAATAGTAGCTCACCAGCAGCAACCCGTCAGGTCGGAGGGCTGTGCCCACATACGATGTATCGCCGCAACTCGGCAGTTCCAGAACCTGTTCCGCTGTTGTCCCCTTCATCCTCCAGATCTTGGTTCGGCGAAAAGCGCTACTCGGTTTCACGCCATCAGCCCCTGCTGTGGGAACTTCGCGCCCGAATAGATAGAGGTCATCGCCGATCATCGTAAGGTGTGGCGCCTGGATGACTTTCGGAATGACACCGATCTGCCGCCACTCGCTGAATGGCAGTCGACTTTCCCATATCTGCATGTGGCGGGGTTCGTCACCTGTTCGCACAAACGCCCCACGTATCCTGTAACACTCCTCGTCGTATATCCTTCCCTCTTTTTCATGAAGTTTCATGTGTTTCATGGTTCCATAATTACGTTTTACACACAGAAGCTATCTTCAGCGTCCAGCCGCGGTCCCAGCCTACAGTCAGACCCGTTTCTTCCTTGAAAATCCGAGGGGGTTCGTCTTTCCCCCACACCCGTGCTCAGGTAGCACTGTCGACTTTCAGCCGCTCGGCACAATCCACACCTTAATGATGGCGTGCTGGGGAACACCAAGCCGTTGCGCCTCCTTGTCAAGGGACTGGATCATCCACACCGGAAAATCAACATTAATCCTCTTCTGTTCCCTTCCAGGACGAGTCGAGCGAGAAAAGTCCAACTGTTTAGACACATCTTCACCGTTGTCAAACGCTTTGTCAAAAGAATCAGTTCTCATCGATATTCTCCTCTTCTTTCCTTGAGCGACGTACCTATTTTTTGTTTGGATAAAATTCAAATTGCATAGTGCGCATTGTATGCCTTGCAGATACCCAGAGTCAACCTAATGAGAAACGTAGATTCAGAATGTTTCCGAGTCTACCGTCTCGGCGTTGCGACTTCAGAAGTCGCCAGTAATTCAAGCGCTAGTGCCTCCTCACCCATCGTTCAAATCCAGTCTTCAGACAAGGTCGCAGCCTCCAGAAATCCACGTGCACGTTTGATCCGTGTCAACGCCGCCGGGATCGCTAGGATTGCTCCTGTCATGAGTCATCACGCATTTCCGTATAAATTACATTGACTTCATTCCTTTTGTAATGCTCAAGAAATTGCCGAACTGTTTGGGATCGAGGGCGTCCCTGTGGAAACGATAGATCGGAAGCCCCCACCTTGGGTTCCGTGACGATAACATAGAAGGACGAATTCGTTGGCAGATAAGCGGTATCCCAGTTCTTTGTTGTTATTTTCGCTTATGCCCTTTTGCCTTTCCTGTTTTTCTATCGATGGTAACGAGATAGGTGACGGGCATATAGTATCTGGGAGGAGAGACGGTGAGAACAACTTCGTCGCGAGTAATCATGTACTGGATACTACTCTTCTCGAACATCATGTGTTTACTCTCCAATTCTTGTCTGGCAGCCTCAGTGTACGCTTTCAGATGTGGCAAAGCTTCCATAATATTATTCGTTTGAATCAGTATCCGGTATTCTTCGGAATTTTCTTTTAAATTCTGCCCCGTCAATGCCATGAGTCTATAGCTTGCATCTTCGCGAACAATTCTGCTCTCATCAGCTAAGCCCTCCAACAGAATTTCGACACGATTGGGGGAGTCGGTCTTGCTCATACCGATCAGCGCGCAAGAGCGCATAAAGTCGAGTTCGGACTCGCGAGCTAATTTTTCCAGTATAACGGGAATGTCTGGGGCGTCGAAATTTCCTGCCAGCCCGGCGGCGAAACACTTTATTAAGTCACTCCCACCTCGTGAATTTTCAAACGTAATACCTTTCAGCACCATCTCGAGCAACAGTGCGCGAAGCAGAACATTGTGTTTCAACTCGAAATCATCTCGAGCATTTGAATAAAGTGCATAACGAACATTATTGGGTGCATTATGGAAGCTAAGCAACATACTTAAATGTTCTCTGATTTTATTGCTGTACCCTATATTGGTCGCAGGATTATCCCTCCACGATAGCATGCCACGGCCTATAATCCGTTCGTATACGTTGGTGCTTTGGGATTTCTCCGAAAGAAACTCTAGGGAGCCTTCACTGGAATTAATCATCTCCCTCATGCGTCCGTATTCAACCCCGTCCTTTTCCATGGCTTGAGAGAACAGGTTTTCAAGTCGTAGCATATTCGGACTCCCCTGTGATAATACAGAACAAGCGATTACACAAAAGACGAGGGTGAACAACTGTTTGATTTTGGTCTTCATGGTTTTACTCCTGTCTTTCCCACCAGAAATCTGGCAATGGGGTTCGTTCTACATTTGTGCCACAATGGACGCCACCAGATTTCCGATGGTAAAAATTCCAATTATCTATCGGGAGAATAGAGAATCCGGTTAGTTTTGAAACGACACCTGAGACAAATATATCAAATCCATCGTTATCTCTCGGTCCAAATGGTTTAGCCGTGATAAGTTGCGATTCGGTAACGAGAAGATTGACCATGTTAGGAATATATGAAGCGGCAAAAGGAATATTTGATCCTTCTTTCGTTACTTCTCTAAATAACACTGGAATTTGGATCACGTCGTTAGTCGTAATTCCAAGCTCAGGAACAAGAATGCCCAGAGCCGCGTTAATCCGGCTTTGACATTCAACGTTATAGGTTGTGTTTTCGGCCACGACATTGCGCACAGTAGAAAAAGCAGGTGTTTCAAATTTTTCGAGCCACAATTTCGTGTTTTTGACTAACACATAGACATCTGTTGGATCCACTGCATAGGAGAAGTCCATGGCAAGTTGAAGCGTTGTTGATGTGTTTCCCAGTATCTTGGAAATTCGTGGATCTTTATTTTCAGAGACAATCCGAACATAGCCATCTTTCCAGTAGTCCGAAGGCCAGTTCTTGCTTGTGTCCGTCAACGTGGTGGATGTAACTGACGAGACGACTCCCAGATCTTCTTCGCCTTCGATAAATAAGCACCGATAGGCCGAACGTGCGATCACCTGATATTCGGAATTTGTTCCGGGTGGAATAGTCCAGGGCAAGATCGTTTCCAGCGTGTTAGCAGTGTTGCCCGAAACCTGACGTACCTGATTTGATCCCGTTCCAGAGACAATCCGTACGATGCCGTCGCTCCATTGGTCAATCACCCAGTTCCGATTCGTGTCTACAAGTGTGTCTGCACTTGATGTGCTCGTCAGCCCACTATCCTCGATATTCAGATCTTCAAGTTGACGAAATGCGCATGTGGTATCCGCCACAAGCACCTTATATCCATCGCCAAAGGGAATAAACGCGAAGATTTCATCGACGTGTCCAACCTCAAGCCAGCTCATGTCTAGTTTGATGACGGGAGTCTGCACACCTTGCGCCTCAATAAAATTCACTAATTCCAGTTCCATGTTCGTACTAACAAGCACCCGCCCGAACGGATACTCGATGCCATCCTTTACGTGCGGCGGCGTACATTCGAGGTTTCCTCCTGAGTTAGCACTTTCGCCGGAAATTCCCTTCGCAAAATAACCGAAGTTTGTTCCGCGAAGCTCATTTTCGGGCCAATCGTCTAACCCTCTATTGCGAGGTAAATCCCGCGCCACGGGCATTGTTCCGCTGGATGGAGTCTGCGTGTAGCCGATCTCCACTTCGTCCTGCAACCATACATCGGGACGCCATATACCAGATTCCAATTCGCCGTAGATTGACGCAGAAACTTCAACAACTTTGTCTGCCCCGACGGCGGCTTTAAGCTGGGTCACAAAATTCGTATCAGCATTCGACACATAAACGGTCTCAAGAGGTTGTGTGGAATCGGACAAGAGGAATGGCGCAACGCGTAACTTAACGGAATCTGAGGCAAACACTTCGCCCTCGGCTGTTTCGAGTTCCAGTTCAACGACAACCTCTCCGCTGAAAGTGCTATCAGCATAGCTGGTTGCCTCAACACCGTATGTTCTCTCCGTCTCGACGACAGGGATAATGTACTCCGAACACAAAACCGTACCATTGGTCCCTAATATTACACTGGTGCCTATATCTCGACTGCTGAAGGCTCGTATTCTACTTGCTTCTTCCGTTGTCGTTCTAAGTACAAACTTCCATCCGGAAGGCAGTGCTGGATTAGCCCGGACTATTAATTTCGTCAAGTCATCAATATCGCCCAGCCCGTTTACGATACTGTCCTCACAATCCACGGCCGGTGGTATGAGGGAGCCTGAATCGTCGTCACAGTTAAATCTGATAATTCCGCCAGCACCCGCTTCGAGCGCTTCATCCTGATCGTCGATTATACCATTGTAGTCGGCATCTACATCAAGATCAACATTAACGGCGTATAATGTGGCAGAGTCCATCGCGTTTGTGCACTCGGGATGATAGGCGGTGACGGTGTAGTTCGTGGCAATGTCTCCCGCCGAAACCCAGACGCGGGTGCCGTCGGAGAATGTGGTCGAGCCGGTGCCGCCCGATGCGGAGGCGTACAGCCTCGCGCCGTCCTCCAGGACGGGTTCGATCCGCCAGTCGGCGGGACCGTAGGAGTCCGCCATGTCGAGAGCGACCTCGATCCGGTTTGTGGTTCCGCACTGAACAGCGTATTCGTCTTCGGCGATTTCAACCTGCACGACATGAAGCGGGGCGTAAGTAGCATTGTTCCCAAACAGATTCGGGAAGTAGGCCCAGACTTCGTAGTCGCCGGAAGCAAGCCCAGTGCTAACCACAAACGAGCCGCCGTAGTCGTAGTCGAGGGAATTACCGTCCTCGTCACAGAGCCACCAGTAAACGTCCGTCGCGACATCCGCGAAGCTGTATTCCGTCGAGCCTCCTTGCGCGATCCAACTTTCAGGGAGGCTTGTGTCGACAATCTGGATGTCCAGCGAATCGGAGATGATGGGTATGCCGTTGGATGGAGCGATGGCGTAGGTGAGCGTCGTTGCGATGGTGGTGCAGGATGCGTCGAGCCAGACGCTTGTGGTGTCGTTCTTCACAGCAAGCGGTGGACCGGTGACGGAACCGGAGAGCGGGGTCAGGATGGCGGACGCGTTCGTGACGCAGCGCAGCGCCGGGATGTCCCCGTTGCCGGAGAGCGAAAGCGAGAGTACGGCATCGTCCGGACATTCGTTCTGGAGATGGATGAGGTAGGGCTCCTGGCGACGCGGCAGGAGCCAGACTCCGCCCTGCATGTATTCCGCCTCCGTCAAGTCATCGTAAACATCAACGGAACCGCTGTCATCGTAGTCTGGCTTGATCTGAGCGTTGGCGGATGTGAAGTGCCGGGTGATCCGGCGTGGCTCGGAATCGGACTCGCTGTAGATATCGTAGGTAATCTGGTGTGAACCGATGAGCGGGGAGGGCTGGATCGCTTCGACGGAAAATGAGTTGGTGGAGGTGATCTCGGCACCGTTTCCGATGATGTCACCATCACGACGCAGACGTAGGCCGCTAGAATGGCCTATGATCTTGAGAGAGGCGGTTCCTTCGCCGCAGGAGCAATGGCTGCACGATTCTAGATCCGGCAGGTGGAGTGAAATGAAATCGTTTTCCCCTTCAGCGAGGACGGTGTGGTTTCGGTCCTCAGTGCCGTCCAGATCGTCGTCATCAGAATTAACTTGGATGAAGCGGGGCGGACAGGTGCATGCGTTTTCGAGGGAAAACAGTGCTTCGCAATCGGAATCGTGTCCGCAGTCGGAATCGCCTGAATGGACATAGCCGCAGGCGTTGCAGTACGTTCCCGCACTCTCGTGGAGGTGGACAGACATTTCCACCGAGACCGAGCCGAAAAGCGAGTTCGCAGGGGAAATCGTTGCTGTAGCTGATGCGAAGGACTCGCCTGAATCGAGAGAGAGGAAGGCGGTGTCTTTACTCGTTGAGAAGGAGAGGGTTCCGCCTGTGGCGTTCCATTCCATTCTATCCAAGGCGAAGTCTGGATGTACGGAGACGGCGAACGCGGTCGGGGTGGATCCATGCACGCAGATGGAACCGGTCTGGCAGGTGTCCGGTTCGACTGCGATCTGGACAAAGCCGAAGCACCCTTCGCCCGAGATAGCCCCGCGATCAAAGATTCCGTCGGGATCGTCGACCACGAAGGCGTCGGTGGATGCCGACCTGCCTTGCGCTAGCCTCTGGGTTTCCAAGGTCTTTGACAGGGTTCGTCCAGCGGTATTTCCGGGGTCCCATGCCACAAACTGGATCGCGCGGTCTGTGGCGTTTGCTAAACGGAACGGATAGGATACTCCCGGCTCTAAGCGCAAGGCCCACGTAGCACCGTTGTGGACGGGAAGTGTCAGGCCAGCCACGTTCAACGCAGCCGGAGGCGGATCGTCGAACGAGGTGGCGACGCTCAGCATGACATTTGCCGCATTCGTTCCGGCGAAGAGCGAGTGCGACAGCCATTCGGATTCCGTCAGACCGTCGGGGACGCCGTCATCGTCGGAATCCGGATCGAGAGGGCTGGTGCCATTCGTGCCCGTTCCCGAGGCGATCTCAACAGCATCGGAGAGTCCGTCACCATCCGTATCCGCATGGCCGGGATCGGTATGGTAGATGAAGATTTCATCGGCGCTTGAAATGCCGTCACCATCGGGGTCAGCGGCGGCGAGGTCAAGGTTCCCGATGTTCTTCCAGCGGAGCGAGAACTTCGGTGAGTTCGTGACAACCGAGCAGAGCGGTGTGGTCACGATGTTTGACCCGTCAAGACTGTAGAGCGAGGCGCAGACGTGATTCGTGGCGGTGCAATGCCAGGCTTCTGTGTTAATCAGCGCAGTTTCTCCACCACCGTTGTTTTGCGCACCAATGACATAATTTGTGATTTGTGATTGGAGATTTGTGATTGCGCTGAAGTCATATTTGAAAACGAAATCACCGGAGGGGAAGAGTTCCGCTTGGAATGAAAGCGGCGCGTTCGTTGCACGTCCCAGCAGTGCATTCTGCCACGTAAATCGGGTTGAGCCCGAGTCGGTCACGTCATACCAGAACAGGGAATTCGTAATTCCTAATTCGTCATTCGTAATTGCCTGCCACCGCGATTCCGGCGGAATCCCAAGCACGGATTGAAGTGGCGCGAGGAAGGTGATGGACGAGCCGTCAGGCATCAAGCGTGCGAGGGGGGATGATTTCGGACGATTAAATGACAAGGTGCCGGAGGAGGACACGTACACAGACTCAACACGGTTGGTTCCAAGCAGAAAAGCGCCAACTGGCACCCAAAACCCGTCTTCGGACGCACCACGCTTGAGCCAGTTAGAGTGGACAACCGCGTTCGAGGGAGCGTATAAGTCGAAGGTCTCGTTGGTCACAACGGTGGTTAAGGCGAAACCGGCGAGGAGCTGGTTCTCGGTGAAGGAAACGTTCTCAGGG
>CAZKJH010000075.1:0-19317 GCA_964553035.1 uncultured Lentisphaerales bacterium | reverse complement strand
CTGGCAAGCTGGAGTACGTCCAGATTGTAATCTGGAAGATTTCTTCAAGATTACATTACGAGGCTGAGAAAGGGCACTTCACACCTCACGTTATGTTGCGTACTTCCAGATGACCTGCTGTAAAACGGAAAAAATGGCACTAAAACAAGAGGATGCAACATAACGCCGCTCGCAACATAAGTTTTGAGCGTTGTCGAATCCAATTAGCTGTGAGACTTAGGTGGATTGGAGCGGCTTTGCCGCCAATGTGCGCGTCCATCGGTCACTCGCCACACCGCGTGATAATCGCGCCTGGCTATGCCCGTATCGCCGGTCGGACGGACACAAGTCCAGTCCGCCCGGCGCGTGCTACGCCATGCATCCTAAATTGGGTAGCGTTTAACACTAGGTTTCTTGCGGGGTGAGGATCTCGGCGTTAATACCGAGGCAGGTGAGAATTTTGCGCTGCTTCTTGTCGGGTTCCGAGATGATGGTTTGCCCGTCTGGGAGCGTGGACGACTTGATCCGCCGGAAGCAGAGCAACGCCTTCAATGACAACGCATGGTATTGTTTTGGACGCAATCAGGATCTTGACAAGCAGGAATCTCCTAAACTATGCGTGGCGCAAACAGTGCCGTCTTTGCGTGTTGCTTCTGATGATGCTGGGGCCGTATTTTTAAACAATGTACGTGTAAATGGCATCCTTCCAACTCGACCTAATGAAGGTTGGTTTCTTCTGGGTTTTTTGAACTCTTCTGTCCTGAACTTCGTTTTTACCCGAACAGCAAAACCAAAGGACGCCGGTTGGTTTGGAGCCAACAAGCAATTCATCGCACCCTTGCCAATACCGGAGGCATCGGATGCGGAACGGCAGGAGGTGGGGGAACGCGCACGGCATCTGCAGGAACTTCACTCACGCCTGCGGGATCTCTCCTCCATGCTGGAGAAACGGTTGAATAGTTCCCAGACAATTCCTGTCAAACCAAAACTCAAACCCGACTGGCTCTGGGCCGACGTGGGGGATCCGAAGTCATGGCGTAAAAGTGCCGAAGCTCCAAGCGAAATAAAAGGGCGTGAACTGACATCATGGGCGAAGGCTAAATTCGAAGAATCCCTAGCTCCGCGACTGGCGGCGCTTGACGACATGCTGGTGCAGGGGGCAAGACTTGAGGTTGTCAACACCCTAGACACAATCACGGTGCGTCTATCCGGAGTCGATACCATCAGCCTCTTTGACAAGCCAGACAGGCCTTTTATTGCTGCACAATGGCGTCATGCCTTGCGGGACGTCAACGTGACGGAAGCGTTTAACGGACAACGTTTGTTGAATCGCCTTCTCGATTTGCGGACAACCGCCGACACCGCTTTGCAGGATCGGATCGTTGCGCTCGATGGTGAAATAACGGCATTGGAAACCGAGATCGACACAGCCGAAAGAGAAATAAATGCCTTGGTGTACACGCTTTACAAACTACTTCCGGATGAAATAGAAATTGTCGAATCCAGCCAGTACAAATAGGAGTTTTCAATTCAACCATGAAACTGCAACGAAATGATAAGTGCCCGTGCGGTAGCGGTAAGAGGTACAAGAAGATATAGGGGTAGTCGAAAAGATGGCTGACCGATTACGCTCGCACCCCCAATCAGATAGCATCGGTTAGCATCTGGAGTGTTGGTCGCACCATGCGAGAAACCCTGCGAGGGGATGCGGAAAACAGCCGGTCATAATTGCTGACCAATCCCTTTCATTTTGATATAATTCAACGTCATGCCACCGAAAACATCCTTTACTTTCAAACTCGACACCGCGCAGCAGGAGATGCTCTACGGACTCCTCAGCACCGGCAATTATAAGCCGATCACGGTTCCTTATACCAAAATTGCGGTCAGTGCTCCCTCCTGGAAGTGCAACATTAACCTCTATACCTCTGGAAAATGCCTCATCCAAGGCGGCGGAGCCGAGGAGTTCGTCGTCAATATCATGGAGCCGATGGTGCTTCAGAAAGTCACGGTCGGATACGAAGAGGTTCTCTCCCCAGAAGCGGCCTCGCCCCACATGGGTATTGACGAAAGCGGCAAGGGCGACTTCTTCGGTCCTCTCGTCATCTCAGCTGCCTATTGCAATGAAGAACTGGCGAAGCAACTTAAGGAAGCTGGTGTCAAAGACAGCAAGGCTATCTCCACGGACAAGAAGGCCCTGTTTATTGCAGCAAAAATTCGCGCCATTCTCGGTCCCAACCGCTACACGGTCGTTCGTGTCGGCAATGCGACCTACAATAAACTCTACGCCAAAATGCACAGCGTGAACCGCCTCCTCTCGTGGGGACATGCCCGCTGTATCGAAAACCTGCTCGGCACGATTCCCTCGTGTCCTAAGGCAATTTCGGACCAATTCGGCAACAAGGAGTCCGTGCAACGGGCACTGATGCAAAAAGGCCGAAACATCGAGCTGGTGCAACGCCACCGCGCTGAAGAAGATATCGCCGTGGCCGCCGCCTCAATTCTGGCGCGTGAAGGATTCTTGTTAAGCCTCCAGGCACTCGAGAAGCAATATGGCCAACCCTTCCCGAAGGGCGCATCGCCGCAAGTGCGAGAGGCCGCAAAGACATTGGTCGAAGCCAAAGGGCCGGCCGTTCTCATTGACACCGCGAAATGTCACTTCAAAACGCTGGACGCCGTCCTCGCGGAATGCGGACACAGCCGTTCTGAACTTCCTCCCGACGGCCAAGTCGTCTCTCAGGATTCCACCGGCCGAGATTTTCATAAACCTCACCAAGAAAAAGATAAGGCAGAATAAAACGCATGACCAATCAACCCTTACTCTTTTGGGTCTTTCTCGCCGCCCAAATTCTCCTCTGGATCTACGTTGCATCGTGCTTCAACAAGGATGTTTTCTTCAACCTCTACGTCAACCGCGCACGTACACTTCTCTTCAAACCCGTCACTTTTGTCCAGTCCATCGCACCGAAATGCCCCGATTGGGTTGCGGCCGCAATTCTGGTTGCCTTCACCTTCCTTCTCCACTGCGCTTTCGCAAAGGCAAGCAACAACGCGCTGTCCTTTAAAATCGGCTACAACAATCTGTCCGCTAACCTGAAGTCACTCCCACGATCCGCACTCTTCAGCCTGATGACGTTTGTCGTGATTGTCTGCCAGATCAATATCATCCGCATCTTCATGATGCTGCGTTTTGGGAAGTGGTCAAAAAACGCTGTGGTTGAGTGTCTTGACACCGTCTGCTTCCCATTGTCCATTCCCAAGCTCGAATACTCCGCCATTGCGACGTCTGCCTGCCTACTACTTTCAACATCGCTGATGTACATGGCATCCGTAGGATCATTAGGAGTCACAGCGTCGGGCGGCAGCGCGATCTTACCGTCGATTGTCGACAAACCTCTTCTGGTGTTGCAACTCGGTCTTCTCGCTATCGTCGACATCCTGCTACTCCTCAAATCCGCAATCGTGGCTCTCGTCATTATCTCCATTGGTGGGCTCGTCACTGGAAAACTTCCCATCATGGGTATGGCGAACGAATGGCTCAGTGCCTTTTCGCGTATTTTCTTGAAGACGCCGCTGGTGATCGGCATGTTCGACCTCACCCCACTCATCATCTACTACCTAGCGAATATTGTGCATAACATCCTTGTCGGCCTTGTCAACGGAGCGTTCTAGTCACCGCAGCAGATGTCCTTAGAACTTTTTCGCGCAGAGAGACGCAGGGGTTCGCAGAGGAGAAATTCAGAAAAGGTTCGTGTTCATCGCGCTCTTCATGGTGAGAATTTTTCCAGAATTGTGAACCTCTTCACTTCGACTTGTGTTTTACGAGATGAAATGCTACTTTACTCATTTGTTGACTTGAAGTGAGGCTGCTTTCTCACTCAAGAATTCGGGTTTTTTCAAAAATTTGCAAACAGCAATCGAATTCATGAGATCATAAGTGTAAGCTGCTGAAGGGTACGAAATAACCATGCTAATTGATGTACATGGCCACATCGGTCGCGTTGCGCCAGACCGGCACGAATTCATCGATGCCACCAACCTGATTGCAAAAATGGACGCTTGGGGGGTTGACATCACCTGTGTTCTCGCACTTAGTGAACATCCAGAGGGTGCCTACCTCGAGAGCACGACCGAGGACGTCCTCAACACATGTTCTCGGTATCCTGATCGGCTTCTCCCTTTTTGCAACATCGATCCTCGTTTCGGCAATAACCCCGCGATGAACTTTCGCCCCCGACTGGCTGAATTTGCAGCCCGGGGTTGCATTGGCCTCGGCGAGTGTCTTCCTAAAATGGCTACCGACGATCCGCGTTGCCTTAACCTCTTCCGCCAAGCTGGCGAATTCGGTTTCCCCATTCTCTTCGACATGAAGGACGTTCCTTACGGTTACGGTTTGTGTGATAGCCTTGGCCTACCCCAACTTGAGCACGCTTTGCAGGCCTGTCCGGAGACAACTTTCATCGGCCATGGCCCGACCTTCTGGGCTGAGATTTCATCGGATGTTCCGGCGCCCCTGCGTGCAAGCTATCCGCCCGGCCCCATCAAACCCGGCGGTGCAGTACCGCGCCTGATGCGTCAATACTCCAATCTCTGGGCCGACATCTCCGCCGGCAGTGGGCACAACGCCCTTACCCGTGACCCCGCCTTTAGCATCACATTCCTTGAAGAGTTTCAGGATAAACTGATGTTCGGCACCGACTCTTGCCGCCGTAGCGACGTCGACAGCATGTGGTGCACAGTTGCCTTGATCCGTGATCTGCGCGTCACCAAGCGACTCTCCCCATCTGCTCTCGATAAAATTGAATCGACTAATGCTATCCGCTTGTTCAAGCTTGAAGCTGCTGTCGCTACCCACGTCAAACAGAAAAACTATTAAGAAAGGCTCTCCTTGATGAGTACAAACTCCGCAAGTTCATTGGAACCGATAAAGATATCAGCCCCAGACGCTGTTAAGCATTATACCGCCCATCGACAGTTTCAGGGGATACCCGGCATCGAGGCGGCTCCGAACGGACGTCTTTGGGCGACCTGGTATTCGGGAGGACTGGGCGAAGGATCGGACAACTTTGTCCTGCTTGTGTCCAGCCATGACGGTGGTCGGACATGGTCTGAGCCTGTCGCAATCGTTGATCCGCCCGGAAAAGTACGCGCATACGATCCCGTGATTTGGCACGATCCGCAGGGGCGACTTTGGTGGTTCTGGTCGCAGTCAGACAGTGAACAGACAGGGAAAATACATGATGGCAGGGCGGGAGTTTGGGGAGCCTGGACCGAAAACTCCGGTGTCGCCAATCCTGAATTCTCTGCGCCTGTTCGTATTGCGGACGGGGTCATGATGAACAAACCAACCGTTCTCTCGTCAGGTGAATGGGCACTACCGACGGCGGTTTGGGAATATATGGAACCGAAGTTGGATGAGTTGAAGTCCGTCCGTTTCTCCAACATGACGCTTTCCATGGATAATGGCAAATCCTTCCATCTCCAAGGTAGCGCCAACATTCCGCACAGGTGTTTTGATGAGCACATGATTGTCGAACTGAGGGACGGTCGATTGTGGATGCTTGTCAGAACCTTGTACGGAATAGGGCAGAGCTTTTCCAGTGATCAAGGGAAGACGTGGAGTCCAGGTGAGAATTCGAACCTGGGAGGGCCAAACTCTAGATTTTTCATCAGGAGGCTCTCGTCAGGGAATCTACTTCTGGTCAACCATGCCGACATCACATGTGAAGAAGCCGTGAAACTTTTCATAGATGGCCGCTCATCGCGTCCGCGCTCCCATCTCACCGCTTTCATTTCAGACGATGACGGTGTGATTTGGAAAGGCGGGCTTCTCCTCGACGAGCGGGCTGGTGTTTCCTATCCTGACGGTAGTCAGGATAAAGACGGGTTGATTCGGATCATCTATGATTACCAGCGCTACAAAGAAGGGGCTATTCTCATGGCATCGTTCAGGGAAGAAGATGTCATTGCGACGAGAACACCATCAAAAGACCTTCGTCTGAAAATGCTTGTCAGCAGGACCGGTGGATTGAAAAAAGAATGAAAACCCTTTCCCGGATGCTACTGATTATACAGTTAAGCCCATTGTCCTTTACGTTCATAAAGGTACAAAAAGAGACCTTGTTCGGTATGCTTGTCATATCGCTATTGTTTGCAGCCATGGCAATGGCGGCTCCGACAGAAAACCCCACTGATTTGCGTGTATGGACAAGCCTGACCGGGCATCAGATTAAGGCGGAATTCATAAGGATTGAAGGCGAAAACGCCATTCTCAAGTACGAAGACGGTCAAAAACACAACGTCCGATTGCCGATGCTGGTCCAGGCAGATCAGGTCTTGGCCCAAGAACTTGACAAACTATCAAAAGGCACTGCTCAAACAAAGGGTACATCACCAGCGATCCTTCCCGTCTTCATTACGGGCGACCCTAAATCCTACCATGCCGTCTATTCGCATGAAAACTTCACGGCAAAGGTGAAAGAAGATGGATCAATGGAAATTCAGTGCATGGAATCCGGAGAAGCCGTTGGGAAGCCTATCCCTTTTAACTTTAGCTGTCGTTATACAACCCTCAACCCGTGGCGAACGAATCGTCGATACATCACTAAATTCGAAAAATTCCCTGCGCCAACAACTTCCCCAACACTCCTTGAATACGAAGCCTCGCTTGATGACGGTGCGATGCTAGGGATGAATTATGCTTTCGTCAAGAATACGATACAAATCTGGTACTGGGTCGTCGATCCTCCGCAAATCAGTCACCCGACCGCCATGGACTGTAGCCTAAGATTTAATGCTTCACATACCTTTCCTCCCGAAAAACTTGTCAGTGAACAAAAAGAAATACTAAAGCCCTATACACTTGTCGTACATCAAAAAAACAAAGCAATTGTCCGCCTTCCCTATGGTGATGCGGTGTCTCAATTCCCGGAATCGGTACAGCAAATAATCATAGAAGGTCCCATTTTCGGGAACCGATCTGTGTCGGTAGCCGCTGAAGTAAAAAAAAGTATGAATCTCGGCCTGTCACATTATGTCGATCACGCTCCCTATCAGGGATACGCTTGCGTATTTAGCAAAGTCAATCCAGCATCTAAATCTGATTTTGAACGGATTATTATTACGATCAATTGACTCATCAATTGCAGATGAAAGAGAAGAATGCTGCCCGAATCCTGCATCCGAAGATGCCTACCACGCATCAGTCCGGAAAGCCAGAGCCGGCAATCCGTCCTTGTTGAACAGATTGGCCCAAGGATGAGTTCTGCCCCAGGCATAGCGCACGGCAACAGGATTGGGAACGTGCGCAGTAGACACGACAACTGTTTCTCCTTCAATCGTCGCATCCGCCCAGTGATAAACGCAATTGGTGCCGGCCAGAGCAAAACCTTGGAGTTTTTCCCCGTTTCGGAATACCAGCCCCTTGCCCACATGTTCATAGGACAGCCGAATTCTGTCACCCTCAATGACGTATTTTCTGAGCACAGGCCCGTAAACCTCCAGCGGCTTGCCATACACGCCGCCCAACGCCACTCGAACCGCACGAGCACCGTAACTCGACTTGAGTGGCGGATGCCCACCACTCACAAGATCAGTGGCGGTGACCATGAACGCATTTGTGCATTGAATGAGACGGACATAGGTGTCACGGTATAAGCCATCAGCCGTTTTCGGCATTTCTTCAGGAAGCGGACAGAAGGCATCGGCATACTTGTTGATGGGATTCTCCAGATCATACGCACATCCGCCTCCGCTCGGCTTCTGCACGTAGAGAAACGGGAAATCCCCCTGACCCCACTGCCGGCGCCACCCGGCAATTAACGCAGCCATAACCTTGTCCTGATCGACCCCGGTAATGCAGGATCCTCCCTCGCCCTGATCCCAAAGCACTCCACGGATGGCATACGGGATGAACGGACGAATAGTCGTTTCAAAAAGCTCGCCGATTCCACCTCGATAGGATTCGCCTGCTGCCACGGGCGCGTACGGCATCCGTGGTGCCGGGTTACCGGCTTTTTTAGCGTCAGCTACCATCTGGTCCCATCCTGCCATAAAGGTGGCATGGCGTTTGAGAGCCAATTCCAGATCGTAGCTGCGTGCATATTTTTCGGCAGCCTCTTTGCAGGCAACATCGGCACGGTAGTCTTCTTCGGGAACCCATACAGAAGACGGAGTGCCTCCGCTCGCGCCGACCAGCAATCCGACCGGCGTGTTCAGATCCTGTTGAAGGCGGATGCCGAACGCGGTCATCAGAGCCGAAAAGGAAGCCAGATTAGTGGTTGAAGAAACCTGCCATCGCTTGTTATAAAAAATCCGCAGACTCGGATACGGAGCCGCTTGAATCATTCGGTCGAGCCCAGGATCATTTTGAAACTGATCGCTTGTGCGTTCCATGTTCGATTGGCCAGATCCAACCCACACTTCTCCCACCAGCACGTCTTGGAGCAGCCGTTCAGCTCCGCTGGCACCGACGATTCGCAAGTCGTATGGCCCGCCGGCCTTCATTGCATCCAGCTTAACCTGCCAGCGGCCTTGTTCGTCCGCCCGGGTCGTCTTCTCTTGATTGCAGAAGAGAACCCTCACCGTTTCGCCTGGTGCCTCCTCTCCCCACACGGGCACTGGAATTCCGCACTGCAGAACCATATGGCTGCCCAGCACTTCCGGAAGCCTCAAACTTCCTGTCTCGGCCACAACCAGCCAAACGCGTTTCCAGATGCCGCCGAGTCCGGATTTGTCTTCCACCCGGATGGCTACGTGTTGCTCGGGTAGATTCCAGTCAATGAAATCGGCGATGTTTATTTCAAAAGGAGTTTTCCAGTCATTTTCCTTTTCGAACAGATGCTGACCGGCCGGTTGGCCGTTGACATAAACCCGGCAGGATTCATCCACAGCCCCAAATCGCAACGTCAACTTACGCCCTTTTAGTCGGGCTGGGATTGCATAGCGTAGGGAATACCAAGCAATGCCGTCATAAGCGTTCAGTTGCACCCGCGTTGCAGCCGAAAGATGATTTTCGTCGCCAGCTTGTATTTCCCAACATGTGTCGGTTCGTATCAAGTCCCAAGTCTCCGTCTGCTCCTGGGTCTGTTCCTGCCACTTCTCGACAAGACCGATATTTTTCGGATCCAGCCTGAACCGCCAGAGCAGGTCAGTTTCAAACTCTTCGGGCGGCAGACACGAAACCACTGCCAGCGAGGCGCGGAGGGTCTCGGCAGCGGGTTCGGCCGCACCGGAAATAGCAATAAGGGTGAGGATCGACAGCCTCGATAGTGCGCGTATGAAAAATTGCATATTAGACCTTTTTAGCGTTTTAAGTCGCCGTGTTCCGCAATCCATTTTCTGGCATATTCTACCGCGGGGAGACCTTTGTTGGCAAGCGGTGTGCAGTGAAAAATCATTCCGTCGATCTGCTTCTCTTTGTAAAGCTTCAGCGCAAAAGCGAGCTGCTTCACCATGAAACTTACATCCAGCTCCTTCTTGCCGCCAAAATCCCACATGTAGATGCCGAGTAGTGTCGGCTTATCAGGCACCAGCGAACGGTATTTCTTGAAATTTTCCTCGATCTTCTCGATGTTAGCCCCAGACCATATCCAGAGAGAAACCGTGTCGACGTATTTCATATACGGTTTGATCGCAGGACAGAGCAGGTGGGTGTACAAGACGATAGCCAGATTGAGGCGCCGTTTGTAAGCCAGTGTCTCATCATAGAGCTGCTTGAGAGCCTCAAGGGAAAGCACGGCTGGTGCGGGCACAATTTCGGAATCCCTGTCAAAATCAGGCCTTTCATGAAACCTGAAAAAGTCATCAAGATAATAGCCTGTCAGGTTGGGCGTCGTGTCACGCAACCCGAAAACGTATTCTTTTAGGCGCGGATACGAATTGCCGGCACCCATGGAAACAGTCCAGGCAATTCGCTTCACGTTCTGGAACTGCCGATTGTATTCATCGTTTCCGACCTCACTACGGATCACACAGACGTTTGGAATGCCCATCTCTTTAATGCCGTCGGCCATACTAATCGGAGGACTTCCAGGGATGTTGTACGGTTCCTTCGCATCCGGACCGTCAAAAACCCCAGAGTCATGCCCCCACATCCAAAGGTGATCCCGCAAGGTGTCCCCGATAACACATTCTGAAAGTGCCGTCTTAGGTACTGTGCCAATCATAATCAATCTCCTTTATAAACAAACAAGTTCCTGTAACTACTAGTTGCCTAGCATATCAGGTTGACAAAACAAGTCTATATCCGCTATTACCTCATTTATGTCCTTTTTTAACATTCAGCAAGAAAATGTGGCATCCTAATACATCGCCCTTTTTCTGGAGTTGGCACGGCATTCTTCCATTTGGGCATTATTCCTGATCAATCGGGCTTCACGCTCCATGAGACAGGCCTATTCGATTCCTGATGCTGACTCGTGTCCGCCAAGCTGCCCACCAAGCAAATTGGTAACCGTTGATGAAATGAGATTGATAAGCTTTATAAGTCATAACCAACAATTTTGACATCAGGAATTATGTGAAGTCTGAATATCGGCATCGCTGACTCCTTGTTAAAAAAAGACATAAATTAGATGATAACGGACATAGATTACTTTTCTCAAAAAGACTATTCTAAATTAAGAAATGCGAAAGTGATTTTTTCGAAAAAACGCTTTCGAGTGTAGTTTAGAGCGTGTTTAAGCAGAACAGAGTAAGAAGTCCTAATAGACACACTTGGGACTGAGTCGATGATACGTGGGGGCTAGGCGATGAATTTTTAAACAAGAAAGGCAGACAGATGAATGCTAAGATAAAAATGGAGTCGGGTTTCGTAAACAGCACTTCGGAGCTACACTGTAGTCATGAGGTCTATGCGAAACAATGCCCGACCATGCTGACGATGGCATACAGCACGAACCTTCAGGCGACCACCAGAATGTTAAGAAAGGCCCTCTTGGTTTTGGCCTGCTCTCTAGGAACTGTCTGTGGGTATGCGGCGGAGTATTTTGTAGCACCCGACGGCGGGCATCAAACGCCGTTTCAAAGCTGGGGCACAGCAGCCACAAATGTGCAAGATGCACTGAATTTAGCCAACACCGCCAATAACGGCAGCACGGTGTGGATCTCAAACGGTAATTATAAGGTCATTGCGACACTTGAAATCAAAAACGTCACCGTACGAGGATTCGGCGGAGATCGTTCGGCGGTGGTGATCGACGGCAATGGGAGTGTCCGTCCGTTCCTGTTGAACAATGCCTCGGCCATGCTCCAGAATGTGACGGTCACGAACGGCTACGCTGCGAACATCCTCGAAACGACATGGCTTGGAAACGGTGGTGGCATTTATGTTAATTTGGGCGCCGTGTCGAATTGTCTGATCACGAGTTGCATCTGTACGAACCAAGGTGGCGGTGTCTATATGAAGGTTGGAACGTCGGTCGCGGCGTGCGATATCGTGGATAATAAGGATTCTGCCGGCATCCTGCACGGAGCAGGAGGCGTTTACCTCCAAGGCGGAAAGCTGACCGATTCGCTGATCGCGCGAAATAATGGCTTGAAAGGCGGTGCGTACGCCGCAGGCGGGGTTGCTGTCGCCGGCTGGCAGAGCTGTGTCGTGGAAAACTGTGTAATCTCCAACAACCTCTCGACCGCAAGAGTGGGTGGTGTTTTTCTGGGCCCGAGTACCCAACTGAAACGGAGTACAATCATCGACAACTTTGGGGCAGTGTATGGAGGCGTTTTCGTCAACAGTGCGGCTGGTAGCGAAGTCGTCGCATGCCGGATCATCGGCAACATGGCGAGCAATACGGTGGACGGGGCGGTAGGCGGACTGTGTCTCAGAGGCGGGGAAAAGTACGCCACTGTCAGGAATTGTCTTATCAGCCACAATGTGGTATTCAATCCGACGACCATACGAGGAACGGGGGGCTTGGCGTCCAGCGGGGACTGTACGGTCGAATCCTGCACTATCGTCAGCAACACCTTGTTCCGATCCGGTTTGGGCACGGGCGGTTACTATGACGGCGGCGGTGCGACCAACCACCTGATCAACTGCATCGTGTACGGCAACAAAAGTGCGTTTGCTGCCTCGTATGACAATCTCTATCTGGGGATTTTGGCAAACACCAATCGCTTTCTCAATAACTGCACGACAAGCCTGTTATACAAGAACTTGCCCCAAGGCAACATCACCGTATCGCCGGGACTCGTTGATTACGAAAATGGTGACGCGCATCTGCTGGTCGACTCCCCTTGCTTGGACATCGGAACGAATCTGGTATGGATGATCGGCGCGGTTGACTTAGATGGCAATCCGCGTTTGGATAAGCGTTATCTGAAAGTCGACATCGGGTGTTACGAACAGATCCCGCCACCCTTCGGTACCGTCATCGTGCTGAAGTAATGAAGGCGAGGAGAAGACGCATGAAGATGAAATCGGTGTTGCGAGTTTGGATCGTGCTGTTGGCACTGGGAGGACTGCCTCTGTGCGCCGCTGGCAGCGGAGACAAAGAGCCTCCGAAGACGGATGTAACTCTGAAGGCTGGAATGGTTGTAATCACGGTCGCCGCCACGGAAAACACACGAGAGGCCAGCGCGCTGCTTGATGCCGCAGAGGAATTGCAGAAGCACCTCGGACTGGTTCTCGGCACGAACCCGCCGATCACCGTAAACGGGCCCGTTCCCGTCGGTCATTACCCTCTGTATGTGGGTCAGACCCCGACCGAAGACCGCGTGCCCTTGGCTGAGCAGGAGACGCGCTGGACGATCACCCCCTCTGCCGCCTATCTCTACGGCGAAGGTAGTCGGGGTGCGTTGTATGCCGTCACTGGCTTTTTGCAGGATCAACTGGGCATCCGCTGGACGGCACCGGGCGACGACGGCATCGTCTATACGCCGACGAATGCGCTCGTCTTGCACACGGGGCACTTCAACTGGATACCAGCCCTCCGCTTCCGCTCGATCCGCCGGGGTGGCGCACTCAAACAAGAAAATATGGGCAAGCTGAGCGGCGACCTGACCGACTTCAACGACTTTCTGCCTACTTTGGAGACGCATAACGCCTTTGTCGATGATGTTTTGCGTTGGCAACTCCGTATGCGCATGTTCGGCTTGCGTCCTGGCGGAGGCCACGCTTTTAGCGACTGGTGGGGTCAATACGGAGAAAGCCATCCGGACTATTTTGCGCTGAACAAATTCGGCAAGCGGGAGCCTGTGCCACTGGGTAAACCCGAGCAGACCGATGCCTTCGTCAAAATTTGTCCCAGCAATCCAAAAGTCGCCGAGCAGCTTATTGCCAATTGGCTGCCGCGCAAGCACCTTTATCCCTTTGTCAGCGTCGGTGTCAACGACGGTGCCGCTAATTTCTGTGAATGCGCAGCCTGTAAAGTGCTGGATGTCCCGCAGCCGGGCGAGAACTGGGATACGCACTTAACCGACCGCTACGTCCATCTGGCCAATGCTGTCGCGATCGAGGCGCGGAAGCATCGGCCTGATGTCCAGGCTGCGATGTACGCCTACCTGCAAACGCTGGAGCCACCCCGCCGCCTGCGCCTCGAACCGAATATCGTTGTACAGCTCATTCCATACGTCGAGCCATTGGATCTCGCCATCGTTAAACAGCTTTTCGAAGGGTGGAAAAAGGCGGGAGCGACGCAACTGGTGCTACGCCCGAATTATCACCCCAAGTATCTGTCGACAACTCTGCCGCTAGGCATCGAGAAACAGATGTTTGATGTCTTCCAACTTGCCTGGACGAACGGCTGCATCGCGACCGATTACGACAGCTTGTTCAATAATTGGCCTGTCACCGGCATCACCGACTACATCCTCGCTCGCGCCATGGCCGAACCCGATCAGCCCTTCGAACGCTGGGCTACAGAATACTACGCCAGTTTTGGCGCGGCGGCCGACGATGCGCGCGCCTACTTCGAATACTGGCGCCAAGAGGTCTGGGATGCACGTCTCCAGCCCAACATCGTCCGAATCTGTAACCGTGGCGGTGTAGGCGACTTCGCACGCGGTCTGCTTTGGTCGCTTGGCGACTACTACCGCGAGGAAGATTTTTTCAAAGCCGGCAAACTCCTCGAGCGTGCCGCATCCATGCCGCTGAGACCATCCGAAGCTCGCCGCCTGTTGCAGGTGCAGTTGGCCACCGAACATGCGCGGTTGATGTTCCGTGCCATCGTGGCCGAACCACAGGAGAAGAGTACATACGGTCAGGAACTGCTTGCTTTCCGTAGACAGCACAAGGATGAATTACCGCTCCGCTGGATCGGCGTTTTTGCAAGGGAAATCGGCGATGGAGATCTGACCGGCCTACTGATCGCAGATGAGATGAAAGATTACCTCAAGCCTTGGTTGCCGACCGAGCTGTTCTGGAAATTTCAGATAGACCCGCAGGATGTCGGCTTGACTGACAAATGGCAGGAGAGCCCTTGGAGCACTATGGCCGAATGGCCTGAACTCCGGACTGACCGGTTCATCGAAAAACAGTTTGAATTTGACGAGCCGAGCACCCTGCCGCGGGAGTTGACTGAAGTTATTTTTGACTACGATGGCATCTCGTGGTATGCCACCCAACTATCCCTTCCCACCGACTGGCGCAACCGACGCATCTATCTCCGCTTCGGTGCCGTCGATGAATCGTGCTGGATTTACATCAACGGCCGACTTGCTGGAGAGCACATTTACAAAAATAAAAACGACTGGAAAATGCCGTTTGAAATCCGTATTGATAACGTGGCTGACTGGAGCCGCGAACAACAGACGATCACCGTCCGGGTTCAGGATACGGCTGGTATGGGTGGTATCTGGAGGAAGGTCTGGCTGGTCTCGAAAACGGCCGAGGAAAGCAACTGATGCGCCGCATGAGATTATGGTGAAAATATGAAGCCTGCGATTCGATGAAGAAGTGGAAAAAAGGGGAGAGGAAATGAACCTGAATACGCTTTGTGCCACAGTCGGTTTTGTGGCCATCACAGCCCTTCATGGCTGGGCCGCTGAACCGATCATCAGGAGCGGTGACAAGATCGCTTTTCTGGGGGATTCAATCACTCAATTCGGTGTCCACCCAGGCGGATACGTCGATCTTGTTGTTTCCGCGTTAAAGACAAACAAGATCCAGGTGGATCCGCTCTACGCCGGAATCAGCGGAAACCGCTCGATCGATATGCTCAGGCGTATTGACGGCGGAGTGCTCGCCAAAAAACCCGCGATCATGCTTCTGAGTTGTGGAGTCAACGACGTAGCCCACTTCAAAACCGGGCACGGCATAGAGCTTGCCGACTATAGAGAGAACATGTCGGAAATGATTGACAAGGCTCTCAAGGCTGACGTCAAGGTCTATGTCATGATGCCAACGATGATCGGGGAGGATCCTGCCGGCGCGGAGAACCAGAAACTCGATACGTACATTGAGGCGCTCAAGTCGGTAGCCAACGAGAAAAACTGTCCGGTCATCGACGTCAATGCGGCGATGAAACGTGAGCTAGCCGGATGGAAAAAACGTTTCCCCGCTTACGAGCACGATTTACTCACCCTCGATGGTGTACACATGAACGTACTCGGTAATGTCATGATGGCCAAAGCTGTGCTGGAAGGGCTCGGCTTCTCCGCAGAAGAAATCGCGAAGGCCGAGGTGGTCTGGGACAAATCCTGGTGGGCATACGGTGATACGATCGCCATGCAGGGCTTCCTTTTCAAGAAATTCATGTTGCGCTCGTTTGAGGCCAACAAAGACATTCGTGCCTATGTGAACGGGCTTCTTCAGGCCGATGCCAAAAAGGAAACGAATCCATGAGAAAACTCACCGCTTTTTTATGCACCTTACTCACCGGCGGACTTCTTTGCGGAGGAGAGGTCGACATTGATCCGGCCGAGTGCGTCATAGTCAATCCGGCTGCCTCGGGCTCTACTATTCCCTGGCCGAATGATACAGCCATGGATCTCGCAAAGCATTTTAAGCTTATCTTTGGACGTGATATAGAGATCGTCAAACCCTCGGAAGCACCCCCTGGCGCATTCCAATTCATAGTCGATACGACTGATCCGGCGGACGGGAAACTCTTTGCCCCACGCGAAACGCGCTGGAGCGTCACGAAGGATGCTGTCTATTTCTACGGGCCCGAAGGGAAATGGTTCCGTCCTATCGAGTCATCGAATGCAGTCTACTTTTTTCTTGAGGAAGAGCTTGGCGTTCACTGGATTAAGCCCGGCGACGATGGGATCGTTTACAAAACACGGACACGTCTCAGGCTCGCAACAGGCGTACGTTCCCATATCCATGCGCTTGCCAAACGCGGATATCGCGCCGGTGCGCCCAGACCCATTCCGGTAAGTCGACAGCCGGAACTTACTGGCGTATTGGAGTCACTGGATAATATTCTGTGTCCAGAGTATGCTGATCCTCTTACTCCGGCTCGTGAATACAACCAATATGTCACGGACGAAAAAGAGTGGCGCCTGCGTAGAATGAGGCTTCAGGGCGATCAGACCGGTATGTGTCAATACGGACACGCCTTCGGTGACTGGTGGGATCTGTATAAAGACACGCACCCCGAATATTTTGCGCTCAACCGCTGGGGATACCGGGGCCCCGACGTAGACATTGGGGACGCGTCGCCTCGTGATTACGAATATGACGCGCGCTCAAAAATGTTTGTCAAGCTCTGTGTGTCAAACCCTTCCACAGTAAATCAGGTTATTGAAAACTGGAAGAAAGGCGGCATGAGCGACTCCATCAACGCATGTGAGAACGACCTTGCGGGCTTCTGCCGTTGCGAGACGTGTCTCGCGCTCGACGGACTCACGCCCGAAATGATGACTCCGCGCTTTGTCTTTACTCATGTTTCTGACCGCTACGTCTACTTTGCCAACCAGGTGGCGGAGGAGGCGGAAAAGATCAAGCCGGGTACCCTCGTAGGCACTTATGCCTACAATGAAACGCTCATGCCGCCGAAGACACAGAAACTCCATAAGAATCTGTTTGTCGCCGTGGTGACGCGTCAGATCAATAGAGAGTATCTCGACAAGATCATCGGCGGCTGGCGGAACGCCGGGGCAAAACGTTTCATGATCCGCGTCAACCTTCCGTTCTACTTCTGCACTCTCGCGCTTCCGCTCGGTGCGGCGCGCGAGATGTCCGACTCCATCAAATACGCCTGTGAACTCGGTGCTGTCGGCTTCGATTTCGATCATCTCATGCTTCTGTGGTCGAGCAGCGGACTTATGGATTACGCCATAGTCAAAACCCAGATCTATCCCGATCAGCCATTCGAAAAATGGGAGGACGAATACTGCAGTGCATACGGGGATGCCTCTGGCGATGTGAAACGATACTTCCGCCATTGGGAAACAAACTGGGAGAAGAAGATCATGCCTGATTATGTTACGGGGGTCAGAAACTCAATGACAGTCACCCCGTACAACATTGTCTGGGACAGGATGGAGAAGTATTTTAACGAAAGTGATTTTGACATTACCGATGCCTTCCTTATGGCCGGTATGACAAAGAGCCTTTCTCCTATAGAGCGTAAACGTCTTGATGCGCTCCTCCTGGGCAATCGAGACTCCAGACTGCTCGCACGTTCGCGCACACTGCCGGATGGACCGGATCGCTACCAGGCCATCGTGGATCTCCTTGGTTTCAGAGAGAAGCACGTCAAAGATCTCGATATGGATCTTCCGCGCGCAATGAGCAACGAAATGATCGGAGGAGGCCGCGGGATCAGTTCGGACAACTATTATCAGGAAGTAAATGCGAAGCTTAAGTTTTATCCACAGCCTTGGTTAAAGATCCCCTGGCTCTGGAAGTTTAAGTCCGATGAGGAAAACGTCGGACTCTCCGAAAAGTGGTGGAATTATTCCGCCGCACAGATCAAAAGCATTCCGTCACACCTGACTACCGCTGGACTCCGCAAGCATCCGAGCAGCACATCGGAATTCAATAAGACGTTCCTTTATGACTATAAAGGAGTCGCGTGGTATTTTACGTCGCTCACAACTCCCGTGCAGCTCAAGGGACGTCAGGAAATAATTATTTACCTCCATTCGGTTGGGGACAATGCGGAGGTCTTTATCAACGGCAGAAGCGCGGGCAGGCAGAACGGAGGACCTTCCTCCCTCACGCTCAATATCACAAAGCTCATTGACTGGAACAACCCCGAAATGACGATTGCGGTCAGGCAGGAAGGCATGCACGGAGTGGCACGCACACCGTGGATTGCCGGGAAGTAACCAGACGGAAAGAACAATTAGGAGAAACGATGAAAGTACTATTACATGTGAATTATTTTGAGAAGGAAGGAAAACTGAATGAGGTCTTTTCCTTAGCACGAAAAAATGGTTATGACGGGATTGAATTGCGTTGGAAATACCGCTTTGCAGACATGACGCAAGCCGAGTATCAAAATCGAGTTGCAGCACTCAAATCAGAATGGCCGGATTGTGAGATCGTCTTTGGAGCTTGTGTTCACTTCTGCCGTGGCAAAGCCCACGAGATCGCTAAGGACTTGGAAGAATACCTCGCATTCCTGACGTGGTCTGCACAGGAATGCGGAACTAAAGTCATGAATTTTTTTACCGGCGGAATGACGGCACCCGATAAACCCTACTGGAAGCTGGATTTGGATGGCAGTGGTTATGCAAACGAGGAAGACTATCAGCGTGCGGCTGAAGGCTTGCGTAAGGTCGGTGACGTGGCTGCGGCTTCCAATATTCTAATTGCATTGGAAACCCACAACCAGTATTTGCACGATCTGGCAAAACCATGTCGTAAATTGATGGATATGACCGGACATGACGCGATTGGCATCAATTATGACCACGGCAATATTATACTCAATAAAAACGGTGAATCAATTGAAGACGTCTTCAAAATTATTGGCGATAAAATTTATTACGCCCATTTGAAAAACATGTTTATTGTTCATGGTCAAGCAGAGGGAAGTTACTTCTGTACCCGACTATCGGATGGCCATATCAATACGAGAGAAGTCATGGTTGGATTAAAAAAGCATCTACGTTCTGGTATGTTTGCAGTAGAGTATCCAAACCGGGGCGACGGACATTATGCCGCAATGAAAGACATAGCGTATATAAAATATCTGAAACAAGAGCTCGATATTTGAGCAATTGTAAGCCGCCACGGTCGGGCGCACTCACGATTCATATTCAAATTAAAATCCACGTAAAAAAAGAGCGTTAATAACGCCCTCCAGCGTTTCGGGCGGAAAGCGTGTTCAGTACAGCCGGAAGGACCATGAAGATGAGAAAAAAGGATTCATGCATTACTTCCGGCTTGTGTAATCGGTCAGTCGCCGGGGGCAAGTATGTGGGTAATGGGGTTTGGGTTTTAAA
>CAZKJH010000074.1:0-19375 GCA_964553035.1 uncultured Lentisphaerales bacterium | reverse complement strand
AAATCTCGCATGAGAATCAAGGGAAAGTTATTAACAATTCAGCACACTAGCAACTCGCAACTTCTCAAGCAACTTTTATACTAAACTCACCCTTAACGACATCAACATGCACCGTCGCATCAGAGGCGAAATCGCCTTTAATGATTTCACGGGCAATCGGCGTTTCGAGGCCGTTTTGAATGTGGCGTTTGAGCGGTCGTGCACCGTACACAGGATCATATCCGCGTTCCACGATGAGATCGATTGCGGCTTCGCTGACCTCGAGTTTGAGCCCTCGATCATAAAGACGTTTCTCAAGCTCCTTGAGTAAGAGTCGCACAATCGCGTGGATTTCGGTCTTGTTCAGCGGTTTGAAAACCACCGTCTCGTCGAGACGGTTCAAAAACTCGGGACGGAAGGTCTCTTTCAGAAGTGCCATGACCGCCTTGCGTGCGTCGTCAGAGATTTCACCATTTTTCGACAGCCCCTCGAGAAGATACTGAGAGCCGAGGTTACTGGTCATGATGATGATGGTGTTGCGGAAGTTCACCGTGCGACCATGAGAGTCGGTCAAACGTCCATCCTCGAGCACCTGCAACAAGATATTGAACACATCCGGATGCGCCTTCTCGATTTCATCGAGCAAAACGACTGAATACGGCTTCCGACGCACGGCTTCGGTCAGTTGTCCCCCTTCTTCATAGCCAACATAGCCCGGAGGTGCGCCGACGAGGCGCGACACGGAAAACTTCTCCATGTACTCGGACATATCAAGGCGAACCATCTGAGTGTCTGAATCGAACATGTCTTCTGCCAATGTGCGCGCCAGCTCCGTCTTGCCAACGCCAGTCGGGCCGAGGAATAAGAACGAACCAATCGGTCGATTCTTGTTCTGAATACCGGCACGAGCTCGCAACACAGCATCGGAAACGGACTGTACGGCCTCCTCCTGTCCAACAACACGCTTGTGAAGTTCCTCTGGCAAACGCAGGAGCTTCTCCCGTTCTGATTCGATAAGGCGTTTCACTGGGATACCCGTCCAGCGAGCAACGACGTCGGCGATTTCTTCCTCCGACACCTCTTCGTGTAGCAATCGTGACTCTGCATTTGAATCTGCCGTTTTCTGGAGCGTTGCAAGTTTTTTTTCTAACTCTGGAATCGTGCCGTAGCGCAATTTCGCGACTTTGTCCAAATCGTAGGCGCGTTCGGCTTTCTCGCACTCGTTGCGAACCTTATCCAGTTCCTCGCGCACACTGCGTACCTGTTCGATTGACCCTTTTTCAGACTGCCACTGCATCCGCATGGCATCTGAACTTGTACGTAAATCAGCCAGCTCTTTCCTCAAAATTTCAAGCCGATCGAGACTTGCCTTATCTTTTTCTTTTTTCAGAGCGGTCTCTTCAATTTCAAGACGCATCACCTTTCGGGTGACTTCATCGAGCTCAGCTGGCATGGAATCCATCTCCGTACGGATGGAAGCGCAAGCCTCATCGATGAGGTCGATGGCTTTATCCGGAAGAAAACGGTCTGAAACATACCGATCCGACAGTACGGCTGCAGAAACGATAGCTGCATCCTGAATGCGTACGTTATGGTACAGTTCGAAGCGATCACGCAGGCCGCGGAGAATCGAGATTGTATCCTCCACGGTAGGTGCGTCGACCGTCACCGGCTGAAAGCGCCGTTCCAGTGCCGCATCCTTTTCCATGTGCAGACGATACTCGTTGAGCGTGGTCGCACCAATGCAATGCAGTTCACCACGTGCAAGCATCGGCTTGAGCATGTTCGCCGCGTCGGTCGATCCTTCTGTTTTGCCGGCGCCGACGATCGTATGGATTTCGTCGATGAAGAGAATGATATTTCCCTCTGCCGCCTTAATCTCGTTAAGAACTGCCTTCAGACGCTCTTCAAACTCGCCACGGTATTTTGCACCGGCCATGAGCGCAGTCATATCGAGGGAGTAGATCGACCGTCCCTTCAGGTTCTCGGGGACATCGCCGCGAACAATGCGCTGGGCTAACCCTTCGACGATCGCCGTTTTACCAACGCCCGGTTCACCGATCAGCACAGGGTTGTTCTTTGTCTTACGGGAAAGAATGCGCGTCACGGCACGAATTTCCGAATCGCGACCAATCACGGGATCCAACTTATTCTGGCGAGCCAGCGCCACGAGATCGGTTCCGTACTTCTCCAGTGCCTCGTATTGGGACTCGGGTGAATCCGTTGTGACACGTTGACTGCCCCGAACCGATTTCAAGGCCTCCAGCAGCCCTGCCGTGTCGAGACCCGCCTTCTGCAAAATCTTATGAGTCTCGGAACGCTTATCGGCATCCAGCATTGCCAGCATCAGATGCTCAACGGATACATACTCGTCCTTCAGCCGTGTGGCATGATCCCCCGCTTTCACCAGCAAAGTCTCGAATTCCTGAGAAACATAGACCTTGCCGGATTCGGTGGACTGACCGCTCACGCGCGGAAGCCGCTCCAAAAGCCCCTCTACGGAAGCCTGAACCGACGCGACGTTCACGCCCACTTTTTCAAAGATGCGCGGAACCAGTCCATTCTCCTGAGTCAGCAGAGCCAACAGTAAATGCGGAACATCAACGGCCTGATGGCTGTAACGAGTTGCGGTCTGCTGTGCTGCCTGAATCGCTTCTTGCGTTTTCTGTGTGAATTTATCGTTCATAGTCAATCTCCTTGATAGGGATGATGCATAAACCATGCCAAGGACAATTTAACGGCTTCGCCGCACCCTGCTCCACAGGAGAAACGGCAATCGTAATATCCAACAACCAACACTCAAATCCAATTTTCAATGGAAAAAGAAGATCCTAGCTGTTAGCCAAAGTTGCTAAACCCTAGGGCCTAACACCTAAAACCTCTGTTATTGAATCGACAAAGTTTGCGACAAGGTTTTTTTAGCCCTTCGCCATGATCGTGCTAACGAGCTTGTTGAAGCGTGAGGGATTATCCAGCGCGGTTCCTTCGGCAAGCTGCGCTTGTCCGAAAAGCAAATCCGCATAATCTGCCAGATCTTCCGACGTACTGTCCGAGGTGACGAGTCCCAGCATTTTCTCCATCACAGGATGCTTCGGATTCAACTCCAGCGTACGGAGCGTCTTGGGTACTTCCTGATTGAAGGCCTTCATCACTCGCTCCATGTGCGCACTGTAACCGTATTCATCGGCCACAAGACAGCAAACCGAATCCGTTAAACGAGACGACAGCCTCACGGTCTTCACCGTCTCCTTGAAGCGACCCGACAGAAAATCCGTCAACGGCTTGAAGCGCTGATCATCTTCGGTTGGCTCCTTCTTCGCGTCCTTGTCCTTCTTGTCGGCAGACTCGCCTTCAGCAGCGTCAAGATCGAGCTCGCCCTTATCGGCAGCACGGAGCTTCTTGCCATCGTATTCACGCAAACGCTGAGCGACAAACTCGTCAACGGGATCGATGAAAAAGAGGACTTCGAATCCGTGCTGCGAAAACGCCTCCAGCACGGGTGAATGCTTCGCCGCCTGGAACGTGTCGCCAGAAACATAATAGATTTCTTTCTGTGTGGACGGCATGCGTCCGACGTAGTCCTTCAGCGAAACGGGCTTTGTCTCGTCCTCCGAGAACGTCGAGGGGAACATGATGAGTTCCTTGAGCTTGTCGTAATTCTCCCAGTCGCTCTGCACACCTTCCTTGATCATACGCCCAAACTCCTTGCAGAATTTGGCGAAGTCGTCAGGACGGTTCTTCTTCATGTCCTCGATATTCGAAATGATCTTGCCCACCATCACCTTGCGGATGCGACGAATGATCGCGTCATCTTGCAACATTTCGCGAGAGACGTTGAGTGCCAGATCGGACGAATCAACAACACCTCGCACGAAGGAAAGGTAACGTGGTAGCAGCTCTTTGATGTCGTCGCCAATAAACACGTTGCGAGCATACAAATTCAGACCCTGCTTCGCGTTACCGTAAAACATATCGTAAGGTGCCATCTTCGGAATAAACAGCAGTGCGCTGAACTCCGTTGCGCCTTCAGCAGAAAACTGGATCGTGGAAAGCGGATCCTCGGCATCATGGGCGATATGCTTATAGAATGCGCTCAACTCTTCCTTTGACACCTCGTCCTTGCTACGCTTCCAGATTGCCTTCATCGAGTTGATCGTCTCAGGCTCCTTGCTCTGCTCTTCTTCGACTTCGGCCTCGGCACCGTCTTCGCGCTTATTCTCATCCTTCTTAACGCTTGGATCGGGACACAACATTACGGGATAGGCGATGTAATCCGAGTAGAGGCGAACAATCTCGCGAATGCGCCAAGAGTCGAGATACTCAGCCATGTCCTCACGCAAATGCAAGGTGATCGTCGTGCCCGGTTCGGCCGTATCGCCAGCGTCGCCCACTTCGTAGCTCCCCTTGCCATCGGAAGACCATGCTACAGCGTTTTCACCGCGACGACGCGTCACCATTTCGACCTGATCGGCAACCATGAATGATGCATAGAATCCAACACCGAACTGACCGATCAGCTCCGGTGCGTCGGCCCGCTCTTTCATGGCCTTCAAAAACTTCTTCGTTCCAGAAGAGGCGACAGTTCCAATATTTTCCTCGACCTCTTGGGCGTTCATGCCGACACCGTTGTCCTTGATGACCAGCGTCTTGGCCTCCTGATTCGGCATGATCAAAATCTGATACGGAGCTTCCTCTGCCTTGGCTCCATCGGTCAGCGATTCAAAGCGCGCACGATCAATGGCATCGGAAGCGTTTGAGATCAGTTCTCTGAGAAACACTTCCTTCTTCGAATAGAGTGAATGAATAACAAGATCCAGCAACTGGCTGACTTCGGTTTGAAACGCTTTCGTCTGTGTGCTCATGTTTTTATTTTTCCTTTTTTCTAAATTTTGGGCTAAAAGTCCGTGTCTCGTTGAGAAGTCGCTAGTCGCTAGTGGCTAGTCGGTAGTAGCTCCGCATTTGTAATTCATAATTCATAATTCATAATTTCTTTTGTTTCGGCAAGGGGGAAATGGGCAAGGGGGGCATGGAGGGTTCGACAAAGTTCGCGACAAAGTTCGCGACAAAGTTTTTTAAAACGGGGCATGGGGTGTCCCCATCGGAAACTACGCCATACGCCCTACTCCCTCATGCTAGTCTCTTCTCCCCCCGAGAATCCCCGAGCGCAGCAGGTAATAGACAAGGGTGAGCAGCGCGGAAGCTGCGGCGGCGATATACGTTAAGAAGGCGGCATTGAGTACTTTGCCTGCTGAACCTGCTTCTGCCGGTGCAACAATTCCACAGACCACCATCTGCTTTTTGGCTCGTGCGCTCGCGTCCCACTCAACCGGCAAGGTGACAATTGAGAACACCACGGCGGCGGTGAAAAGCACAATACCAATCTTAATCAAGGCCATGCCGAAGGGAGCCTGCGAAAAAATGAACCCACCTAAAATGAAGAAATACGAAAAACTGCTACCAAACTGTGCCACAGGAACGAGTGCCGAGCGCCATATCAGTGCCTTGTAACCGTGTGCGTGCTGGAGCGCGTGACCCGCTTCGTGGCATGCCACGCCCACGGCTGAGAGACTGTTAGAGCCATAAACGTCCTTCGAGAGCTTAAGCGTCTTCGTTGTGGGGTCATAGTGGTCACCCAGAAAACCCTGAGCATGGGCTATCTTTACATCGTTCGTACCCGACCGTGCCAGCATCAGTGCAGCCGCCTGTGCGCCCGTCATGCCGCTCGAAGCCTTGATCTTCGAAAACTTCGCAAAAGTCGTCTTGACCTTGAATGTCGCAAAGAGCGAGAGAAGGATCGCTGGTGCGAGGATAATGAAATAGAGAGGATCAAAAATCATGGTTTACTCCTTTTGTTTCTTCAATGAAGTTCAGAACAGCAAAAACCGTGCCTAGTGCCTATAAAGACATCCCGATGTCACACTTTAGGGAAGTCGCTAGTTGCGGGAGGGCATTAGTCAGTAGTCATTGGCTATTGGGCATTGGGCATGCGAGGCAAGGTGAGGCGCCGCCGGCTCGGAAAGCCGTTATTTGGCCGCTACCGATGGAGCGGCTACAGGCTTCTGCTCTGCTGTAGCTGGCTTCGTTGAAGCCGGAGTTGTCCGCGATCACCGATCGCGGCTACAGGCTTCTACTCTGCTGTAGCTGGCCTCGGTGAGGCCGGAGTTCAGTAATAAACGGGGTCTGGGGCAGAGCCCCTGCGGAAACTACGCACTACGCACTTCTCCCCCCCCCTCTCCCCTTCCGTGGTAAAAATCGCATCGCGCGAGGTAGCCTTTGCTTATCCTAGACGGAAAAGCCTTCTAGCCACAAAAAAAGGCCCCTGTCACACTCGTGCCTCTATTCCCATGACACATGTGCGCCACCGTGTCCCACTTTTCTGTACTATCGGGGCAATTCATCCACAAGCCTCGCTTGGCATACCTCCTGCTATTCTATCCACCAGCAAATCCGCGACATGATGTGCGGAACGAAAAAAGGAAATTACTTATGGCAAAAATTCTTGGAATAGACCTAGGCACGACCAACTCTTGCATGGCAACCATGGAGGGGGGCGAACCCGTCGTGATCCCCAATGCCGAAGGTCAGCGAACAACACCTTCGATCGTCGCTTTCACAAAGAGCGGCGAACGTCTTGTCGGACAAGCTGCAAAGCGTCAGGCAGTGACAAACCCAAAAAATACCGTCTTCTCGATCAAGCGCTTCATGGGGCGCAAGTTCGACGAAGTCGCCCACGAGTGTACGCTTGTGCCCTACGAAGTTGTTAAGGCGAAAAACGGCGATGCTCATGTCAAAGTTGGCGACAAAGTCTTCTCGCCGCCTGAGATCTCGTCGATGATTCTTCAAAAGATGAAGGCCGACGCGGAAGCTTATCTCGGCGAGAAGGTCACGCAGGCCGTGATTACGGTTCCGGCATATTTCAACGACTCACAGCGTCAGGCAACGAAAGACGCAGGTCGCATCGCAGGTCTCGAAGTGCTTCGCATCGTGAACGAGCCAACTGCTGCCTCACTCGCGTATGGCCTCGACAAGAAGAAGGAAGAGACCATCGCTGTTTATGACTTCGGTGGTGGAACGTTCGACGTTTCGATTCTCGAAATCGGCGATGGCGTTTTCGAAGTGAAGGCCACGAACGGCGACACCCATCTCGGTGGCGACGATCTCGATCAGGTCGTCATGCAATGGCTTGTTAATGAGTTCAAGAAAGAGAACGGCATCGATCTCTCCAAGGACACGATGGCCATCCAGCGCCTCAAGGAAGCCTCCGAAAAGGCAAAGTGCGAACTTTCCTCTGCAAACTCGACGGAAATCAATCTCCCGTTCATCACGGCAGATGCCTCCGGCCCCAAACACCTTGCGGTCTCGCTATCGCGCGCCAAACTCGAGCAGCTCTGCGATGACCTGATTCAGCGTGCGCTCGCCCCCTGCAAAAACTGCATGAAGGATGCTGCCGTCGCCTCGATTGATGAAGTCATCCTCGTTGGCGGCTCCACCCGCATGCCCAAGATTCAAGAACTCGCCAAGGAGATTTTCGGACGCGAGCCGCACAAGGGCGTAAACCCAGACGAAGTCGTCGGCGTGGGCGCAGCCATTCAAGCTGGCATCCTCAAGGGCGAGGTTAAAGACGTGCTCCTGCTCGATGTCACCCCACTTACCCTCGGTATCGAAACCCTCGGCGGTGTCTTCACCCCACTCATCGAGCGCAACACAACCATCCCGACCAAGAAATCGGAAGTGTTCAGCACCGCCGCCGATCAGCAGCCGTCCGTCGAAATCAAAATCTATCAGGGCGAGCGTAAGTTCGCACGCGACAACAAGGCAATCGGCAACTTCAGCCTCGACGGCATTCCGCCCGCACCGCGTGGCATTCCGCAGATCGAAGTGACCTTTGACCTCGACGCCAACGGCATCCTCAACGTCAAGGCCCACGACAAGGGCACAGGCAAAGAACAAAAGATCACCATCACCGCCTCCTCGGGTCTTTCCGATAGTCAGGTAAAGGAAATGGTTCGCGATGCAGAAATGCATGCGGACGAGGACGCGAAGAAACGTGAGGAAGTCGACACCCGCAACCAGGCCGAATCCCTGATCTATCAGGTTGAAAAGGCCGTCAAGGATGCTGGCGACAAGGTTTCTGCAGAAAAGAAGGCACCCGTTGATTCTGCAATTGAGAATCTGCGAACAGCCCTCAAGGGTAGCGACCTCGCCGAAATCAAGGCCAAGCAGGAAGCCCTCACCAATGCGATGAACGAAATCGCCCAAGAGCTCTACGCCAGTGCAGCACCGAGTGCTGATGCTGCAGCTGGAGCACCACCTCCTTCTCAGGAGGAAGGTGCTGGATCACCGAAGCAGGCTGACGACAACGTCGTCGATGCCGACTTTGAAATGATGGATGACGACAAGAAGAAGTAATTCTTTGTACATTAACAAGAAGCAAAACTTAACAAAACCCGGCTCATACAGCCGTGGCAAGGAGAAAAACAAACATGAAGATTAGACCATTAGGCCCACGCGTTCTCGTCGAACCCGTCGAGGTTAAGGAACAAGTAAAGGGCGGAATCTACATTCCTGATTCAGCCAAAGAAAAGCCGCAGGAAGGCAAAGTCATCGCCATCGGCATCAAGCGCGACGACGATGGAAAAGAGATCAAGTTCGATGTCAAAGTCGGCGACCTCGTCCTCATGCCGAAGTACGGCGGATCTGAAATCAAAATCGACGACAAAACCTACCAGATTGTCCGCGAGGAAGACCTTCTCGGAGTAATTGGATAGGAGAGAGTCGCTAGTGGCTAGTCGCTAGTCGCTAGTAATTGAGTCAGAGAATCGACCATGGTAAAGTGCTACAAAGATCTGCTAGTCTGGCAAAAGTCAATGGATTTGGTTGTCAGCGTCTACACGCTTACACGATCATTCCCTCCCTTCGAGGTCTACGGCTTGTCTTCTCAAATGCAGCGAGCGGCGGTATCCATCCCGTCGAACATTGCAGAGGGATTCGAGCGGGGAACTGCAGGTGAATTCGCCAGATTTCTCTCTATCGCCTCGGGATCGGTGGCGGAACTAGAAACGCAGATTGTTATTGCAAAACGTCTCGGGCATATCCAAGACGTTGACCAGACTCCTCTTTCTTCACTTTGTGATGAAATTGGAAAGATGCTTCGATCCTTGCACAAGACGGTAAAGATTGACGCCTAGCAAAAGTAGTACGTTCTCGAAGATCTCTGACACCTATCGCCCCCAAGTACACATCATTCACGCAAAACACAAACTATTAACACGGCTTTTCGCCAGCCCAACTAGCCTCGCTTCTACTAGCGACTAGCCACTAGCGACTAGCGACTAAGGAAAAAGCAATGTCTACAAAACAATTGAAATACGATAACGATGCGCGCCAGGCTGTCCTGAGTGGCGTCGAGAAGCTCGCAAGAGCCGTCAAAGTAACCCTCGGCCCAGGCGGACGTAACGTCATTCTGGACAAAAAATTCGGCGCACCGGCAATCACCAAGGACGGCGTCACCGTCGCCAAGGAGATCGAGCTCTCGGATCCGTTCGAAAACATGGGCGCCCAGATGGTGCGCGAAGTCGCCAGCAAGACGAATGACACCGCAGGTGATGGCACCACAACCGCCGTTCTCCTCGCCGAAGCAATTTATCGCGAAGGCCTCAAGAACGTCACCGCCGGTGCTAACCCGATGACGCTCAAGCGCGGCGTCGAGAAGGCCACCGCCGTTGTTGTCGCGAATATCGCCAAGCTCTCCAAAAAAGTCAAGGAACACACCGAAATTGCACAGGTCGCCTCGATCTCAGCAAACGGCGATGCCGAAATCGGATCCAAGATCGCGGAAGCGATGGAGAAGGTTGGCAAAGATGGAACAATCACCGTCGAAGAGTCCAAGACCATCGAGACCACCCTCGAAGTCGTCGAAGGCATGCAGTTCGACAAGGGCTATCTCAGCCCGTATTTTGTGACCAATCCGGAGACAATGGAAGTCGTTCTCGACAGCCCTTACATCCTGATCCACGAAAAGAAGATCTCCTCCCTTCAAGATCTCCTTCCCCTGCTCCAGAACGTCGCCAAAGCTGGCAAGCCCCTGCTGATCATTGCAGAGGATGTCGATGGCGAAGCCCTCGCAACTCTCGTGGTCAACAAGCTCCGCGGCACACTCAACGTCTGCGCAGTCAAGGCCCCTGGATTCGGCGACCGCCGCAAGGCCATGCTCGAAGACATCGCTGTCCTCACGGGCGGCAAGATGATCTCCGAAGAACTCGGAATCAAGCTCGACACCATCAAGCTTGAAGACCTCGGACAAGCCAAGCGCATCACGATCGAGAAGGAAGCCACCACGATCGTCGAAGGCAACGGCAAGACGAGCGACATCCAAGCTCGCGTTTCGCAGATCAAACACCAGATCGAAGACACCACCTCCGACTACGACCGTGAGAAGCTCCAAGAGCGCCTCGCCAAGCTCGCAGGCGGCGTGGCAGTCATCAGCGTCGGTGCTGCGACCGAAATTGAGATGAAGGAAAAGAAGGACCGCATCGAAGACGCCCTCCACGCCACGCGCGCAGCCGTCGAAGAAGGTATTGTTCCGGGTGGCGGCGTTGCCTTCATCCGTTGCCGCAAAGCCCTGGCAACCGCAATCGCGGCCGAAGAAGGCGACATCAAGGTCGGCATGCAGATCGTCTACAACTGCTTGTCCTCCCCACTCCGCCAGATCGTTGCGAACGCCGGTCGTCAGGAAGCGGCCCTTGTTGTTAGCAAGGTCGAATCCTCAGCCGGTGCTGCTGGCTACGATGCAGCAAACGATGAATACGTCGACATGCTCAAGGCTGGTATCGTGGATCCTGCAAAGGTCACGCGCTTGGCTCTTCAGAATGCGGCCTCTGTTGCTGGACTGCTCCTCACCACCGAGTGCATGGTCACCGACGCTCCTGAAAAGGAAAAGTCGAGCCCAATGTCTGGTGGAGGCGGAATGGGCGGCATGGACGGCATGATGTAATCCAACGCGCGCTGCCTAGCAACGTGCAAAGACATCCGAAGGCCCGCGCTCACAAGGCGCGGGCCTTTTTGTGTCGATTTTGAAACCGCAAAATCAATAGTTTCACACACCCAGCTCGCCACAGTCTCGCCTTCCAGTACTACGGCCTAACGGTATGTAATCATGCCTGATCACGTGCATCTGTTCTGCTCGCCCACCCGGCTGTCCATCGTACTCATCACGCGATGGACAAGTTTCTTAAACCCCTATTCATCAGACCAGCAATCTACTTGATAGCCACTTCTTTGCCAGCAGCCGCAGAGCGATAAAGACCATCGAGGATCTTCTGAACGGCAAGGCCGTCATCACCCGAGGCATCAAGCTCAGTGCCCTTCAGGCAGCCATTGACCCAGTTCTGCAACTTACGCTGGAACAACTGGTCCCAATCCTGTGACCCCACGAATACCGGCTTGGCATTCACCATCAAATCGTTAAGGTCTGTGTAGATTTCGGCATCCTCCCAGTTGCAGCCGCCCTTGGTTCCCATAGCGGTGAAGTTATGCTCTTCGCTCTCCTTGATGTGAGCAGCGAAGGACGACTCAATCTGCATGATCGCACCATTTTCAAAACGGATCTGACCAATGGCAAGATCCTCGACGGTATACGTCTTCCAGTCCCAGTTAGGCCATTGACTGCGGGTCGTTGTCGGCTTATCACCAAGATACGTCCACGTGTTAGCACTTGCCGCAACAGGCTTGGGGCAACCCATGAATTCGTATGCCGCCTCGATGATATGAACCCCGATGTCGATAAGCGGGCCACCGCCCTGAAGCTCCTTCTGTCCGAAGACTCCCCAATTGGGGATGCCGCGGCGACGAAGCGCACGAACTTTCACGAAGAGGATGTCACCGAACTGGCCGTTGTCACGTGCCTTGATCAGTGCCGCCGTGCTATCACGATAGCGCTGCTGGAAACCAACCGAAAGCTTAACGCCAGTCTTTTTCGCAGCAGCGATCATCTTCTCGCACTCTTTCGGATCCATCGCCATTGGCTTTTCGACGATCGCATGGCATCCAGCCAGACAGGCATCGACAACGGGAGCGCAATGCACACCATTCGGGGTGCAAACGTCTACGGCATCGGGCTTGATCTCCTTGAGCATCTTCTTCCAATCCGAGAACAAAGCAGAACGGGGAAGACCCCACGTCTCCTCCATCAGATCTAAACGTTCCGGAAGAATATCCACGCCGGCCACAATTTCGACCTCGGGAATATTCTTATAGGCATGCAGGTGTGTCTGGGAAATTCCACCGCATCCGATGATGGCAACGCGAAGCTTCTTGCCTTTAAACGCCGCCTTCTTGCTGTCAATTTTAGTTGATACGCTTTCAGCCATTTCGACCTCTTCTTTTTTGTTTATTCGCCCACCCGGTGAAACCGGAAAGGGCTGTTTTTATTTTCGTTCTTACGGCGGCGTAATAAGCCGCCTATAGTAAGGACTTGAGATACTCAACCGTCTCGGCGATGTCTTTCGCCTGCTGCTCGCCATGGATTTCACGTTCGATGATCAAATCTCCGTCAAACCCGACTTCCTTCAATTTCTTTATAAACTCTGGATAACGAACCATGCCTTCTCCCACCTTCACTTCAGGCCCCAACTTGAATCCCGTCGTTGGCACTCGCCCATCCTTAGCATGAAGACAACGGACGTACTTGCCAAAAACCTCCAGCGCATCGATCGGGTTTCCGCGACCGTACATGAGCAGATTCGCAGGATCAAGATTGATTCCGAGATTCTTAAGCCCAACAGCCTCGATGTAGCGCAACAACGTTATCGGCGTTTCCTGTCCGGTCTCAAACCAGAACCCGAGGCCCAAACTGTGGCAGTAGCCTGCAATATCTTGAATGGCCACACAAAGCGGCTCGAACCCTTGGTCAGTCATGTTCTCGGGAAGAAATCCGCAGTGCGTCACAATCGAAGGTGCACCCATCTCAACTGCAAAATCAGCCCAACGCTTCAACGCTTCAATGCGAGCCCATCGGAATTCAACAGGGACGAGACCCAAGGTAACAGGCCCGCGAGTAAAATTCCAAGCGGCCGGACCGGGAACACCCGCCCAAAAAGCATTGAGGCGAACGCCTTGATCGACCGCCCGTTTCCGCATCGTCTGGGCAATTTCTTTTTTACAAAATGTTGAATTCCAACTGACGACCTGACAGCAGTCCAGCCCGAATTTCGCCACCTCGTAAATTCCGGTACAATCAGAATCAAGACTGCACATCACGCCTATCGATAACTTTTTGCTTGCGCTCATCCATGCTCCTTCAGAAGGTCAACCGTTTGTAAATGTAAATGAATAAAAACTCGGATTATTTTAACACAAAACTACTCCCTTTGAAAGCTCCCATCTCCTTGTATGAATGGTAATGATTAGCCCGTGACCTTTTCATTTGGCTCTATCGGGAGATATGAGACGCGCAAGCCGCCTGACCTAACCCCCACAGATCAAACGAGCTCCGAGACTCGCCGCAGCGTTGCAATACTATTCAAACGGGTCTGAATCCAAGCAGAGATGTCATCAGTGTAACCAGCGGGCATTTCTATAATCACATTACCACAGGCTCCACAGCAACCGCCGGGGGAGACAATCGGAGACCCGCAATTCGCGCAGATGCGCGAGAGTAGTTCGCCACAAAGGATGCAATGATGCCCCGTTCCTGCACTGCCCAAGGGCATAAAATACACATCCTCACCAACTGAATATGGCATGTTTGACGGACAGTTAAAATTCGCACAGACCGCAACACCGGCACCCGAGGACAGAACCGGCACCGGCAAAGGGGTCATCGCGGGAAGTTCAACCTTGAGGATGCCTGCTAATTTGACAAGAGAATCGTAGGCCATCGCTTCGCGGCGGCCCGCCTCCATCATGCTCACAGCCGACTGCTTGCATCCCACCTGCGCGGCCAACGCCGCCTGCGTAATGCCAGCCTCGATGCGCACCTTGCGCAGAAGCTTATGCAAGTTTTCTGTTCCGTCTTTTGTCATATGGCAGAGTATGCTCTAAGACACACTGAGAATTCAAGAAAAAGTTATCAACAAGTGTTGATAATCCTGTTGATAAGTGTCTTTCTACTTGATTTATCACAAGGTTATATTTTAATAAGTTGTTGATTAAAAACTACTTATAAAGTTATCAACAGTTTTATCAACACTTGATGATAATTAAATAAAAACACCGAAAACGATAAGTGAATCGTCGTAGAGGTAACAGGCAAAAGAGTTGTGCTCTCCTACTACCTTCGAGTAGAATAGTCTAAATCACATACAAAGTAGAGCACAACAATTTCCTGACACATACACATGCAGAAAATCCCCTTTCCCCAGCCGGGCGTTTATCCCTTTTGGTTTTGGAACGGCGTTCAGAATGAGATCCTCATTCGCGAACAACTTAAAACCATGAAAACCGGCGGATGCCGCGGTGTGGTTCTCCACTCACGCGAGGGAAACAAAATTCCCTATCTCTCCGACCGATGGTTCGAGCTCGTGACTTACTCCTGCGAATGCGCGGCAGAACTGGGCCTCACCATCTGGCTTTACGACGAACATGGATGCCCCAGCGGCAATGCGGGCATGCAAGTCCAAAAACAACGTCCTGACCTCCAGCAAAAACACCTCGTATTCGAATACGCAGGTACCGATCCGACGCATCCCAGTTATGCGGCATACGATGCTGCCACGTACGAACCACTCGATGAAGCGCTCGTGCCCGCAAGCACGCCAGCGTTGCGATTCAAGATGGAATACCTTCCTCACCACGTTGACACGCTTTCGCGCGAGTCGGCCGATCTGTTCATATCCCTTACCCACGCGAAATACGAAAAATATCTCAGCAAATTTTTTGGCAACGTGATCGAGGCCGTCTACACGGACGACGAAAGCTACCAAGTCTGGAACGGATACGGGCTCGTTTGGTCCGAGGTACTGGAAACCGAATTCCGCAAGCATTACCAAGCCAACCTCAAATCTATTCTCCCACTGCTCGTCGAAGACCTTCCCGGCGCTGCTGAAGCGCGCACGCAATTCTATAAACTCGCTCAAAAACTCTTCCTCGAAAACTTTATCGTTCCGCAGGTAGCTTGGTGTCACCAAAACGGCCTCGCCTACACGGGACACCTCTGTGGCAATGAAGGCCCAACACGGCTGTCCGTAAAGAATTTCGGAACAACCGTGCCCTATCTTCGCCTTCTCGACATCCCAGCGATTGATGAGTTTCTCTGCGACCTCAAAGACCACAGCTACCTGCGCCATGCGCGCAACTGCGCTGACACCCGCATCCTGCCACACGGCCCTAATAAGCTCTTCACCCTCCTACCCTATAAATTCGCCTCATCCGTCGCCAATCAATTTAAGTCTGGCCTTGTCTCCGTAGAGGATCTCACCTTCATCGGGTGGGACATTCAGACGGACTTCCTCAACACGCAAATGCTGTTCGAGCTGGGCATGGGAGCGAACCTCATGACACCACACGCCTACTATTACACAATCGGTGATGGCACAAAGTACGACTGCCCTCCGAGCTACTTCACGCAACAGCCCTTCTACCCCACCTTCGGTAAACGTTGCACCAATTGGACTCGGATTGCTGAATATCTACTGCGCGGCACGTACCACGCCGACTGCCTCCTCCTCTACCCAGATCGCGTCGTCGAAACCCTGACAGGCTTTGATATCAATACTGTATTCAAAAACCGCAAGCCCAGAGTCCAGATGTCTCCCGATGCATTCGATGAAGCCTACTGCAACTTGCTGATGCAGATCACCCGTCGCCACATCGGCTACGAAATCGGCGAAGATAGCGTTGTGGCAAAAATGTCTGAAATCCATGGCAATGTCATCACCCTCGGCAAGCAATCCTACAAAACGATCCTCGTCATGTCGGGCATTCCTCTCAGCCCCGAAACCACCCAGCTTCTCCAGCACTTTCGTGCCGTGGGTGGCACAGTCATCACTCTGCCACCTGGAGAATTTGCCGCACTCGATGCACTAGAGTCAGACGTCGATATCTCTGGAGAAGGAAGCGAAGAAATTCTCGTTTCTGCGCACAACAACGATGGCTTCCGTGAAACCTTCTTCATCAATCTCTTGGGCAAAACGCTCTCACCAAAAATTAAATTCACCGGCAACTTCCTCGTCTACGATCCAGTCGAAGAAATTGCGTTTTTAGCGACCAACAAAATGCCCGTCGGCTTCAGTCTGGAACACGGTGCCGCCTGCATGATTATGCCAAGAAGTTTCGCCGCCAAGCTTGTCGCCTTTGAAACAACGGTCTTTTGTTCAAAGAAAACGTGGGCTGAAATCACCGTATCGAACGTGTCCTTGATCCGCAAGAACATCGCCGCCTTCCACAAGAAAAAAGACTTCACGTTCACGCTCGAAGAAGGCGCACGTGTCACGGCCATTTACACCGAAAACATGATGACGTCCGGCCTAACGATTAACGGCACTGTAGCACCCCAAACGACTTTGCTACCGCATCATCCTTGTGACAGTTGTTTCGAAGGCGTGGCAGAGTCTGGACTCTGCCACCTCGGCGAAAACAGAATCGAACTCGCCGAGGTGCGTGACATGGTTTATCTGGAAGGAGATTTTATTGTCGACAACAGTGTGCTCAAAAAACCGACAGCTCCAACCATCGGCGACCTTGCCGCGGCGGGCTATCCGCACTACTGGGGCGGCGTGGACTACACGTTTACCTTCACCGGGAAACATGAGCGCATGCGCTTCGAACTGGCCGGTGCGGCCGAGGTAGAAATCAACGGAAAATCTGCTGGCATCATCTTCGGGAAACCCTCATCGCTCAGAATTTCGGATTTCTGCAAAAGTAGAGAGAACAAGGTTACCATTCGTCTCTTCAACACCGCCGCCAATTTCGTCACAGCGGAACCTATTCAGTTTGGACTCTCAAAAGTTGAAATTGCCTGATTGACAGAACGCCTCGAGAAGATTGAAAACATCCTCGAAAAATTGTTCCCCACGGATCCGCATCAAGTTGAAGTGCAGATGTATTTCGTCGAGTACAAAATGGACGACATTGAAAAACTCGCCCGAGAAGACAAGCTGGAAGCCGACTCCCTGCTCGCCCTGTGGAAAAAAGGAGACGCCAAGCTTCTTCACGCCCCGCTAACGCGCGGTGAGCCCAGATCTAAATCCACGGTCAAGGGCATCACGGAGTACATCTATCCTACGGAAGTCGATGTGGTCATCGCCAACACCAATTCTTCTGCCGCGAATCCGACATCAGGCGAATGCGACACCACAGAGAAGTGCTAGACGAAATACAGACCGAAATGCTATGTTTGTTCCCTTGTTTTATTTCTGACTAGCGTCAATGACTTAAGAAGGACTTTATGCCTACATCAAATGAATACCAACCCGCTTCCATAGGAGACTATCTGCGGGTGCCTGACCTCCTGATCCGTGATGTCGCATGGTGCGGCATCGGATCTGAATTCTCTAGAATGATCACAGACGCAGCCCAAGAGCTACTGCGGTCTCCTGATCGTCTAGCCGACCTTACCCGTTGCGCCAGTGCCCTCTTTGGCTCCAGTGGATGGGAGCCTGCGGCGTGGAAAGACATTCCACGCGATAACTCACTTGGCGAGCGCTTTTTCTTGGTTTTTCCTCTCTTACAACGCGTGACCCATATCCGTCACGAGTACGCAGTACGCGGTATTCCTGAAGACGTTCTGCGCGACACCCTCGCCGATATCCCGATCTGGATCGAAACACAACGCCAGCGAACGGGTTTGCCCGGATTTCAAGAAGCGGGCTGGCTGCGTAACCATTTCCAGATGCACGTGATACGACTCGGACGCCTTCAGTTCCAACCCGCGACGTATAACGGTGCTGTTATCGCGCTCAGGCATCGGCACAGTGGCATCGTTTGTGTCGTCGCCCGTGGCGAACGCACGATTACACAACAAGGTATCTTCGCAAATAGCGAGGGCGCCTCCGGCCCAGTCATCGAACTAACTTACACTGAAGTGGCCGGCGAGATTCGTCGTGCACACGTTGTACAGCCAGATGGCACCATTGCACTGACACCAACAGATTTTGAGCCAGGATGCTGGGAAAGACAGATCACACCGGGCGATGCCATCTTGGCCCTTCATATCCCTGCCGGTGAGCCCCTCCTCTTCTCCGCTTGTCAGGATTCGTTTCGGCAAGCGGCGGCTTTTTATCCACGCTATTTCAGCGAAAATCCTACGCCACGCGCCGTGACCTGCGGTAGCTGGCTCTTCTATCCTGGACTCTGCGACATCCTGCCTGCAGATGCCAACATCGTACGCTTCCAGAGAGCTTTCCACCGCTTCCCAATGCCAGGCGCCACCGCCACTCAAACCTACGAACGCGCCTTCTCCCCTTTTGGGAAATCAATCACGCGTGAACAACTCAAAGGAACCCTTCAGCATCAACTCTTCGACCACATTCAGGCGGGACACGTTCCCATCCAAGCCAGCGCACTGGTTCTGCCTCCGTTCGAAAATTGGGGAAAGCAAAAAGAGAAATGAAAACCGAATAAGCGGGGCGAGTACGTGTCTTCATCGAACGGTGGACGCGCTCCGGGGAAGCCGAGCGCGCAAACCACCAGCTCTTCATCTCGGAGTTATGTGACCTGATCGGGGTGTCGCACCCAGATCCGTCAACCCACGAGATCGCCTCGCAACTGGCCAAGCTTGCGGTCTCTCTCGAGAAGGCGGGGCAAGACGAACAAGGAGAACTCGCGGTCACAGGACATTCCGAACCCGATGAAACAGAGGAGTGGGAAAAGGAAACGAAACGAAGCGACCCTGTCCGAAATCCCTGCCCGATCAGGTCTGCATTTTACGCGAAGCCCTGAGCACCCAGCCCGGCCCCACTACGGCGGCCGTGATCGCCCGCCAATTCGCAAAGGCCCCCAAAGACCGCGTTGAAGAACTCCTCGAAACCCTCGTCGCCATGGGGTAAGCCCGGGCAGTCGGCACCGCCCAGTTCGTCGTTTGATAAACTCTGCCAAAAAAACTTTGTCGTTTTATGTTGTACGCAACATCACGTGAGGTGTGAAGTGCGGTTTCTCAGCCTGTTTATGTAATCTTGAAGAAACCTTCAAGATTACATAAACCCTCCCAAATGGGTTATCTGAATCGACACTAATCTTGTCAACAAAACCGCCAGATTATTGCAAAAGGATTCTTTTGTCGGGTACTGTATGGCGATTTTCCGCTTTTCAGTCCACAACAACGCTGGCGAATCCTCTGTAATCTTGAAGAAATCTTCCAGATTACAATCTGGACGTACTTCCGCTTGCCAGCGTCTTCTGCTCCTCTGTAATCTTGAAGAAATCTTCCAGATTACAATCTGGACGTACTCCAGCTTGCCAG
>CAZKJH010000073.1:0-19399 GCA_964553035.1 uncultured Lentisphaerales bacterium | reverse complement strand
ATGATATCCATGCCGGACAGTTCAAAGGGAAAGTTATTAGCCATTCAGCACACTAACGACTAGCGACTAGTAGCACCCATCGCCTTGGTCACAAAACGCCGAAAAACTGAGGTGTTGTCTTTCATGTATTTAGAACCGCGCGTAATTTTGCAGAGACTAAGTCCTAATTCCTTAGAAATTGTTCGTTGTGGAACCCCGTCTGCGAGCATTTTCATGAGATGCCACCTCAAGGCAATGTCTCGGCACTCGGAATCGGTACAGATTTCACTCAAAAACCGGCGTATTTCACTCGGTGATTCCATTTCCGATAGGGCCAATGCCACTTCCATCAGACTCTCTTCAACTCTTGCACTCTTTGCGTTTTTCATTTTCTCTCCAAATTCAACGACAGCAATGATCTTCAAGGAGAAGCGTCGCTTTGTCAAGCCTATCCATCCGAAAAAGCAAGAAATCCGGATTGCTTGTCTTAGCCAATCCGGATCGTATGGGTTTCTGCTCCGAGGATTAGCCAAGCATGCGGAAGAGAATACCGGCCGCGACGGCAGAGCCGATCACGCCCGAGACATTCGGTCCCATCGCATGCATGAGGAGGTAGTTGGAAGGATCATACTCCAGCCCGACCTTGTTCGATACACGAGCCGCCATCGGGACAGCCGAGACGCCTGCTGAACCGATAAGCGGATTGATCTTATCTTTCGAAAACACGTTCATAATTTTCGCCATATAAACTCCGCCGGCGGTTCCGACAGCAAAGGCGAAGAGACCGAGCATGAGAATGCCGAGCGTTTCAATCGTCAGGAACTTCTCCGCAGCAAGCTTGGAGCCGACCGAAAGACCGAGGAAGATCGTCACAATGTTGATAAGCGCGTTCTGCATAGTATCCGAAATTCGGTCAACCACCTTGCACTCCCTCGCCAAGTTGCCGAACATCAGCGCACCCATGAGGGGAACAGCCGTGGGCAAGAGCAGACCGCAGAGAACAATCACAACGACGGGGAAAAGAACCTTTTCAATCTTCTTCACTTCGCGGAGCTGCTTCATCTTGATTAGGCGATCATCATGCGTCGTGCAGAGCCTCATGATGGGCGGCTGGATAATGGGCACCAACGCCATGTAGGAATAGGCCGCAACAGCAATAGCACCGAGCTTATCGGGGGCGAGCTTGGTCGTAAGCCAAATTGCCGTAGGACCATCCGCACCGCCGATGATGCCGATTGAAGCGGCGTCGCGGAGCGAGAAGTAGATGCCCGGCACGAAGTCGTTCAACAGAACCGCGCCGATGAGCGCCGTGAAAATTCCAAGCTGAGCGGCGGCACCGAGCATGCAGGTCTTGGGATTGGCAATGAGAGGACCGAAGTCCGTCATCGCGCCCACGCCCATAAAGATGATGATCGGGAACATGCCGGTTTCAACGCCAAAGCTGAAGATGTAGTACAGAAAACCGCCTGGCGCAAGCATGCCCGTGGCGTCAATCATTTCCGGAGTATTCATCCCCGCAAGCGGCAAGTTGGCCAGAAGACCACCCAACCCGATCGGCAACAACAGCAACGGCTCGAAATCCTTGACTATGGCCAAGTACATCAGGAGCAGGCAAACCGGAATCATCATGAGCTGACCAACACCGTAGGGAAGACCGCCGAGGATCTTGACCTCGTGTCCAGGCATGACCGTTCCATCCTTGCGTGTGTAGCCCTGGGTCAACCATTCTGGCGCTTCCTTGACCATAAAGCCGTAGATACCGGTATCTTTCCAGATATTCTTTGATTTTTCGAGAAGCTGTTCAGCAGTCAACTCAGGTGCATGCACCTTTTTAACAACCGGAGCCTTCGAATGCTCGACATTCACAGTGGTGTTGTTGGCTGCCAGCGAAAAGCCAGCAAGCAAAAGAACACCGAACAACGAGAGAACCTTTTTCATAAAAACCTTTCTATCGTTGTACGTTTACGCGATCGTGAAGAGCGAGTCACCGGAATTCACCTTGTCGCCAGTAGCAACGAAGATCGATACCCGACCAGCACAAGGTGCTTTAATCGGAATCTCCATCTTCATGGCTTCCAGGATAAGCACGTCTTGATTGGCTTCGACCTGAGCACCATCCGAGGCGATAAGCCTAAGGACAAGGCCCGGGACAGGAGACAGAACGGCATCGCCACCTTCAGGTGCCGATGCTACAGATGCAACGGGAGCGGCTGCTACCACGACTGGCTTGACTACAGGAGCCTTGATGCCATCCTGAACACTGAACTCAACCTTCTTGCCATTGACGGTTGCGGCACCATCAGACAGCGAGATCGCAAAGGTCTCGCCGTTGATCGTGACTGTGCAGTCCTTAGGACTCTTCGATGCGTCAGCGACCGGTTTATTCTTGGTGACACCGTTAGGAGCCCCTGCAGGATTCTTCAGGAAGGCGACACCCTTCTCCTGGCAGCAAGCAGCGATGAAGACGTTCTCGTCGGTGACAGGAAGACCCGCATCCTTGAGTAGCTTCTCGGAATAGGCACGACCCTTTTTCGGATCGGCATCGCTGACAGAAAGCACGGTCTTCTTGGTTGGCTCAAGTTTGAGTTGCTCGGAAGCGATCTTGACGATTTCTGGATCGGGCTCAACCGGCGTGTTACCGAAATAGCCGAGAACCATCTTGCCATATCCCGGAGCAATCTTCTTCCACTTGCCGAACATGACGTTGTTGATCGCCTGCTGCACATAGAACTGTGAAACGGGCGTGACCGAGGTACCGAAGCCGCCCAGACGAACCGCATCGTACATCTCCTTGAGCATATCGTCGTACTTGTCCATCAGATTGTTTTCGCGCATCATCTGCGTATTCGCAGTCAGCGCACCACCCGGCATCGGAGACCAGATAATGACGGGATCGACTGCCATGGCCTCTGGAGGCGTGAAGTAGTCAGACATCGCATTCTTAAAGACGTCCTCTGCCTTGCGGATCTTCTCGATATCAATGCCCAGATCAAAGTCGGTATCACGAAGCGCATGCCACAGCGTAATGATGTCCGTCTGGCAAGTACCCCCCGAGACCGGTGCCAAAGAAACGTCGACGCCGTCAGCGCCGCCGTCAAGTGCGGCGAGGTAGCAGGTCAGGCCATTGCCGGCCGTCTCATGCGAGTGGAACTGAATGTGAGCCTGGTCACCCAGCAACTTGCGGGCAAGCTTGATCGTCTCGCGAACCGTGCTCGGTGTGGTTGTACCCGACGCATCCTTAAAGCAAATCCTGTCAAAGGGAATGCCGGCATCAAGAATTTTTTTGACGCGATCCACATAAAACTCAGGCGTATGCGCACCCTGATTATCCACTCCCGGAGGAAGACCCATCAGCGTCACGGATACTTCGTGCTTCAGCCCGGCATCATGGATGCACTGACCCGACCAGCGAAGGTTTTCGATGTCGTTTAAGGCATCGAAATTTCGGATAGAGCTCATCCCATGCTTCTTAAACATGTCGGCATGAAGCTTGATAATGTCGGAAGACTGTGAATCAAGACCCACAACGTTGACACCGCGGGAAAGCGTCTGCAGATCAGCATCCGGGCAAACACGACGGAACTCATCCATCACATCGAACGCATCTTCCTGACAGTAGAAATAGCAGGACTGGAAGCGTGCGCCACCTCCTGCTTCAAACCACCGAATGCCCGCCTGATAGGCGGCTTCGACGGCTGGCATGAAATCTTTTGCGAAAACGCGGGCACCGTAAACCGACTGGAATCCGTCACGGAAAGCCGTGCACATGAACTTAACTTGCTTCTTGGCCATTGCCAATCTCCTATTTTTAGTTTTAAACTTGTTGTTGCGTTACGCCTATTTGCCAGTGCGCTTGAGTGCGACTGCAATCGCCAAGGCAATATTTGAATTGCCATGACCCGTTGCCTTGGCGGCGCGTGCCTTCGGCTGGGGATCGGGAAGAATGTGGCATATCTTGGGGGCGATGCCTTCAAAGGCTTTAATCACGAATACGAGAATGACTAGAAAAATGAATACAGCGCCCATGCCGGTCGCCATCAATATCAAACCTTGATTGAGAATTCCCATAGAGTTGCCCTTTAGCTGGAGTAAAAATAATGCCGTCTTATTTTAGCCTATATTGACTGGTAAATCAAGCCTAAAACGACTGCCTTAAAAAAACCGCGAAAAACAGAGTTTTGCAAAAACCCGTTGACTTTCAGCCTCAAAAACAACAAAATGGATGCCTTTAAAGAAAAGCTTATAAAGGGGCGCATACGATGAATAACATAAAAAGGAAGGAGCAGCCGCAGTCCATGCGCAGCACAATAAATCATTTGATTCAGTTGCAGGAACTTATCCTTATTCGCGATGAACAGCGATCGATCCGAGGTCTTGGAGCAGATATGTCGGCCATCAACACCAGCATCGATGGCATGACGGAGACGCTCGAACCTGAAGTCAAGATGAACTTCTCGCGGCTTTACAAGAAAGACCACATCGTCATGGCACCGATGAATGATGGTTCGTGCTCGATGTGCGGTATGCACGTCGCCATATCGCAAGTCCAGGCCGTCAAACTCTGCCGAAACTTAATACCCTGCCCAAGCTGTGCTCGGACCCTCTACGATCCGTCGGGTGCGAAGTGGGTTGCCGAAAGAAAATCACGATCCAGCTCAGAACGTAAAGTTGGCATTGCCCGATTCTCTTCTCCTGACCTTATGCTACCCAATTTGCAGGGCACAACTCCCACCGAGGTCATTGCAGAGCTCACCGCGAACCTACAAAAGGCGCAATTCGTTGACCATGCGGAAAAGCTGGCCGATGCCGCGATCGCCCGAGAGAACATCCTCGGCACTGGAATCGGACACGGAATGGCGTTTCCGCACGTTCGAGGCATTGAAGGAGGGGGCCTGTCCCTCGCCTTTGGTGTGAGCAAAAATGGCGTTGTCTTCGGCGGCATTTCGGAGATGCCTGCACATTTTATCTTCTTCTCGACAATACCAACAGCGGTCAGCGCGTTCTATTTAAGACTCCTCGCAGGCCTTTCCGAGTCTTTCATCAAAGAGGCAAATCGAAAATCTGCGCTAGAATCTAAGACACCAGAAGAGCTCTGGAAAGCCCTCACAAAAGCAACCCGCTACACAGTGAAATAACGGTGAAACGGACTTAATGCATAAGCGAGACAAGGCGGCAACATGAAGACAACGAGCATCGGCTCAGGGCTTCTGGTTATTGCTTTTTTCAGTCTCTCCATAGCTTCCGCGCTATCGGAAACTGGTCGAGTGAATAGTGCTTCCTTCGACAAATACCGCATGATACTCGAACGCGCCCCTTTCGGACAGCTTCCGAAAACTCCCTCGGCAGAAGAGCTGGCGGCTGCGCTTGCACAAGCCGCTCAAACCCAGCCAACAGAAGAAGTGCCCCGTTTGTCAGACACCATCAGCCTCAACGCAATGTCTCGATTCCGAGGCGTTCCTGCTGCAGGATTTCTAGACAACCAATCAGGAAGGTCGTTTTTTCTGACCGAAGGGCAAACACTCGGGGACTTCACGCTCGAGGCCGTCTCTTTTGAGACAAGCAGCGTAATGCTCACAAAAGGGAATCAAACCGAACCCATCTCTTTGTCATATGCGTCCGGCCAAGCAACCAACCTGACCCTCAATGCAGACGCGAACTACCTGAGCGTACTTAACGTGCGAACACCTGATGGCCTGACACCGAAGGATACCTTGCCGGAAACTGAAGTTATCGCGGATACTGTAGACCGAAACCTAGCCGAGAAAAAAAACGCCCTCCCCGCCTTTACTCCAGAAGCCATCGCGGCTGCAACCATCATAGACGACAATGGCGAAGCGCACCTTTCGTTCCGCGAATTACACCGACTCCGCGTTCAGCAGTCAAAAGAAAAGGCAGAACAAGAACGCCGCGAAATAGAAGCCCGCGCAAACGTGGAGCGAGAACGTGCTACAGCAAAGGCGAAAGAGGAAGCGGAACAGGCCGAAATCACGGCCAAATTTCAGGTCGCAGCGGAAAATCTTCATCGAAGACAGATCATTCAGGCAATTAAAGCAGGCGAAGTGGTTGAGGTTGATTTTGAACTCACCGCCAAGGAGGCAGCGGAGCTAGCCGCCGCGGGGTTTGAGATTTCTGCTGAGGAAATTAAGTCTGCTGAATCTAAGGATCTTGTAACGCAACCTGACAATGAGCCCGCCCAGCGGCCATGAACATGACGGACTATAAAAACACCCTTCCAAAACCAGCTTCCTCGCCAATTTCGATCAACGAGTTTCGGGAAATCACCACAACATCCTCAGGCAAATGCATTCTGCTGGTTCGCCATGCCGAACGCCCTAAAATTAAAGAAGACGATCCAACCTTTGGAGAGCATCTTGGTCTTACCGAATCTGGAATTATTCAGGCCCATCAATGCGGGGCAATGCTCGCAGGAATGGGGCCTTGGTGCTTCGGTGCTTCGCCGATGCGCCGAACACGTGAGACGGCAAAACACATCGCATCAGGGATGGGATTGAAAGATGTCTCGGTCTTCGATGCGCCCGAAATCGGTGTCTCTGGACTTTGGGTAGAAGACCGCGAACTCCTGCATAGCTTCTACCAAAAAGAAGGCAGTGCGGCATGCACCGACCGATACTTCCGAGATGGATACGCTGAAGGCTACAAAACGATTCAGGAAGGAACATCGCTCACGTTCGACTGGCTCATGCAATGCAGCTTCGAAGCTCGCTATACACTCATCGTCAGCCATGACATCTTCATCGCGGGCCTACTGCAAGGACTCGGCGTTCGTCGTTTCAGTTCCCAGGAATGGCTCGGCTACTTGCAGTCAGCCGCCTTGATACAGGACTCGGACGGCATCTGGAAGGCCTTCTACTGCGTTCCCGATAAAGACAACTTTGCAAACACCTTCATCCAATAGAGGCAAGAGGGCGTAATCGATGAACCCCTCAACAATAAAAATCCGCCTGCCTTACCACCACGCTTTTCAGGAGGCAGAAATTCCGGCAGCCAATTTGTCTGCCATCCTCGCCCCTACCGATGGCGCGGCAGAGATCCCTTCGATTGCCGAACAGCGACAACGCATCGCCGCTGCCCTCGATAATCCTATTGGGTCACTCAAACTTGAAGAGCTGGCCAAGGGAAAGCGCACAGCCACACTGATCACCAGCGACCACACGCGGCCCGTTCCAAGCCACCTCACCCTGCCGATTCTGCTGGAGCGACTACGCAAAGGCAATCCGGACATCGACATCAGCATTCTCCTCGCAACGGGATGCCACAGATCGACATCCGCAGATGAAATGAGTCAAAAATTTGGAGCTGATGTCGTCAGGCGCGAAAAATTCGTGATGCACGATTGCACCAATGCCTCGAGCCTTCGTCGCCTCGGCACACTACCATCGGGTGGCGAACTCTGGCTAAACAAGCTCGCGCTGGATACAGACCTCCTTATTGCCGAAGGCTTTATCGAACCACATTTCTTCGCCGGTTTCTCAGGTGGACGCAAAAGCGTGCTTCCGGGGGTTGCTGGGCGCGAGACGGTTCTGGCCAACCATTGCTCGGCCTTCATTGCAGATCCCAATGCGCGTGCAGGCCGCCTCGACGGCAATCCCCTTCATCGTGACATGCTTTATGCGGCGCAACTGGCGCGTTTGGCCTTTATTTTAAACGTAACGCTGAATCCCGACAAATCCATTCGGGCTGCATTCGCAGGTCATCACGAGCAGGCACACCAAGAAGGATGCGACCGAATGCGCGAATCTGTGACTGTTTCGCGCGTTGAGGGTGACATCGTGATCACCAGCAATGGCGGATATCCTCTCGACCAAAATCTCTACCAAGCAGTGAAAGGCATGACGGCTGCAGAAGCATGCTGTGCTGTCGGTGGAACGATTATCATGGTTGCGGGCTGTAGCGACGGGCACGGTAGCGAACACTTCTACACGGCACTCGCCGAGGCGGAAAGCCCCCAAGCGCTCCTTGAAGCCGTGCTCCGCGTTCCGCAGGCAGAAACTGCTCCGGATCAGTGGGAATACCAGATTCTGGCAAGAATTCTGACACGCTACCGCGTTATTCTCGTGACAGATCTGTGGGAGGCCAAGCTGATTCGAGCATTGCACCTAGAAACGGCCACCACACTGCAGATGGCACTAAAGATGGCCTATAAAGGAATGGCGCCATCAGCTCGTGTGGTGGTTATTCCTGACGGCGTGTCCGTTATCGTTGAATAAGAAGTTTCCAACGTGAAGTTTCCAATGTTGTTTTACGAGGGTCGTTTTGGTAGAATACGAGAATAAAATGTACGGAGATGAATGGCTTGAGAATACCGAGAGACATAATCGACGGTCTGACGCTTCATGTCGAGACCGAGATCCAAGGCGGGCGCAGACTTACAGCACTTGATCGGGACATTGTGTCTTCATTTCTGGCGATTATCGACGACCCGAAGTCGAAGTCTGCCTCAGCGCGTACGCGAACAGCAGGTGCAGTGACGCAGCCTCCAGCGTTCCGTGTGATCGCGACGGAGATTTGCCCAATTCCACCGCCTGCCGCCGTTGAAACACCGAGACTACCCTCGATTGAAGCGATTGCAGAGGCTATCTCAACCTGCAAACAGTGCGGACTCTGCCAAGGCCGAACGAACACGGTTCCTGGAACAGGAAACTCCGTCTCTCCCGAGATCATGTTCATTGGCGAAGGCCCAGAAGAAGAAGAGGACGCCTGCGGCAAGCCGTTCGTAGGCTCTGCCGGTCAGCTCTTGACCAAGATGATAGCGGCTATGGGATTTGATCGCGAATCGGTTTTCATTACCACGGTTGTGAAGTGCAAGGTAGCCAAAAACAAACCACCCACGACAACGGAGGTGGATGCCTGCATGCCGTGGCTCGTGAACCAGATACAACTGATCAAACCAAAATGCATCGTAGCACTCGGTCCTCTCGCGCTCCGTAGTTTAACCGGGAATTCACAAGCCGATATCACACGAGATCATGGAATCAGGCAGCAGTACGATTCTATTCCGCTGTTTCCAACATTTCACCCCGAGCATCTTCTCCGATTTCCAGCCGCCAAGAAAAATGTCTGGGACGACCTCAAGGCCGTGCTCAAGTTCTTGGGCAAGATGCCACCCTCTCCAAACAAAGATAAAGGCAAGCCACGATGAACGAGTCTTCATACGACAGAAACGAAGCTGATGCTGCACCTCATTCCGCATTTTCATCCCCTCCCCCACTCCCCGAAACTCCTTTGGAAACCAACAGGTTCAATACCTCGCCCATCTACGAGCCCCCCCCCGTTAAGACGCCGAACAATTCGTGGGCCTCCTCCTGCCTTAGAAGCTGCATGATGATGTCCTTCATCTTCGTGGTCGGGTGCATTCTATTCTTTACGCTGATCTTCCGTGCAGGATGTTCGGTCATCGATAAAACCAAGAGCGAACTCAAGTCCAGTTCCTTCCAGAAGATACTGGCGGAGAACTTCGAGAGCATGGATGATTCCGCCGAGGATGCAGATGATGGCAAAAAACGCGTATTGAAAATTTCAATCAACGGGATCATCCAAGATGCTGCGCCTTCGTCCTCATGGTATTCGGAAGACAACAGCGCCCAAGCTGCGCTTATGCACATCACCAAGGCAAAAGACAACAAAAAAATCAAAGGAATTCTGATCCAAATCAACAGTGGCGGCGGTGGCATAACGGCAAGCGACGTGATTTGGAACAGCTTGGTCGAATTCAAAAAAGCGGATACCAACCGCGTCATCGTTGTGATGATGGGCTCCATGGCAGCCTCGGGTGCCTACTATATCTCGGCAGCAGCCGACTACATCGTTGCCAATCCGACCACCCTCACGGGTTCCATCGGTGTAATCATGAACAGCTATAACGTGCAGGATCTCGCCGCACGAATCGGGCTCAAGAGCATCACCATCAAGTCGGGCGGCAACAAGGACATCTTAAATCCATTCACAGAACTGACACCTGAGCAAGAGCAAATGCTTCAGCACATGGTGGATTCGCTCCATACACGCTTCGTCAACATCGTCGCCGATGGGCGCGGGTTAGATGTGGCGAAGGTGCGCGCCATCGCAGATGGCCGCATCCTGCTTGCCACGGAAGCGGTCAGCCTCGGCCTCATCGATCAAGTCGGATACCTAGAGGATGCCAAAACCGAGATGGCGCGACGCCTCGAGGCGGAGCCGAAATACATCGACCCCGCGGCTCAACCCCCATTTTTTAAATTTTTCCGCTCCCCTTCGTTCTGGGGTGAATGCATTTCTCATGCAATCAAAGTCGGTGGCGATGATGTCGCACAAAGCGGCGGAATCACGATCAAATAATCAGACATGACCAGAAAATTTACAAAAGTAGCCGTCCTTATGGGTGGAAGTTCGAGTGAGCACGAGATCTCGTTACTCACGGGGAATGCCGTCGTAAAAGGGCTTGAAGAAGCAGGATACACGGTCACGCCTGTGATGGTATCCGAAACCGATACGTTCACGCTTCCCCAAGGAACGGAGGCCGTATTTGTAGCGTTGCATGGCACCTTCGGCGAAGACGGAGGCGTTCAGAACGTTCTGGAGCAAATGAAGATGCCTTACACAGCCTCGCGTCCGGAATCTTCTAGGATCTCCTTCGATAAAGTCCTTGCCCTCAAAGCATTCGTAGCCGCAGGCGTTCCCATTCCAGATGGTTATATTATTCCGCACGGAGGAAAGATTGGATCCCTCAAACTCCCACTTCCCGTTGTCGTTAAGCCCTCATGTCAAGGCTCCAGTGTCGGCATCACCATCGTCAACCAAATTTCTGAATTTGAACCGGCTGTTAACGAAGCCAGAAAATACGATAAGGTCGTGATTATTGAAGCCTTCATTCCGGGGCGCGAATGGACCGTATCGGTTCTCGGCATCGATGCGTTGCCGATTATCGAAATCACGCCGAGAATAGACGGCGGTTGGTACAGTTGGAATGCAAAATACAAATCTGGCGGAACGACAGGCTATACTTTTCCCGAAGACGATCAGGCGAATGCCGTCATCGCAGCCGAAGTACGCCGCATCGCGTTGGAAGCATTCAAAGCCGTTGGCGCTTGGTCAGTCGGTCGAATTGATTTTCGAATCTCCCCAGAAGGCCGCCCCTACGTCCTCGAGCTCAATTCCATTCCCGGATGCACAGAGAACAGCATCCTTCCCAAGGCTGCAGCCAAGGCTGGAATTCCATTCCCTATCCTTTGCGCCAGAATCATGGAGGATGCTCGATGCGGCTAAGGGCAGGTCTTGTTGTGTTAGGAATTGTTATCGTGCTAACAGCACTTTATTTCGGATGGCGCGGTCTTGATTTCATTATGTTCAAAGACAATCCGGCCTATACGATTCATCATGTCGAGATTTCGACGCAACTTGCCGCCTCGAAAAACAGAATCGTGGAACTCACCGGCATTTCGGAAGGCGTTAATATCTTCTCCTTTAGTGCCTCATCCAAACGAGAAGAACTACTGAGAAATGTACCGAATCTCGGTGATGTCAAAATCACCAAAAAACTTCCCGACACCGTCGAGATTGTCGCCATCGACCGACTCCCCGTTGTACGCCTCGAGTCCACAAATTTTGCATCCGACCGCAAAGGCACGGTCATGACCATCGATGCGTCCCAGCGCAAGCGCTGGTCTTCGCTTCCCGTGCTAATGGATGGCAACGAAAAGATCAACGTTACGCCCGGCGAAACGCTGACGGGCAAAAATTTACTCGCCCTTTCTGTTATCAACGTTTACAACGAGATGGACGGCATCTCTTTCCGAATTGACAACATTGATATCGGCGGCCGAATTTATCTTATCCTTCAAACATCAGACGGTCAGCGCGAAATCCGGCTCGTCTGGGATGAGCTCGAGACGAGCAACGACATTCGCATGGCGTTGAGAATGGCATCAGAGGCACTTGCGCAACCGAAGGCCGCCTCACTGATACGATTCGACGTCCTCCTTTCAACCCTGTTGGTCTACGGAATATAGGTATAACCATGAAACCCATCGTCGCCATTGAAATTGGCACCTCACAAACAGTCGCCATGCTTGGAGTTTGCTCTCTAAAAATGGATGGCACCGTCGACATCACGGCGTTTTGCACCGAAAAAACAGCGGGCATGCGCAAAAGCGAAGTCCAGTCGGCTCAATCTGTCACCACAACGGCAGAAAGCGTCATCCACAAGCTCTCAAAAAAGGGCCGGATTGACATCAACCGCATCAACCTCGTCTATTCTGGCGGCGATCTCCACGGCATGCCGATCATGGGAAAAACGATCATCAATAACCCCAGCGAAGTTGTAGAGGAAGAGGATATCGATGCGGCTATCGAAAACATGCAAGCAACGTCGCCCATCAGCGGCAGGACAACCGTCGAAGAAATGAAGATCAACTTTGTGCTCGACGGAACTCGCGTTGTCGAAGACCCTGGCAACCTCAGTGCCTCGGAATTGACAGTGAACGGTCTCCGGACGCATGTGGACACCAACAGCTACCGCGCGATCAACGATGCTGTCGAAGAGTCAGGATGCGACGTTGAGACCGTATTCAGTGCGGCTTCCTGTGCCTCGCTGGGTTGCACAACGCTCGAACAGCGAATCAACGGCGTCCTCGTTATCAACCTTGGCGGCGGCACCACCTCCTGGAGCCTCTCTCACGAGGACCGAATCACGGCTGTCGGCCATCTTGCCGTTGGCGGAGACCACGTTACGAACGACATTCTTTGCGCCTTTCACACCGGTACCGATGAGTCTGCTACTGCACTGAAGCACGATTTTGCACAGGCCACGCTTGATGGAATCAATGCAACCGCGCGCATTGAAATGCCAAAAAATATCGGCATGTCAAGAAGCGTCAACCTGAAAGCACTCTCCCTCGTCGTGAACGCACGAATGGACGAAACTCTCCGCATTATCTATGCCGATCTCAGCGAAAACGGACTGCTCGACAGCCTTGGTGCGGGGATTGTCCTCTGCGGAGGCGGTGCATTGATGCGAAACATTACCCATCTTGTTTCAACAATTTTTGGTAGTATCCCCTGCACCATCGGTAGCCTGCCTTTCCTCAACGTTCCCGAAATTGACGAAGACCCCTACAACATTCGTTACGCAACTATTTACGGTGCTATTTTACGCGCCGCAAAAATTGAAATTGAAAAAGAAGAAGAAGGCGCTTCAGGCTCCAAAATCTGGAATTGGTTTAGACGATCAGGAGGTCGCGCATGAGTGATTCTCAATTTGTTCTTATCGGTATTGGCGGTGCAGGCGGAAAGGTCGTCAACACCATCGCAGAGACAAGCGCATCGCGCATCAAAGCGGTTGCCATCGATACCGATTTTGAAGCAGTCGCAAGGCTCAGCCATTGTCAGCAATATCGTATCGGCTCAACACGTTTTGGCGGCCTAGGCTCGGGCGGAGATCGAAGCGGCGCGGCGATGGCTGCGGACGAAACCCCTGCCCTCGTAGCGATGTTCGATGGTGTCCAAATCGCTGTCGTGGTCGCTGGCATCAGCAAGGGAACCGGCGCAGGCGTACTGGCGAAAATTCTCGCACGAGCGTCCGAGAGAAATGTCGTGACCCTCGTTTTCATGATCGCTCCTTTCCAATTCGAAGGTGTAGACCTTGGGCGCAAGGCCGCTGAAACTGAACAGAGCCTCGGTAAGCTTGGCGACCTCAGAATCATCTGCCGAAACGATGACCTCTGCCCCTCCAACACAAATCTCGCGCTTGAAGCCTACTTCGCACAAGCGACGCGAACGCTCGCCGATGGGATTACCTTGCTCTGGAAGATGACCACATGCCCGGGATACCTCAACCTCGACTTCGCCACACTCATCGCCATCGTCAAGAGTGGGCGAGGCCTCTGCAATCTCGGCGTTGGTGTGGCCAGCGGATCCAACCGCGTGAAACTCGCTTCCGAGCAACTCCTAGGCAACACCGGGATGGGAATGGGCAATAAATTGACCGGTGCCAAAGCTGCGCTGGTGGGCATCATCGGTGGCGATGACCTGCGCCTGCAAGAAGTCGCCGACACGATGTCATTCATCAGCTCTGCGATGTCCATCGATTCTCCTATACGCATGGGGACGGTTATCGACAATGAGCTTGCTGAATCTATCCACCTTGTCGTTCTGCTCTTCCGAGAGTGGAATCCGCTCTATGCGTCGGATGCCGAAGCCGATGCGGAAGCGGAAACCGAAACCGCTGGATCCCCTGCTGAAGCCCGTGGACGAAAGGCTGGACAGCACTACACGGCTTCTTCAATAAGCGCGAGAAGTCAGAAGACAAAACAGCCGAGAAAAGTCTATAATGATAAATTCCAGAACTCCGCTGCTACTTGGGTCAACGGAGAGAATCTCGATAAACCAACTTTCCTAAGACTCAGGCTTCACCTCGATTTGTCGTAAGGCAAGAAAGGACTCTGACATGCAAACGTGGACGATAAAAAAAATCACCGAGAACAAGGGTAAAACACCTCTGGCAACCGTGACAGCTTACGACACGATAACCGGTCGCATCGCTGATGGCGCAGGCGTACCGCTCATTCTTGTTGGCGATTCCCTCGGTACGACTGCGTTGGGGTTTAAAACAACCATCCCCGTCACCCTCGACATGATGCTGCACCATGTCGCCGCTGTACGACGAGGTGTTCAGAATGCTGTCCTCGTCGCCGATATGCCCTTTTTGTCGTATCAAACCTCTATGGAGGACGCGATTCGCAACGCAGGGCGCTTCATGCAGGAAGCCGGAGCCGATGCGGTGAAGCTTGAAGGTGGAGTCATCCGAGCCGAAATTATTCGCGCTCTGGTTGACAACGGCATCCCCGTCATGGCGCATGTGGGTGTCCTTCCTCAATCTGTGAAGACAAGTGGCTACTCGGCGAAAGGCGGACACGAAGCGGAGCTCACTCTCCTCAAACAAGATGTCCTCGCCGTTGCGAAGGCAGGAGTCTTCTGTACGGTTTTGGAATGCGTCAGAGAAGACGCGGCTCGCGAACTGACCGCGCTCTCCTCTGTCCCAACCATCGGCATCGGCTCTGGAATTCATTGCGATGGCCAAATCCTCGTCCTCGCCGATTTGCTGGGCTTAACTGAAGGGCCTCTGCCAAAATTTGTCAAGCAGTACGCGCAATGTGGCGAAATCGCTAAAGCAGCCATCGCAGCATACATCTCTGATGTTCAAGGCGGTGTCTACCCAGACTCGGAACACGCTTACCTCTAATCCGTTTTAACACGCGAAAGACTACCCTATGTGCGGAATTGTTGGCTATATTGGAAAGAACCCTGCCACGGATGCTATCGTTTCAGGACTCAAAAAACTTGAGTACCGCGGCTATGACTCCGCTGGTATTGCCGTACTCGACCCGAACGATCCCTCGATCAAGCTTTATCGCTCCGTCGGTAAAATTGTCGAGCTGGAAAAAGTCATCGGATTAAACCCACCCGGTCCTTCCTGCACTGTCGGCATCGGTCACACGCGCTGGGCCACGCATGGTGCCCCCACCGAAGCAAATGCCCACCCGCACATGAGCATGGATGGCACCATTGCGGTTGTCCACAACGGCATCATCGAAAACTACGTTTCCCTCAGAACCCGCCTCGAGTCTAAAGGCTTCATCTTCAAAAGCCAGACCGACACCGAAGTGCTCGCCCACCTCATTCAGGAGTGTAAATCAGACAACCTGACCGATTCCGTCATGCAAGCCCTCTCCTTCGTGGAAGGCACCTACGGCATTGCGGTCATCTCAAGCGATTTCCCCACGGTATTGGTCTCAGCCCGCAAAGGTTCCCCGATTGTCCTAGGTGATTGCGATGGCGAATCGATTGTCGCCTCCGATATCAGCGCCATCATTCAACACACCAATAAAGTCACGTTCCTAGATGATGGCGATGTCGCCACCCTGACACCTTTGAAGATGGAAATTCGCACCCTGACCAATGCCTACGTCTCCCGAGCAGCCACAATCGTCGATTGGAATCCAGATGCGGTTGAAAAAGGCGGATTCGAGCATTTTATGCTCAAGGAAATTTTTGAACAACCCGAGGCGATTGCCAACACAATCCGTGGCCGACTGCTCATCGAAGACGGAACCTGCAAGCTTGCCGGCCTCCAGCTCGATCCCCACAGTCTTGCCGCGATCTCGAACATTGTCGTCACTGCCTGCGGCTCTTCCTACTACGCTGGACTCGTCGGCTCGTATGCCTTCGAACAGTTCGCGGGCATTCCTGCACGCATCGAGCAAGCCGCCGAGTTCCGCTACCGGAACCCGATCATCGCGCCGAACACTGCCCTAATTTCGATCAGTCAGTCTGGCGAAACCGCCGACACTCTGGCAGCCGTCCGCGAAGCCAAACGCAAAGGCGCACTCACCCTCTCCATCTGCAATGTCGTCGGTTCCACGATTGCACGCGAAGCCGGACGTGGCGTCTACCTCCATGCCGGACCCGAAATTGGTGTGGCCTCAACCAAAGCCTTCCTCTGCCAGGTCGCGACCCTGAACATGATGGCCATCATGTTCGCACGCACACGCCGCATGTCCAATGCCGATGGCACCACCATGGTTACGGCCATGAGCAAGCTACCCGAAATCGTCAAGGCCGTCTTGGAGCAAAACGACAACATCAAGAAGATTGCCGAAAGGTATGCCTCGGCGCGCGACTTCTTCTACATCGGAAGAGGCTACATGTTTCCCGCCGCACTGGAAGGCGCGTTAAAGCTCAAGGAAATCTCCTATATCCATGCAGAAGGATACCACGCCGCCGAGTTGAAGCACGGCCCGATTGCCTTGCTTGACGAAAACGTTCCTGTTGTCGCCTGCGTTCCCCGCATCCCCGGCCAAGCGAAAACCCTCAGCAACATCCAGGAATGCCGCGCTCGCAAATCGCCTGTTATCGCGATTGCCACGCAAGGTGACCCCGATATCCAATCCTTGACCGACGATGTCATCTACATCCCTGAATGCCCCGAATTTATTAGTCCAATTCCCGTTGTCGTCGCCGAACAGCTTCTGGCCTATCACATTGCACGTCTCCGCGGCGAGGCAATCGATCAACCCCGAAACCTTGCAAAATCTGTCACGGTGGAATAAAGAGAAGTCGCGAGTGGCTAGTCGGTAATGACGAGTCTGCCATGCGAATGCCTAACACCTAAAACCTAAGGCCTTCTCGAATTCATAATTTGTAATTTGTAATTCGTAATTCGTAATTTTTCTCATGATTTATGTAGACCTTGATGATGTTGCCTGTGAAACCTGTGATCGACTTGCGAGTTTCGCACGTCTTCATTTCGACCGTGATGTCACGGTCGAAAGTATGGTTGACTACGATCTGCGAAAATCATTTAGCTTCGATGAAGAAACATATCGGCGGTACATGAAAGCTTTCCATGCATCCGAGCTCCTCGACATACCGGAAACGCCAGATGCTTGCGCTGTTATTCAAAGCTGGGCCAAAGACGGGCTGGATCCCGTCATCGTCACTGGCCGTCCAACGTATTCGAATGAGGTGACCCGTGAATGGCTTGCGAATCACGGGCTAAGCCACATCCGTGTTTTGCACGTCGATAAATACGCCAAGCTCTTCAACGACTCTGAAGACCCGCTCATCACCCCGTTTCCACAGCTTTGCAGCATGGATGTTCGGTTCGCCATCGACGATGCGCCCAATGCTATCCGCATGATTATCGAGACTCAACTTTGTTCTTACGCCATCTTCACACGCCCTTGGAACCGAAACTTCATCCCTCCGGCTTCAGCCCTACCAAGCTACCGGCTCAGCCGCTGGTCCGAAATCGATGAAATCGTTCGCGCTGCGATTCAACTTCATTGAATTCGCAAGGAACCAAGAAGCGAGCACGACAACGGCTCATCCAAATAACACTTCGGTTTATGAAGGAATTGTCAGGTGGCCAGAGCACGGATATCTCGATCCCTGAGATGGACTCGTCTTGTTAAAAAAAGTAGAAACAAGGCTAACAATCAGGATTACAGAAGCGGTATAGACCATTGACGATGGACGATCGGGGATAGCGACCTTGGCGATCTCGGCACTCTTACCTCAGCCTAGAGTTCGCCAAAACGCAAGGAGTCCAGCACACGGGCCATCACAAAGGAATATTTATTGAAGACCTTGGCCGGAGCCGCGTATGCGATCAGTAAGTAGTGCGCATCGCCGTGATCCACAACCGCCTCCATCTGACGGTACTGCTGTCCATCGGGAAGCGTGTAGCTCATGAACATCAAATTCAACCTGTATCCGTTTAATTCCTGCTCATCGGCCGAGTCGAGTATAAAGTCGTTCATTGTCTTGAATTGCGCCACCAAACTTTCCGCCTGACTCTTGAGCGTGCTGCCAGGCTTCTTCACAACCACCTGGAAGCTCACGCGAGTCCAACTGTCCTCGAACCTCCCTGGACTGGTAAAGACATTAACGCCGTTCACCGCCGAGCTCTCCCAGTGCGCCGGCAGCTCTGCGAGGAAACCGTACTTGGAGTTGATATAGTTAGCGTACTTGATCCACGGAGGCCCTGATGTCGCCTCGTCGTTATTGGCAGGTGTCCATGCGGCAAGACGCTCCGAAGGCGTCTGGGACCGCTCAACTTCAGGTTTAACAGCCACGGACTGGGCTGCTATCCGATCATTGCCTGCCGCCTTCGCTGCTGGGACTATCGTGACGGATGGTTCCAACGGGATGCCATCAACCACCTTCACGGGGGCCGCGACAGACTGCAGACACACATCAGGCTTGGGGACATCGGCGACAATGTAGCAGAGTAACAGAAAGAAGACAGCGATGATTCCGAGCACGACACCACATGTCAGACACCTTTTCTCCGACCGGCACTGGGCGTAGGGACTCCTGTCGCACCACCACCGACGGCAGTGCCGCAGGTGCTACAGAACTTGGTCTCCGACTTCAATGCGGTGCCGCACTGGGCGCAGAATCCACTACTGGGTGGGACACCCCCCAGAGCAGTGGCGGCTTGTTGGAAGTCCTGACGCGTGGTTAGATCTTTGTCGGCGTTGAACACCCCATCCATCATGAACTCGGCAGGTCGGTCCACCGCATTCGTATAGGTGGCCGACTTAGCACCATAACGAAGGATACCGAGCTTGCGAAAAATAGTGATCAGATTCATGGCCTTCACCTTTCTTTGATCATGCGCTTACGCACGGAGTATTGTTGTCAAGACGGCACACCTACCATTCGGCAGAAGCTGTCTTTTTTCTAGCGTTAGTTTAGCGCATTTGCACATCTTGTACAAGCCACACGTAACTGCTCGATGTAATAAGTCAGTCACTCGTGTGTTGGGCAAACGGAGCAGTAACATCCACCTTCCCGATTACGCCAAAAAAACTTGACGGCAGGGCTTGACAGCGAATAAACTCCCGAGACAGCAGAGGCGGAG
>CAZKJH010000072.1:0-19451 GCA_964553035.1 uncultured Lentisphaerales bacterium | reverse complement strand
GCGGAAGAAATCGCCCCACGAATCAACTCACAAAAAAATCATGCGTCAGCACTGCGTCAATTTCCAGTGCTTGTACATAAATGTTGTCTTGTGTTAAAATTCAACCATGAAGACAAAGCCTGAATTCAAAACCTTTTGTGAAAAGCTACCCGATTTGTTCACCTTCGATAGTGGAAGACCCATCGTGAGCCGAGCCGACTGGGCGGAGCGGCGTAAGGAGCTTCGAGCCATTATAGAACGTGCCTGTTATGGTGTCATGCCGCCACCTCCGTCCGAACGCCCGCGCGTGCAGAGTACGGTTCCCGGCGTTGGTGTGATGGTTTCCGGTGTGCGAGTTGCCGAGGTGACGCAATACCTCTCGAGGCCTTATTCTGACAGCGATTTTGCCATCAACTTCGAATTCTATACGCCAACGGGTGAAAACATTCGCCAGCAATATCCCGTAATCATCTGCGGCGATGGATGCTGGCAGCGGGTAACGCCGGAGTTTGTTGAGCTGGTGACATCGCGAGGCTATGCGCTCTGCGTCTTTGACCGGTGCTTGGTCGTTCCCGATTTTCGAATGGATTCAAAGCAGCCGGAGCTTACGGTGCCACCTAAGAAATTTCCCGTACAAGTGCGGTATCCGGACAGCGACTTCGGAGCCATTGCCGGATGGGCATGGGGATTTAGTCGAATGATGGATGCCCTCGAAACGCTTGCGTGTGTGGATGTCGGTCGCGTGGCCGTGTGCGGACATTCTCGCGGTGGCAAAGCGTCGTTGCTGGCAGGTGCATTTGATGAAAGATTTGCAGCGGTCTTTACGAACGGTTCTGGCTCCGGTGGCGCGGGTAGCTGGATGTTTCAGGCCGTGGGCGCAGAGCCGCTTGGCGTCATGATTGGGAATTTCCCGACCTGGTTCGGGAACGCATTCTCTGCATTTGTCGACCAAGAGGCTACGCTTCCTTTTGACAGCCATTTTCTTAAAGCACTCTGTGCGCCACGTCCGTTACTTTCCAGTGATGCGCTGGGTGATTTATGGGCAAACCCCGCCGGGGCGTGCATTACCCATGCGGCGGCTCGGGAGGTCTATCGCTTCCTCCGGTGCCCTGACTCATTTGCAGGCATGCACTTTCGAAACGGCGGGCATGGTCACCTCCTGTCGGATTGGACGGCAATGCTAGACTACTGCGACACTTGCCTCTATGGAAAGTCCTTGCCTTGGGATCCGCTTTATGTGCCCTACGATGGGTTGCCATCGCCTTTTGATAAGAAGCCTTCGGGAAGCAGAGGGTAAAAATGCAGATCCTCGATTTGAATGGTGTGTGGAAGCTCCGCGGACCCGTCGGTGGCGATATTGCCAGTATCGACGCCGAAGTGCCTGGCGGGGTTCACCCTGCTTTGATTCGCACCGGATTGATTCCAGATCCCGGTGTCGGCGATAACGCAAAGCAGCTTACGTGGGTGGGTGAGACGGACTGGACTTTCGAGAGGCCGTTCGATGTGGATGCGCACTTGCTGAAACATGATATTATCGATTTGGATTTTGACGGCATCGATACGGTTTCGGAGGTGTTTGTCAACGAGATGCTGGTGCTACGAACGGACAACATGTTCCGCCGCTGGAGCGCGGATGTGAAGGATGTGCTTCGCGAGGGAGTCAATCTGTTGCGAGTGGAGATTAAGTCTTCGCGGCGTTCTCAAGAAAGTGGAAAGCTCCGCAAAGCGCGTTATGGTTTCGGCTCGAACTACAGCCCGAAGTGCGTCACCTCCGGCATCTGCCGTCCCGTGCACATTCGGGCCTGGAACGAGGCCCGGATTTGCGATCTGGGGTTCAGCCAGCAACATGATGAGGCAGGTGTCACGCTCCTTATGGGTGGCTGGATTGAAGTGGCGGGGGAAGATTTTAATGGCTTCAAAACGGCGTTTGTGGTTCTCTCGCCAGATGGTGAAGAGCTTTGGCGCGGTGATGGCATCATGCCTGAAGGCGGCGATGGTGCGTTTCATGGCGAAGTGACCTTAGAATTTCCGCAACTCTGGTGGCTGCATGGCATGGGCGGACAGCCGCTGTATACAGTTATTAGCGTGTTGAGGAATGCCGCTGGAGTTGAACTGGAACGAATCACGCGGCGCATCGGGTTGCGGACACTGGATGTAAAGACAGACGCAACAGGTATTGCCCGGATGATGTGCAACGGGCGTTTCGTGTTCTTGAAAGGTGGCGTTTGGATTCCTCCCGGATTGTTCCCCTCGCATGTGATGCCGGATGACTACGTCTTTCTTATCGGAAGTGCCGTCGAGGCCGAGTTGAATGCACTGCGCATCTGGGATGGCGGAACCTTTGAGGACGAAGTTTTTTGGGATACCTGCGATGAAAAAGGGATTATGGTGACCGGAATAGCGGAAATGTTTTCCGATGCAAATGATGAAGAGGAGGACGATGTCAATGCGATGTATAAGCCCTTTCATCATGCCTGTCTTCCGGATGGCCTGTTAACCGAACCTAGCGAGGAAAACGGTCTCCGGATTTTCCGGACTCGGGTTTCCTATCCTCATCCCGATACCCTGGAAGCCTGCGTCTCGGAGCGAGATCGAAATATTACCGGTCAGGCTATGGAGTCGCGCGTTTCCGGTAACGATGGTGCGGCGGGACTTATTAGCGCGCTGGCGGCACAGTGGCCGCTGCCGTCAAATTTTCGAGATTGGGTTTGGCTCAGTCAGATTGCACATGGTGTTGAGGTGTGCGCGGAAATTTCGGCCCGGCGCCGGGATCCCACATGCAGTGGGGTGATGTGGGAGCCCTTTGCGAGTTGCTGGGCGATTGCCGACGGCTCCTCGATTGATAGTCAGGGGCACTGGAAAGCCCTCCAGTACATGGCACAGTCGGTTTTTGCAGCCGTGTCGATCTCTGGCGTTGTTTGTGAGTTCGGTGGAGTTGAAATTTATGTTTCCAACGCGAGTTGCGAGTCCTGCACGCTCAAGGTTGAGTGGCGAGCCACAACGCTGAGCGGCCTTGTGTTAGACGAAGGAGAGGTTGACTGCTGTTGTCTAGGAAGCGAATCGGCACTTGCGTTACGTCTGAATGTTTCCTCGCTTCTCGAACAGTATTCGCGCGAGGATGTCATGGTGTGGCTGACAGCCGTGGACGACGAGGGTTTTACCTTGTCGAGGAACCATGTGCTCTTTGCTTTGCCAAAACACCTCGCGCTTGAGGATCCACATGTGGCGGTCGATATTGACGATACCTTAGCGTTTGAAGGCGAGGAGGCTTTCAAAGTGACGCTCTCCTCGACGAGTCCTGCATTCTGGGTGTGGCTTGATATTCCCGGTGAACAAGCGCAGTTCAGCGATAATTTCGTTTGCCTCGAGCCAGATGAGCCCGTCGAGATTTATGTTTCGACGGTCAACCGAATGACCCAGTTCTCCTTCCGCAATCGTCTTAAAGTTCGCAGCCTTTACGATGTGAAGCGCGGAAGAGAAGTCGCGAGGGACTAGTGGCGAGCAGTTCAAAATTACGAATTACGAATTACGAATTATGAATTATGAATTACGAATTTTAGAGCGTATGTTTCTTGGGCCGGCCGGCACACTTGTCGGGGATTGGCTTTCCCTGCGTCAAAGTATCAAAGCGTCAAGTAGTCATCCCGCTTTGCCCTGGTTTTAAAACCAGAGCGTAGAGAAGATGGGTCTCTCAACTGCAAGGTGTTGAGTGGATAAGGCGTAGATGGCAGTGGGGAATCGCCGGATTGATCTCCTGAAATCGGCACATGAACCTGAAGTGGTGGATTTTGTTCATTGTCGATCACGACTTGTTTCATTCGCTTCGATGTAGCCTTGCCAATTTGCCCCAGAAGAGGATTTCTGTGCGGGATCACGCAAATTGACAGGTTATGCATGGAGTAGGCCGAGAGGAGCATGACCAGAACGAGTGCCACAGAATATCTCTTGAAGGTTCCTTCCAAAAGCAATGAGGTGCCAAGACCCATCCATATCCAAAAGAATGCGCTTCCAAAACGCAAGTCTGGGGCAACCGAGAACCAGTAAAGAATGTTTGTTGCTGACAGGAGTATCAAATAGATATCATAAATGATCTTGGACCGCTCTTGTTGCGAAAGCACTCGTCGCACCAAATGCAACAAAAACAGTAGTGAGCCAAGATAAAGCCATTGAGGCTCTAGACCCTTCCAAACCCGATCTTTCCATTGTGGAAACCAATAGGAAAACCCTTCTGTCATGGCGTTGTGGTAGTTGGGTCCCGGCAGTCGTGCCCAGCCCTTTATCACACCATATTGCCCCGCGAGAGATTGCATTTCATGCGCGTGAGTTTCGCCGATAGGATCAAGCGGCATCGCCCAGTCAACGTCAAAATGACCCACCGGAGCAGGAAATAACAACCAACCAGTCATGATGACATTGCGTAGAAAATGACTCGTAATCAGTAACCCGGGGATAGACCCTACAGCGAAAATAGCGGAGAATCTGGTTCGCAGTTTTGCTCTTTCCTTGAATAGTGTTATTCCGACAACATAGCACACCAAAAGAAAAGTGAATAGTAGAGAGACCGCCCCAATCGGCTTTATACTGAAACCGAGTGCGGCCACCATTGAAAGAAAGGTAATTCGTGTCCACGTGTATTTTGTATCGTATGGCTCGCCCGTGGCATGGCCGCAGAAGCCGACCAGTAACTCCATCATCAGCATCATTTGCAATAACAATGCTATATTATCATAATAGAGGGTCGGGTGAATTGTTGTCTGCAGCTTCAAAATGTAGGCAAATGTCGCCATGCAGAAAATAACGACCCTGTGGGACTTTTTCGCCGACTCAACAAGAATAATCCACAACCACTGAGCGCATACAGTGGTCACAAATAGTCCGTAGGTTATCCATGCTGTTCTACCATCCCACAACAGATTATCGACAAGAGAAGAATAGGTTAAGAAGCCAGATGTATGGGCAAGGCGGGAATGCAAGTTTCCTAAACCTGGAACAATCGGATACTCATTCAGCCAGCGTATGACGTTCAAATGATAGAGATTGGTGTCGTACTCGCTAGACCATTTTTTGTGTATTACTCCTGATGCCCCTAGATACGCAAAAAGGAGAAGCAGAGTTAGGAACAGCAAAACTCGGATACACATACTCAAGCGAAGAGCATGCCTATGATCTACTAAGATCTTCGAGATATTTTTCAAGGAGATTGATAATCCGATCATGCCTGTTACAAGCCACAGAGCCAAGCAAGCCGAATTCAAGGGAAACAATAAATGAACGAGATGAGCAGTGGTGATCGTAACCGACGTTCCAATCCAGAAGAGCTGGAATGCGTCAAGATGGCGTTCGTCAATGCGCTCAGATAGTCGCGATAGAGCCCGAACAGCAACGAACCCAATTCCAACCGTAGTTCCAAACAAGATAATCCAAGAAAGCAACACGCTGATCATGAAATACTTGTCCTCATCAGTTGGCTATAAAATGCAGAACTCGCATTGCGTGCCCCTTTGATTTGGTTTCTTCACTTACTTTCAGCGTCAGAACGTGTTTCCCTTCATCAAGGTCAGAGGCAAATAGAATTGTCCGCGGATAATGCAGCCCGCTGCTGCATCTGTGGAGGAGGTTGTAATTGCCTGCCGGAGTGTCGTCAATACTTGCTTCGACTATTCCTGCGTCTGGGCCGGCTAGAACGTATGCGCCGATGGCCGAACCTTTGAATTCAACTTTCAGTTCAGCTCCGGGCTTATCCATGCAGATCATTTTCATGCCCTTGAAGGTATCGCGAAATTCTCCTGGAATTACTTTCCAGTCAGGCACCTTGTGAGTAACGCCAGCGGTTAGCTTGATCTTACTGCTGTCGAGGAAACGCCCCCGATAGTAGCTTTTCTCATCAAGCGGTTTCGGCATTTTGTAAGCCTTCATTTTGGAGGCTGTCGCTTTATCCTTCCAGTTGATGTCCATAAGACGCTCAATCATGTTAGCGCAGAGCCTGTTGCCCGGCTCTCCTGGATGTACGCCTCCAAACATTTCCCAACTGAACGATTCCGCCTTGATTTGATCAGCCAGCTCCATGCCGAGATGTATTACAGAAACGCCATAATATCTTGCGACCCTGGCATGTGCCTTTGAAGGAATTGTCTCTTTGCCGGCACTCCACTTGTCGAGCAGGTTTGGATTGACAAAGAAAGTCATAATAATGTCAGTATTTGGGTTATGTGTACGGGTATGACGCACAATACCTTCCATGCCGCGAAGGCATTCCCGTGCTGCATGAGTGGCATCCTGATCATCGTTGACCGCAAACTCTACAAACAAGAGGTCAACTGGACCTTTTGATAGAACATGATCATCCAGACGGAAAGCGCCGGTAGTGGAGCAGGTGGATGCAATGCCTGCTGAAGTGAATGTGAACTCACTGTTTGGAAAACGAGACTGCAAGATCTTGATCATCATCGGCCTGTAGCCGTCCATTTCAGTGATGGATCCGCCGATAAAGGCAACATGTCCTTTTTTTTCTTTCTCGAATCTCACGCGACAATTCTGCAAGCTACCGTATTGGCGAATATTTTTGTCCGACATAGTACTAGTACTTTCTTTGTGTGTTGATGCAGAGTTCGACGGGACAGTGGTCGGATCCGGTGACCTGATCATGGATGGTGGCGGATTGAATCATCGGTAGCAGTGTGTGGGTAGCGAGAAAGTAGTCAATTCTCCAGCCGACATTGTTCTCTCTCGCGCCACCCCGATAGCTCCACCAGGAATACTGCTCTTTTTCGGGATTCAGGGTGCGGAAGGTATCAACCAGATTCGCGTTGATATAATTTGTCATGCCCTGCCGCTCTTCGATCGTATAGCCCGCACTACCCTCATTGAATTTGGGGCGGGCGAGGTCGATGGGGTTGTGGGCGACGTTCATGTCGCCACAGATAATGACGGGTTTGATCACGTCGAGGGCTTTAATTTTTTGGAGAAGCAGTTGATCGAACTCTTGGCGCTCAACGAGACGTGATAAATCGCTTTTCACATTGGGAATGTAGGTGTTGATGAGGAAGAAGTTCGGGAATTCCATAAACTGAAACCGGCCTTCGCAATCGAAGCGCTCGTCCCCAATCCGAGTTTCGTAAGTTATCGGTTGAATTCGGGTCAGCGTGGCGGTGCCGCTGTAGCCCTTTCGCACGGCACCATTCCAGTATCCACGATAGCCTGCCGCTGCGCCGATTTCAGCAATCGAAGGCGGCAGGTCATCATTATGCACTTTGGTTTCCTGTAGGCAGATGATGTCTGGTTGATTCTCTAGAAGAAAGGCTTCGAAGCCTTTTTGGGCAACCGCCCGGATTCCGTTGACGTTCCAAGAGATGAGTTTCATAGGTTAAACGAGTCTTTGAAAAAAAGCATTCATTTCGGCGAGCCGTAATTCGAGGTTGAGGCGGGAGCTTTCGAAGTTGAGCGAGCGTCTTGCCTCGTTACGCCACGTCACCATGCGTGGGGCATCAAACCATTCTTGACGAGCAATGGCAGGCGAGAACTTTTTCTGCACAGCCCAGTGCATGGATAACCATATTCCGGGAATGCCAAAATGATCGAGGATGTCGGCATCCTGCATGATTAAGATTTCGGTACTCCACAAGGGTTTTGCTTTGCTTGCAAACCATTTGCTGTTGGGGCGCTCATAATGGTGCTCCACAATTTCCGCAACCTTCGCCAATTCATCGGGTGTCATCAAGTCGGCAAACAGCTCCTTTACCATCTGGGCTCCCTTGACGCCGTGCGACTCGCCAAGTGAGCAACTGGATTTACCGATGTCGTGCATTAGCGCACCGAGCGCGAGTGCTTCGCGGTCGACAGTAAGTCCCTCGGTATCGGCAATCTCCATACAGAGGGTTGCAGTCCGCGCTCCATGGTGGAGTCGATATCCGGGCTCGTAAGGAAGTTCGATGGTGTCGGCCATAATTTCGACCGTTCGCTTCTTGATGGCATCACTATTCATCTTTTGTCGTAGTCCCCCCGTACGACATGCCCTGCGATCGCCAGAGCCGATACGACATTGAGGGAGTTTTTGATTCCACGCGCTTGAATAATCACGGCCTCATCTACCATTTCGACGATTTCGGGATCGAGACCAAAGCGTTCGTTGCCTACGATCAAGGCAGCGGGGAATTTATAGGCACACGCAGTCACATCCTGCGCCCACTCAATGGTTTCGAGTGCGTAGAGGTGAATGCCGTTTTGATGAAGTTCTGTCAGAGCATCACGGATGTTTTCGAACCAGCGCCACGGGACTATCTTCTCCGCACCCATGGCAGACCGTGCCACGTGCGGATGCTCCGGCGTGGCAGAGTACCCACACAGCCACAAGGCCTCTGCGCCGAGGAACTCAACGGTTCTGAACAGGCCGCCGATGTTGACCGCCGAGCGGATATTATCGGCTACCACGATGAGCGGGAAGGTAGCGGGTCCGACGGCGCAGGAGTCGTGTGAGGTAATACCCATATCGGCATCGGTGATGCGTTCGCGTGCGGCGACCCGCTCCACCGGCACGAGAACGCAGAGCAGTTGCTTGTCCGTCATCCCCGGCACCAGAAGACGGGCCAGCTTTTGAAGGCGCTCGACACCCGATCCAGCAAAGAAATCATGTGCCTCGTTGAGCCTGCCAATTCGTGCAGAAGCATCTTCCGGCAATGCCGCAATCTGTCGCAGCAAGCGCAGGGCGACTTTCCAATTGCGAGTTGTTTCGGGGGTATCTGGCATGGTTCTTAAATTTTAGGAGTGTTTTTCTGCGAAAATCCTTGAGAGTCTGTATTTGCTGGATGGCGGTGGCGTTGAGTTTGAGAAGTCGGTCGTGCTGCGATACGCCAAGAAACTCAACGGTATTTCGATTCTGCAACCAATTTGAGAAGTAAAAATGTCGGGTTTCACGAATTCGGGGAGGGGCAAGCGTCTGCTTGCCCTACGAGGCGCGGCGAGGACGCCGCGTCTACCTGAGACAGCGCCCCGAATCAAGTCGGGACGAAAGGCAGCTTGCCGGCACGGTTACCCGATGGGGTCGCCGGGCTTGGCGTTCCCGGCGGGGGAGATGACGCAGAGTTTTGAGCTGTCGGAGCCCGCGGAGAGCACCATGCCTTCGGAGATGCCGAAGCGCATCTTGCGGGGCTTGAGGTTGGCGAGGAGTACCACAAGTTTGCCGTTAAGCACCGTCGGATCAGGGTAGGAGGCGCGGATGCCCGAGAAGACGTTGCGCGTGCCGAGCGGACCGAGGCTGAGTGTAAGCTGTATCAACTTATCGGAACCTTCTACGGTCGTGGCGTTTTCGACAAGCGCGACACGCATGTCGGACGCGGCGAAGGCACCGATTTCGATCTCCGTCTTCAACGGTTCGAGGACGGGTTCAGCGACCACCGGTACTTCCGGCTCAGCGGGTTTAGAGGCATCCACCATCCCTGCGACCTGTTCGGGTAGAACGCGGACGGCGAGATATTCATATGGGGCGACGGGTCGGTTTTCGAGAACGGTCTTCAGCGACTCCCAGGTGTAGGGATCTTCCAGGAAGAGCTTTTCGACCTTCGTGGCGTAGAGTGGAAGGATGGGCTTCATGTAGATGGTAATGAGGCGGAAGAGGTTGAGAATCGTGGTGAGAACCTTGCGCGTGGACTCAGCATCGGTCTTGATGGTCTTCCAAGGCTGTGCTGCATCGAAGTATTCGTTCGCAGCATCGGCGAGTTTACAGACCTCCACGGGAACCTGTGAGAAACGGCGAGCTTCGTAGTGTTCTGCGATGATGTCGGCTTTTGCGCGAGAGGCTTCAACGAGGGCTTTACCTGCTTCGTCCATTTCGCCCAGGGTTCCATCGAGGCTCTTGTGAAGCATCTGTGCGCCGCGGGAGGCGAGGTTGGTTATCTTGCCCACGAGGTCGCTGTTGACGCGTTGCGAGAAGTCGTCGAGGCTGAGGTCTACATCGTCTGTCGTGTTGTTGATCTTGCAGGCGTAGTAGTAGCGGAGAAAGGCTGGATCGAGGTGATCGAGATAGGTCCGGGCATTAATGAACGTGCCACGTGACTTGCTCATTTTTTCTCCGTTGACCGTTAGAAAGCCGTGGACGAAAACTTGGTCCGGGCCCTTGAAGTCGGAGGCGTGCAGCATGGCGGGCCAGAAGAGGCAGTGGAAGCGTACGATGTCTTTGCCGATGAAGTGATACAGTTCGGCATCGGGGTTGTTCCACCAGCGGTCGAATTTTTCACCGTTTTTGAGACACCAGTTGAGAAGCGAAGCCATGTAGCCGACGGGGGCGTCGAGCCAGACGTAGAAGAACTTGCCGGGGTGGTCGGGGATTTCGAATCCGAAGTACGGGGCATCGCGCGAAATATCCCAGGGTAGGAGTTTGGCATCGTCGGAGAACCATTCGAGAAGCTTGTTGGCGACGTCGGTTGCGACGTGCTTGGAGAGCCAATCCTTGAGATAGTTGCGAAACTGGTCGAGGTCGAAGAAGATGTGCTCGCTGTTGCGTTTTTCGGGTTTGGCTTTGCCGCAGACGGCGCAGTGGGCATCTTTCATTTCGATGGGAGCATAGGTGGCACCGCACTTCTCGCATGAATCGCCGTACTGGTCTGGAGCACCGCATTTGGGGCAGGTGCCGCGAACAAAACGGTCGGGGAGGAACATCTTGTCGACCGGGCAGTAGAGCTGTGGAATATCCTTGCAGTAGAGTGCGCCGTTCTTCTCGAGACTTTTAAAGATCGTGTTGCAGAAATCGCGGTTTTCCGGAGAATTCGTGGTGTAAAAATTATCGAATTCGATTTGGAATTCGGCAAAATCTTTCGTATGGCGCGCGTAGCTGGCTTCGATCAATGCTTCTGGCGTGATTCCGTCCTTGCGGGCGCGGATCATGATGGGTGTGCCGTGGGTGTCGTCGGCGCACATATAGAGGCATTCGTTCCCACGCATCTTTTGGAAGCGCACCCAAAAATCGGTCTGGAGGTATTCGACCAGATGACCGAGATGGATGTCTCCATTGGCGTACGGAAGGGCTGCGGTGACGACGATGCGGCGATTTTGCATAGTGGGAATCCTGTATTCTGACAACGTTGAAAAGCGTATACAATCGTATCAAAAGCAGCGCGGTAAGTCAAAAGTGCTCAATCGCTATTTGAGGGGATTCGTGGTCAGGGCATTTGAGAGTACGGTGACATCCTCTGGGGATGCGATGAAAACGGCATCGCGACCTTTGACTTTGACGTAGGCGGAGCCATCGGCGAGCGTGTTGCCGATGAGCACGATCACGACAGGGGATTCAGGAATTTTTGTTGTGATGATGAATTCGGTTGATGCTGGGTTGAGGCCGTAGCCGTTGGTATCTGGTGAGAACAGGGTAGCGACGCGTAGCGCTTTGAAGTTGGTAAATAGAGTGGCGAGGGCTTCGAGTGAAGCCTTGTTAGCGGCTAAGGGGAGTGGTTTTGCGGAGAACCATTTACCATCACGGTCGAGAATGGCGGTTTCTTCGTGGGATTCTACGCAGCGTGTGATAGCGGAGAGCATTTCTGTTGGGATCGATAGAATTGTTTTGTCGCGCATTGAGGCGAACCAGGCGGATTCGAGGAAGTTTGTTGGGAGGCTATCTGTAGGAATCAGATGACGGAGTTTTTTTTCAGGAACGGCGATTCCGAACGTAACAGGTTTCCCGTCAGCGTCACGTTTGATGGTTGCAAATGCTGTTATGATTTCAAGCGGCGGAACGGGTGTGATTTCAATCTTAACGGTTTCGATTCCACCCTTCTCAAGAGTTTGTCCTTCTTCCTCTGACAGGGTTGTAACGTTTTGATCTTCGATGCGAAGGAGTTCTTCGAGGAATTGCGCAGCAGCCTTCTGATCCGTAGGCTGCACGGATGGACGTGAGATCGTCCATGCCGTGAGGGTATTGTTGAGGCGCATGGCGAACGAGGTGTCCGCGCTGTTGCAGGAGATCGAGATCACTTCGGAAGCGAGTAGTGGGAAAATGCGGCGTTCGCGGAGGACGTTGGCGTCCATTTGCAACGCATCGATGATAACGTTGTCAACGGTGAAAATACTGTTGTCGAGTGACGACACGACAAAGATTGAATCTGGCGAGTCGGGGTCAAGACTTCCGAAACTGAAGTTCGCATTCGATCCATTTTCGAAATTGATGGTTGCAACCAGTTTGGATTCGTCTGCGGAAATCCCTAGTGAGGTGCTGGCATCTCTAAGTAGCTCGTCATCTGTCTGCCCCTTCGATGAAGTCCAGACGAACTTTTTGATGGTTGCATTTGACAGGGATCCGAGGAGTGCATTGACGGCTGGTATGGAGGCACTAATCTCGAAGGGACTTGTCATGTTCCAGCTCGAGGCTGTTTTTACGAGATTGACGATGCCCTTACCAGGTTGTCGTATTTCGATCCCAACAATGTCTTGGGAGGCTGGGACGAGTGCGCGGTCTCGAAAGTCCTCGGCAGATGTCGGCAGCAGATCTAGGAGTTTTCTGTCGACAACATAGACATCGTATGAGCCAGAAGCCATGACGAATACGCCGTCGCCCGATGGCGTGTCAGCACCCATGCGCAGGGTTGACGTGCCGTCGCGTCCTGCTAGTGAGACGACTGCTTTTGGGCTGATGAGGCCATAGTCATCAAGGCCCAAGCCACGATTTTTCCTCTGTCGTGGAGAAACGCGGTCGTGCGGAGGTGTACGAGCGATCATCGCGAGGACGAAATCGATTCGGCTTGAATCAGCCCTACACCGAACGGGTGCTTCGATCTCCCATTGATTTTGGTGCCGCGAACATTTGATCGTGGTGTTGGTGGTTTCGATGGTGATCTGATCAGTACGGGTTATTTCAGTCGAAATAATGGAAGATGGCATCGCGCCGAAGCCGCCAGACGGAAGGTACCGCTTCTCGAACCACGCAGCGGCCGAGACCAAGGCAAGGAGAATGAAGAGCCACAAGGTTGTTTTGCTCGAAAGCATGGCGCTCAGTTCCGTCTTTCAGAAATGAAGGTCTGGACAAAGTATGCTAGAATGCCGAGGAAAATGGCTGTATCAGCGATATTGAACGTTGGGAACGTATACACCGTGGACCAGTGGAAGTCCAGAAAATCGATAACCGATCCAGATTTCAACCGATCAATCAAATTCCCAATAATGCCGCCTGTCAGGAGCCCTATTCCAATCCGTGCAAGGCGACCCGATTTGGTGAACTCCGTACGGTTGTACCAGAGGAGACCCAGCATGCCGACGGAGACACCGATGAGCAGCGTTCTCTGACCAGAGAGCATTCCCCAAGCGGCACCGGCGTTGAAAACCCTGCGCAGGTCGAAAAAGCCAGAGATCACGGTTAAATGGTCGTGAGCTCCAAAACTTCGGCAGACCAGCCATTTCGTTAGTTGGTCAAGAAAAGTCACAATTACGATTAGGGCGAGCAACATGTTGGTGCGCAGTTCCTGTAGATCAGTCTAAAAGATCCATCGAGGGCTTTCTGTGCTTGGTATCGCCTTCAAGCTCAGACTGGCATTTAATGCACATTTCAGCAAAAGGTAATGCATTAAGACGGGGACGTTCAATTTTTTCTCCGCAACCTTCGCAGAGCCCGTAAGTGCCCTCTGTGATGGTGAGGATTGCATTGTTGATCTGATTGATCTGCGATTGGTCGGTGCTGGCGCGGTCAAGACTGGTGACCCGTTCGAATGCATCCGTTCCGTCTTCATCCTGATTGACTTCGTCATGGCGGAGAAGCGATTGTTCACGCAATTCGCTAACTTGCGCGGTAAGCCGCTCGCGTAGATTGAGCATGGTGACGTAGAAAACGTTAAGTTCAGCAGAGGTAAAATGTTTTGTATCCTTTTTACTGGTCTTCTTAGAAGAGGAAGAACCTTTCATGGGTTTGATTTTTACCGGATACGAGAGCGCTTTCGAGAGGGAAACGGGATCTTTTTTAACAGCGGCTATGGGTGCCTTTGTTGTAATCTTGGCTTTAGCCGTGCTTTGGGGCGCCTTAATTGAAGTTGATTTTTTTGCTGTCGTCTTTGCATCAGTTTTCATCCCTTTTATCGATGCTTTCACGGGCCTCTTCGTAGTAACCTTCAACACCGGCTTTACAGCGGTTTTATGGGAGGGCGTTTTCGATACCGCAGCTTTAGGATCCGCTGTCTTTACTGTAGTTTTTGCAGGCTTAACGGGCTGGATTCTGTGTTTGGGGCCTTTTGGGGTTTTTAAAGAGGGCGAGGGCTTCTTGGCGGCAGTAGCCTTTGCATGGGCTTTCGTTGCAACAACAGCTTTCTTTAAAACAGGGGCGATCTTTTTAGACTTAGAGGCAAGAGGTTTTCTGGACTTTGAAGGCGTTCCCTTTTTTGTGGGTACTACCTTCGTGTCCGAGCCGGCTTTCGACTTCACCGAACTTTTTGTTGCCTTTGATGCAGGATGCATCTTGGCTTTAGAAGCTGCTTTTTTTGCGTTCATTTCTCATCGTCTCTTTGGGTTAAAAGGACTCTTCCTGTCTGATTAGAAGTGCGCAGATGCTAGCACATAGAGTATTGAAGAGTCAACTCCGTACTTGACTTGAACGGGTAGTTTCGGTAAAACTGATGGTCGTCCATGCGGTTCTTCTAGAAAATCGGATGGACATTTCTACAACAAGCAGTTTGGAGATGAAATGACAGACAAAGAAGTTGCGGTTTTGAATTATCACTTGGGTGGTAAGGTGGCGCTCGGGATGCCGAAAGCGCTAAAGTCGGTTGACGATCTCTGCCTCGCCTACACGCCGGGTGTGGCTGTGGCGGTTAAGCAGATTGCTGCCGATCCACTGAAAGCATTCGACTATACAGCCAAAGGTGGTCTCGTAGCAGTCGTTTCCGATGGCACGGCGATTCTCGGTCTCGGCGACCTTGGTCCGACAGCTTCTATCCCCGTCATGGAAGGCAAGGCTGTGTTGTTTAAGTCTTTCGCCAACGTGAATTCTTGGCCTGTGGTTCTCGACCACTGCCGCGAGGGCGGCCTGTCGACAGGGCCTACGGATCCGCAGCGGATCATCGATGCCGTCATGGCCATCGCACCGATGTACGGCGGAATCAATCTGGAAGACATCGCTTCACCAGCCTGTTTCGAAGTCGAAGACCGATTGGCAGAGATGCTGGACATCCCTGTTTTCCATGATGACCAGTGGGGTACGGCCATTATTGTACTCGCAGGGACGACAAATTTTGCATGCCTCCGTGGGAGTGAAATGCACGATCTGAAGGTGGTGATCAACGGCGCAGGCGCGGCAGGCACGCGAATCCGCGAAATGCTCATGGCCGGTGGTGTCCGAGATGTGATCATGTGCGACAGCAAGGGTGTGATTTATAAAGGACGTCCTATCAACAAGGCTCGTCACGAGCGGGTTGCCATTGAGACATCGTTTCGCACGCTGGACCAGGTGATGGTTGGTGCCGATGTTTTCATCGGTGTTTCGAAGGCCGACTGTGTGCAGCCCGAATGGGTTGCTTCGATGGCACCGCATCCGGCGATTTTTGCGTTGGCAAATCCTGATCCTGAAATCCGCTGTGAAGCCGTGTACGAGGTTATGGGCGACAAGCCGTTCGTGATGGCAACGGGACGCTCGGACTATCCGAACCAGATCAACAACGTGCTCTGCTTCCCGTTCCTTTTCAGAGGCGCACTGGATGTCAGAGCCCGTAAGATCACGGCTCGCATGAAGGTCGCCGCCGCAACGGCTCTTGCTCAAGCCGCCCGCCGTCCTGCTGGTGCAGAGACGAAGGCACTGTACCCAGGGGAACCGATGGAATTTGGTCCCAAGTACATCATCCCGAAACCGTTTGATAAAGAAATTTTCGTAGAGGTCTCCCTCGCTGTCGCGAAAACAGCAGTCGAGGATGGTGTCGCTCGCATCGAGAATTTTGATCCGGTGGCTTACAAAGCCAAGCTCATCGCTGACCGCGCAGGATTCTAATTATGGACTACAAAGCAGCTTACAAGACGATCATGGACGACCATTTCACCCCCGAGATGGAAATCTCTTTTATCGATGGGATCAACCGCCAGACTCTCAAATACGAAAAAGTATCCTGGGTCATTGACGGGGAGAACAAGGGTCTCCGCTATGGCGAAAATCCAGGTCAGGAAGCTGCCGTCTATAAACTCGTGAATGGCAACCTCGTGCTGGGCGATGTCGAGATGCTCAAGCCGGGCAACATCCTCGCATCTGAGCCGGAATTGCTGCAGTCGGGAAAACATCCGGGTAAGACGAATCTGACGGATGCCGATAACGCACTCAACATCCTGCGCTATCTCGTCGATAAGCCTTGCGCAGTTATCGTCAAACATAACAACCCCTGCGGCGCGGCCGTGGGATCGTCTCTTCAGGATGCGTACTACAAGGCCAACAAGGCCGACCGCCTGGCGGCCTTCGGCGGCTGCATCGCAGTCAACCGCGAGCTTGATCTCGAGACGGCCAAGATGATCGCCGAGAACTATGCCGAGGTCGTTGTGGCTCCGGAATTCGCTCCCGGCGTGATGGATATTTTTGCCACGAAGAAAAATCTGCGCGTCATGCGCATCCGCAATATGGCGAGACTCGCCGATTTTGTTGCTAAGCGTGTCGTGGATTTCAAGTCCCTTGTGGACGGTGGTCTCGTGGCACAGTGGTCCTTCGTCCCGGAGGCTCGCACTGCGGATAAGTTGATGCCGGCGGAATGCAAGATGAAGGACGGAACGGTTCATCGTATCAAGCGCATGCCGACGGCGGTCGAGAACGACGATCTTATCTTCGGGTGGCTTGTCGAGGCTGGCGTGACCAGCAATTCGGTTCTCTATATTAAGGACGGTGTGACGGTTGGTATCGGAACGGGTGAGCAGGATCGCGTTGGCGTGGCGGAGATCGCTCGCGACAAAGCCTACCGCAAGCTTTCCGATTGGATTTCCTGGGAGAAACACACGACGCCGTATAACGATTTAGGGGCAAAGTTTGGCGAAGAAGGAAAGCGGTTTATTGCGGAGATCGACGAGATCGTCAAGGAGCGCAAGGGCGGCTTGATCGGATGTAGCATGGTGTCCGATGCGTTTTTTCCATTCCGTGACGGCGCTATGGTTGGTATCCGCGAGGGCATCACAGCCATCGTGCAACCGGGTGGATCGATCAAGGATTGGGATGTTATTGATTGTTGCAATGAGGCCGACGTGGCCATGGTGTTCACCGGTCAGCGTTCGTTCAGACACTAGTTTTCACTTAGGGAGTAAGGCGTAGGGCGAAGGGCGTAGTTGAGATTAGGACTTCAATATCAAGGAGTGAAATTATCTTTCCCAGAACGTTTTCTGCCAGAACAGGGGTTTTTCGAGTATCACCGAACGCATGTCTATAAAAAGTGAACGGAAATTCCCAGACGCCCCATTTGAGAATACTTAACCGCAAAGAACGCAAAGGGTACGCAAGGGTCGCAAAGGATGTCAGTATATGAATGAGAACGAATTATCAAAGCTCGTCTTTGAATCGGGAATGAAAGTCCACAAGGCCCTCGGTCCCGGTTTGCTCGAGAGTGCATATGAAGAATGCCTCAACTACGAACTCGAGAAGGTTGGCTTGCTTGTTGAGAAGCAAAAAATATTACCTTTGGTGTATGAGGAGGTCAAACTTGATGCCGGATACAGGATTGATTTGTTTGTTGAGCACAAGGTGATTCTTGAAATTAAATCCGTAGAAAAGCTGAATGACCTGCATTTGGCACAGACATTGACGTATTTGAAATTAAGCGGTTGCAAACTCGGTCTGCTGATCAATTTTAACACCGTCTTGTTCAAGGATGGTGTTCGAAGGGTGGTCAATAATCTCTAACCTTTGCGAACTTAGCGAAGACCTTTGCGCCCTTTGCGGTAAAATACCTGACAGAAGTGAACCTAAGGATCTTGAAACGGCGATGACATTTCGACTCCTGAGAACAGGTTACTGAATTCTGTTTTTTTCTATTAGAAAGATCTTCAACTGCTCGCATGAAAACAAAATTGACCCCCGGTGGATTCCGAGAGATACTGACCATTGCTGTTCCTTTGGTGATTACCAACTCGGCATTCACGGTGATGCAGTTTTGTGATCGCATCTTTTTGGCGCGTTATGATGATCTTGCTATCCAAGCGGTCATACCGGCGGGGATTTTATCGTTTGCTTTGATGTGTTTGTTCATTGCGATCGGTGGCTATTCGGGGACTCTTGTTGCGCAGTATTTCGGGGCGGGCGAGCGGCTTAAATGCGTTCACTCTACGGTGCAGGGAATCTATTTCAACCTTCTCTGCCTGCCGATATTCCTTGCGCTCATTCCGGTGGGGTATTGGCTCATTGATTGCTTCGGCCATACACCAGAACTGGTCGTGCAAGAGCGGATGTATTTTGCTTGGATGATGTTCAGTGCCGTACCCGTTGGATTGGGTTGGGCTATCAGCGGATTTTTTACCGGACGCAGTCGTGTGCGCCTCAACACCATCTCGAATGTGATCGGGTGCGCCGTGAACATCATACTCGATTATGCTTTGATTTTCGGCAAGTTCGGCTTGCCTGAAATGGGAATCAAAGGCGCAGCGATTGCTACATGCATCGCCTCGTGTGTGTCACCGGCAATCCAGATGGGTTTCATGCTGCGATCGAAAATCGTGCGTGAGCTTGGTTATCGGAAAGCGTTTGCGCCCGATTGGCCGATTATGGGGAAGCTGATCCGGTTCGGCTTTCCCTCCGGCGTACAGATCATGCTCGACTGCGGCGCGTTTACATTTTTTATATTGATGACAGCGCGTCTCGATTCCGTCTCGCTGACGGCCAGCAATGTAGCATTGAGCATCAATACGCTGGCGTTCTCGCCGCTGATGGGATTTGGCGTAGCGGCATCGATCAAGAGTGGTCAATACAAAGGGGCGGGGGAGTTCGATTACGCAATGAAGTCGGGCTGGTCATCGGTTAAGCTCGGCTTGTGCTACATGGCCTTCATCGGCTCGGTATTTGTCCTGTTCCCGGAGACCCTTCTTACGCTGTTTATCTCGCCGGGTGAAACCGGGTTAGACAAAGAGGCCTTTCTACGAACAGGAACGATGCTCATGTATTTGATGACCATTTGGGGTGTTTTTGATACGGCAAACATTGTACTCGTCGGTGCCCTGAAGGGCGTGGGGGATACGCGTTTTGTGATGGTGTATCTTTCGCTGATGGCATGGCTGGTCTGGATCCCCGGCGAGTTACTCGTTTTCAAGCTGGGTGGCGGAATTGTTCATGCTTGGATCTTGTTGGCGGTCTACGTTTCCTCGCTTTCCTTCGGCTTCGCCCGACGCTGGCGTGGTGGCAAGTGGAAGGCAATCTGCGTCAATGACCCATGAAGTTGCGAGCCACGAGTCGAGAGTAGCGAGTGGGAAGAAGGTGTGTCCACTCTGCCACACGCAAACGTTCTCTATAATCTCAGACTTCCTGACCTCGGCGGAAAATGCGATGGCACTTTTAGTCTGCT
>CAZKJH010000071.1:0-19686 GCA_964553035.1 uncultured Lentisphaerales bacterium | reverse complement strand
CCCAAGGCTTGCTGAAGCCGCCCTCGCGACGATCTCCACCGCCAGAACCGCCTTCACGCTTCTCCCAAGGCTTGCTGAAGCCGCCCTCGCGACGATCTCCACCGCCAGAACCGCCTTCGCTTTGTCTGTTCGCGCTTGCGCTTCTCCAGACGTTATCGTTGCGATAATTTCCTTGGGAGTCTGTTTGTCCTTTTTGATCCGAGCCTTCGCTCCGGTTATTTGAAAAACCGCCGCGTGAGCCGCCACCGAATCCGCCATCGCGATCGAATCGACCGAGGAGGGCGGGGTGCATTGTAATAGGTGTAACCATTGTTCTTTGTTTTCTGGGCTGTTGCCCCAAGGTGCCGATTAGGCACTGCATTGATTTCGGAAGATGCTTACATCGACCGGCCGATCTTAGAACCATCGGCATGGGCGGGGAGAAATCCCCTTTTTTTGTTTTAATTTACTCATTGGCATGTTGGCTACTGCCAACATGCCAACGCATTATTTCGTCTTAGTCGAATCACTCAACTCTGGCATCTGGATTTCTGCGGAGTTGAAGGCTGTACTTTTTTATCGTTCAGGCGGACGCGTGTTTGCGCGAGCTTCGTTGACGCGTATACGGCGTCCGAGAACCTCGGAGTTGTCCAGTGCCTTGATTCCAATAAGCGCTTCTTTGCGGTGTGGCATCTCAACGAAGCCGTACCCTTTGGACTTGCTATTGGTGCGATGGGTGATGACGCGAGCGGACTTGACGACTCCGAAGCGTTCGAACTCCCTGCGGAGCTGTGCATCGGTCATGTCGTAGCTCAGGTTGCCGACATAAATCTCGACCATGTCGGGTCCATTTGACTTTCCGGGTTTACCGAGTTCGGCTTTTCCCCCTCGCTTCTTTTTTTTGCTAAGAAGTGCCACGATTATAACGGCGACCGCGACAACTGCGATAATTATTCCAACTGTCATCGGGTCGCAACTGAACATAGGGCAGGTCGATGAGTTCTGCTGAGTTGTCTCCTGTGTCGATGTTGCGTCCATCTGCACTTGCTCTCCTTCGACTGTCGCGACCACGTCGTCTGCGATCGTGTTAACTGCTTCAACTGCGGCTTCTGATGTTGTCTCCGTCTTTTCTGCCATTGTGTTAACTGCTTGATCTGCGGTTTCTGATGCTGTCTCCGCTGTTTTCTTCGCTACCGCCGCAATCTGCCCGGCGGTTTCTTCGATGCTTGTTTCTACTGGTTCCATTTTTTCTTATCTCTCTATGGGTGCTTGTGGATTTCATTGCGGTCCACGTCCGCTTGTTGCCAAATGAAGGCATGTGGGAGATCGATCCCGCAATAGTCGTGCCTTTATTTGGAGTCCAGGAAGCCTTCGAGCCTCCTGATTCGAGTTGGATGGCGCAATTTGCGCAACGCTTTCGCTTCAATCTGGCGAATCCGTTCGCGTGTGACGTTGAATTGCTTTCCAACCTCCTCAAGTGTTCTTGAATAGCCGTCCGTGAGGCCGAACCTGTGGTCCAGAACCTGACGCTCACGCTCGGTCAGCGTGTCGAGAACCTCATGTAGACGTTCACGGAGCATGCTGTACGCAGTCATTTCGGATGGGTTCTCCGCCGAGGTGTCGGGGAGAAAATCTCCGAAATGCGCATCGTCGCCGTCACCGACGGGGCTTTGCAGGGAAATGGGCTGCTGAGCCATTTTGAAGACCGCTCTCACGCGGTCGACGGAGAGTTCCATTTCCGCAGCCGCCTCTTCAGGCGTAGGTTCGCGCCCCAGTTCTTGCACGAGTTTTTTCTGGACACGCAGAAGTCGGTTGATCGTTTCGATCATGTGAACTGGGATGCGGATTGTACGCGCCTGATCAGCGATAGCACGTGTAGCCGCTTGACGAATCCACCAGGTGGCGTACGTTGAAAATTTGTAGCCGCGGCGGTATTCGAATTTTTCTACAGCTTTCATTAACCCCGTATTACCTTCCTGAATGAGGTCGAGGAAGGAGAGTCCGCGGTTCATGTATTTCTTGACGATCGAAATGACAAGCCGCAGATTGGCTTCGACCATTTCGGTTCTGGCGCGCTGACCTTCCCGAAGTGCCTTGCGGAGTTTCTCGAATTCATCCATAAACTGCTCACGTGGCATGTAGAATTCTTCCGCGATTTTGTCCATCTCTTTGTTGTATTTTCCAACTTCCTCGTCGCGCCGCTTACTTTTACGCTGCTTGGAGAGTCGATTGACTTCACCGGTCAGCCATCTGAACTTTTTAAAGATCTCTTCCTCAGCCCGAAGAGCGAGGTTTTCGACCATCTTCTGTTTGAAGTTGAGTTCTTCAGATAAATTTCTAAATTCGCTTCGACACTTGTCCATCACTTTCATTCTGCGCGCTTGTTCAGCGGGTTTCGCATCCGATGCTACCATGGATTTGGACTGCTTCTCCATGACCTGTTGTTGCTTCATGAGCCGACTCTTTAAGTCGGGAAGCTGTTCCAGATACGCTTCTCGGCTATCGACATATTTGTCGGTTACGACACGATCAAATCGTTCATCGCCATTTTCGACTTGGGCAACGAGATCCATGTACATTCTGGGAGCAAAACCGAAGCGATTGAAAATGTCTCTAACAATTTTCTCGGAGCTTTCAATTCGCTTGCAGATATCGACTTCCTGATCTCGTGTGAGGAGCGGCACCTGACCCATTTGGTGCAAGTACATGCGGATGGGATCGTCAAAGAAGTCTAGCTTGGTCGCTTTGGTTTCAGGATTTTGGGTATCCTGTTCAGCCTTATACGCCTCGACCTCAGAGATATCGATAATATCAATGCCCAGTGTACTGAGCTCAGCGAGATACGTTTCGATATCCGTGTCCTTCAGGACAGAAGCCGGAAGGACTTCGTTGATATCGTCGTGCGTGATGAAACCCTTAGCCTCAGCAATTTTTACGAGGTCTTTGAGTTTCTCCGTATGTTCCTCTCGGTGGAGTCTCGCCGAGGAAACATCAGGATCAAGCCGAGCTTGTTCTGGGAGGTCAAATGAATATTGATCGTATTCCGCCGTACCATGAGGGTAGGGGATGTCATCTTCGGTCTCTCCGCCGACAGTCGTCATCATACCGTCCAGAAACACCTCGTCAACATCATCGTCATCATCCTCACGGTTTTCACCGCTGACGTTCTTAACGAGTTCTTCGACGTTGAGTTTGGCTAGCTCCAGCTCGATCTCTTTCTCGCTTTCTTGAAGCTCTTCTGGGGATGGCTCTACTTTTTCTTCATTTGCGTAGGAATCGGTGGTATTCTTCCACTCTTCGTCTTCCGAATTTTCGGCATCGTCCTCTATGTCATCAGAAGTATAGTTGTCAATAGCGAGATCGGAATCTTCATCATCGATTCGGGGTCTAGATTTTTTGAGTTTTGTGGGATCACTTTTGCCGAGATCTGAAATCCCCCGACGCGTTGCAGACGAACTCCTGGCAGACGATTTAGGGGCAGTATTCGTAGAGACCGTTGCGGGTGCCGCTGTAGGTTTCGTCACAGGTGCCGTTGTCTTCTTTGCATCTGTTGGGGCCTTGCTTTCGAGTTTGGGATTCACTGCGGTCTTTTTGCCAAGCTTCGTTTCGGTCTTTACCATGGTCGCTTTTTCTCCCGTCGGGGCTATCTCAATGCTTTTCGCACCTGAGGGGGATGCTTTCGTTGAGGGCTTCATCGGTGCAGTTTTGGAGACGCCCTTCTTTGATCCGGATGTAGAGACCTTAGCAGGAGCCAGATCCTTAATTCTAGTCGTTTTCTCTGAAGTGCCGACCTTGTTTTTTGCTGTCTTCGAGGTGTCAGTCTTGGTCTGTTTTTTGGTTGGAACTGAAACTGTTTTCGTGGCTTTGGGCATGTTCTTTCGAACTCCTTTCGATCTTGCGGCGGTAAAATGGAAGTTTAAAGTGGTGTGCGGGGTGGTTTCGCCTGATGTATGAATTAGATGTCGTCTGCTGGGGCAAGTCCCCGGTTGTAGAACCAGACAGAATTATTATTCTTGGGAGTCATATTAAACACCTTCTCGATATGTCCATCTAAGAAAACGGCAAATGCGGCCTTCGCGCTGGGGATTCCACTTCGATGAACAGTGTGTATCTTGTCTCCTGTGGCCACGAAGGCTTCCGAAGCAGGTTCGAAACAGCAGTCTGCAGGATTCCTGGGTGCGTTTTTATCGCATACATGACCCTGATCAGGACGATAGGGTCTGGCACCACTGTGCGTATAGGTTCCCTTTAGTGGTTCTATTTCAGAGAAAAGCAAGAGCTTGGCACTTTCGGGCCTGTAGGAGTCATATTCTTCCGTCGTCCCAATTTTCGAAATTTGCCGGGGGTCCCAACCCTCCGTCACTGGGCTTCGGAAGAAACCGTTCATGGCGTAGGTTCTATAGACCATCAAATTTTTGTCTGTACCGCTTTGTTTTTTGAAGAAAGGACAGGCATAATGTTCAAGTGATTTATTCATATACTCATAGAGCGTTCCATTTTCAATGCCAAAGAGAGCTTTTTCGCCGATGCCGAAGTCCTCTACCATGCCATTTTCCTTCAACGTGTCCTCACTGGGCCAGCGTGTAGCAAGGTCCTCAGCTTTACCTGACGGCGGATTCCAGGCAATCCATCCACGCCTCTCGTCATAAAGGTTCCGACGAAGATCATAGACTTCGTACGACATCGCGTAGGGTAAAGCACCGTTTTTATCGGTGACGTGGCTCATGACAGCAACCTGAAGTTGTCGCAGGTTGTTTCGGCATTTATTTTCTTTCGCCTCGTCCATCATTCTGCCGACTTTCGGGACGACAAGCCCCATGAGGATCCCGAGGATAGCCATCACAACCAGAAGCTCGATTAGCGTGAAGCCTTTTGATGAGAATTTCGTTGTCATTGATGTCGGGCCGTGTTAGGATTAGTAAATAAGTGGCTTTTAAGGTTTTTATTAGGCTTAAAATTATACCAACTTTCTCGTCTTTGCACAACGAAAAAGCAGGGTTTTATAACTTTTTTTACGCAGGATGTTTTCGTGTCTTCTCTCGATTCGCTAGACGAGGTGAATGTTTCATTAAAACACACGTATAGAACATGTTAACAGGAATTAATTGGCTTAGAAAATATTATGATTGACAAAATTTTAATCAAAGGTCTCGAGATTTGGACTGTTCTCGGGGTTCTTCAGGAGGAGCGGATAAGGCGTAGGCCGGTGGTGGTCAACCTCGTGATGCTCTGCGACACGGCAAAAGCTCTCGCATCGGATACTATTGCCGATGCAATTGACTATTCCCTAATTCGGAATGCCGTGGTTGAGGCTGTTGAACAGTCCACATATTTGCTCATCGAGAGCCTTGCTTCGCACATCGCTACGGTCGTGTTGTCGTTTGACGGCGTTATCGAAACGACCGTGACGCTCGATAAACCTGATGCCATGGAAGGCTGCCAGAGCGTTGCTGTGGAGATGACGCGGCGACGGGTGTAGCGAAAGAGTGAGAAGTGCGTAGGGCGTAGGGAAAGAGGGCGTAGTGCCTAGTTTCCGATGGGGACACCCCATACCCCGCCTATCCGTTGGTTGCTTGTGTGGCAGAGTGTGCACTTTGCCACAAAAACTGATGTTTGTATACCGTGGATAAACGGGATGAAATTCCTGATGTTCCTGAGCTCCTGATGAAAAATCTCAGCGACCCTAGCGTTCTTTGCGCGAGTCATTTAGACAAGATTAACGGGATGCAGTGGTTGAAATGTCGCTCACCCCTGAAGTAGCTTAGCGTTCCTTGCAGGGATCCTTGCGCCCTTTGCGTTAAAAAAATCTGGAACTCAGGAATGCAGGAAGGGGATGGCAAGGTGTGGACTTTGCCACGAAACGAAAACATGTTAACGCAACGTTCGCAAAGAAAGCGCAACGTTCGCAAAGCTGAGGGTAAGGGCAAGAGCTTAAGTTCCGCATCGCTCCTAATCGTAATCGTGCTCGTAATCTCTTCCAGTTGAGTGATTAAGATTACGATTAGGATTACGATTAAGAACAGCACTGGATCACAAAACAAGAGGCCGTAGGCATTAACCTACTCCTTGTGGCTTTCACCGCAAGGTTTCTAACACCTAAAACCTAGTACTCTGTACAGCGCGTATTGGTAAGACAAGATTACAAGATTTCCAAGATTAAGTTCTTGGTTTCAATATTGTTAATCATGTACTCTACCTGAAAATTACCGTCATTTCTGCCTGTACAATGTACTAGCACCTTTTCTCCACTATTTGTCGTCGAGCGAGATGCAACCTGGAAGCACTTTGCCTTCGAGGAATTCGAGGGAAGCACCACCGCCGGTTGAGATATGGCTCATCTTCGGGGCAAGACCGGATTTCTTCACAGCACTGACGGAATCGCCGCCACCGATGATCGAAATACCGCCATTAGCCTTCACTTCTGCAACCGCTTCGCAGACACCCAGGGTGCCTTTGGCGAAGGCTGGCATCTCGAAACAACCCATAGGGCCATTCCAAACAACAGTTTTTGCCGTTTTGGCCGCATCGCTGTAAAGTGCAGTGGTCTTGGGGCCGATATCGAGGGCCATCCAGCCTTCTGGGATGTCGTTGCCGACGACCTGCGTGTTCGCATCGGCGGCGAACGCATCAGCAGCGACGTTGTCGACGGGCAGGAGGAGGCTGATGCCGCGCTTCTTGGCATCGGCGATCATGTCCCGGGCGTAGTCGATCTGATCGAGTTCGCAAAGCGACTTGCCGACGTTGTGTCCCTGTGCCTTGAGGAAGGTGTAGGCCATGCCGCCACCGATGATCAGCGTGTCAACCTTCGTGAGGAGGTTCTTGACCACGGCCAATTTGTCGGAGACTTTGGCGCCGCCGAGGATGGCGACAAAAGGACGAACTGGAACTTCAACTGCGGAACCGAGATATTCGAGTTCCTTTTCCATCAAGAAGCCGGCAACACAAGCGCCGCCCTTGGCCTTGATGTACTTGCAAATAGAGGCCGTTGAGGCATGATCGCGGTGAGCCGTTCCGAAAGCATCGTTGACGTAGATATCGCCGTAAGAAGCGAGCTTCGCGGCCATCGTCTGCTTGGCAACCTTGAGTTCCGCCTTGATCTTGGCGTAATCTTCATCGCTCTGGCCATCCTTCTGCTTCACTTTGCCTTCTTCGGCGAGGTAGAAGCGCGTGTTTTCAAGCATGAGCACGTCGCCAGCCTTGAGGGAGTCGACCTGCACTTGTGCGTTCTGGCAGTCTTCAGCGAAGGCAACAGCCTTGCCGAGGCTCTTCGAAAGGGCTTCGGCAACGGGGCGGAGGCTGAATGTGAGGTCTGCCTTGCCGTCTGGACGTCCTAAGTGCGACATCAGGACGAGGCTGGCTCCCTTGCCGAGGATATATTGGATTGACGGCAAAGCAGCTTGTATGCGTGTGTCGTCGGAAATTACACCATTTTTGATCGGCACGTTGAAGTCAACGCGCATCACGACCTTGCGGCCTTTGAACTCGATGTCTTTGATTGTTTTCTTGTTCATTTTTAGCAGAATCCGTTGGTTCGTTGTTTATAAAGAGAAAAGCTTGAAGGCAGCCTAATCCGGTGAGGAGAGGGGCGTGCCTTCAAGCTTCCTAGAATTCCAAGATTACTTCGCGATGACGCGAACCATCTCCAGAACCTTGTTGGAATACGCCCACTCGTTGTCGTACCAGCTCACGACCTTGACGAAGGTGTCGTCGAGGGCAATGCCGGCCATCTCATCGAAGATGGAGGTTGTTGCGCAGCCACGGAAGTCGGTCGAAACGACGGATTCGTCGGTGTAGCCGAGAACGCCCTTCAGCTCGCCTTCAGAAGCCTTCTTCATGGCAGCGCAAACTTCTGCGTAGGTAGCTGGCTTGACAAGTTCAACCGTCAGGTCAACGACGGAGACGTCGGAGGTCGGAACGCGGAAGGCCATGCCGGTGAGCTTGCCGTTGAGCTGGGGGAGAACCTTGCCGACAGCCTTAGCAGCGCCAGTCGAGGAGGGAATGATGTTCTCGAGGATGCCACGGCCACCTCGCCAATCCTTGCTGGAAGGGCCGTCGACCGTCTTCTGAGTTGCTGTTGCTGCATGCACAGTTGTCATCAGACCACGCTTGATTCCGAAAGCATCGTCAAGAACCTTGGCGATCGGAGCGAGGCAGTTGGTGGTGCAGGAGGCGTTGGAGATGATGTCCTGACCCTTGTAGGTTTTATCGTTGACGCCGTAGACGAACATCGGAGTCGCATCCTTGGAAGGAGCGGACAGGATGACCTTCTTGGCACCCGCCTTGATGTGAGCACGGGCGGTATCGTCTGAGAGGAAGAAACCGGTGGATTCAACGACGATATCAGCGCCGACTTCGTTCCACTTGAGGTTTGCAGGATCGCGCTCAGCGGTGAGGCGAATCTTTTTGCCATTGATGATCATCGTGCCACCTTGAACGGAGACTTCTCCATCGAAACGACCATGTACGGAATCGTACTTCAGCATATAAGCGAGGTACTCAGGGTCGAGAAGATCGTTGATGCCAACGATTTCGATGTCCTTTGAGAAGTTTTCGATTGCAGCACGGAACACCATGCGTCCGATGCGTCCGAATCCATTGATGCCAACTTTGATAGCCATTTTATTGTCTCCTATTGATAGTTGATTAAGTCTGCGTCTGAAATTGAGGAAGTGCGCTACATCCGGAAGGGCTCCGTTTGTCTCAGGAACGAGTCCCAGTGCATCTCAAAATATGACGACCCATTTTAGTGTTTTCCGGCGTTGCAGTCAAGCGTCTGAATCGATATTTTTTTATTAAAGAATTAAGATTTAAACGTGACTTGCTGGGTGAAAAATCATGATTCACGACTGAAGCAGCGTAAAACTTCTATGACCGGCGAGATTTGAAAAAACTCTGAAGCAGGGCTAAGCAGGGCTCCCGAAGGATGTCTGTGAGAGCGGTGGGGTGATGGTTGATGCCGGGGGCATCGAAGATTTTGAATACGGTTTGTGCACCGCGTTTGGGATCGTCAACAGCCCAGACGACATACGGAATTCGCGCCAATACGATGGCACCACCGCACATTGGACAGGGCTCTTTGGTGACGTAAAGAATCGAATCGGTGATTCGCCAGTCGCCTACAGCGGCTGCCGCCTGCGTAATAGCAAGGATTTCGGCATGTGCTGTAGGATCTTTGAGCGATTCAATCATGTTGTGTGCTTTACCGATGACGTGTGGCACGTCATCATCGGTTACGGGAAGTTTGACGATAATGCAGCCTGCTGGGACTTCTCCTGCGTCAGTGCCTTTTTCAGCTTCAGCAAGTGCCATGCGCATGTATTTTTCATGGTATGTGGCATCGAGTTTCTGGAAGGTGTCGGGTTGCATATTAACGGATGACTTCACCAAACAGCGTTTGTGGGTGTGCGTCTGTGATGTGGATCTTGACGATGTCGCCAATCGCGATAGTGGTTTGCGTTTCGAAGACAACAATTTTGTTTTGTGGATTGCGACCCGACCAACGGCTGGAATTGCGCAAGCTGGGCCCTTCGGCGAGGATCTCGGTTTCGGTGCCGATGAGGCGCTGATTAATTGCGAGACTCCGGCGGTCTTGATCCTCAAGGAGAACCTGATTGCGTCGCATCTTTTCGTTGTCTGAGACATCGTCCGGCATCTCTGCCGCAGGTGTACCAGGACGTGGGGAGTATTTAAAAATGAAGGCGTTATCGAAACCCGCTTCATCCATCGCGCGACGGGTCTCTTCAAAGTCCGCTTCAGTTTCGCCGGGGAAGCCAACAATGATATCCGTGGAGATGGCAAGCTGTGGCACGGTGTTCAGATGCGCAACCGCTTCGAGGTAGCCTGCGGCGTCGTATCCGCGCCGCATTACCTTGAGCACACGATCCGACCCCGACTGCATGGCCATGTGGACGTGTGGGCAGAGTTGGGGGATCTCTCGAAGTGCGCGAAGGAGTTCCTGTGTGACGCCCGAGGGATGGCTGGATGTGAAGCGGATGCGATAGATATCTGGAACGGATCGGGCGATGAATTCGAAGAGGCGCGGCAGCGGCTCGGTAAAGCCCATGGGGGAGGGAATAGCATCGGGCCACGTGAAGTCGCGTCGCCCATAGTTCATCACGCTCTGCCCGAGCAGGGTAATATCCCGTACGCCGTTTGCCGCTAATTCTCGAACTTCGTGCAGAATCTCGTCGGGTTGACGGCTGTGTTCATTGCCGCGGACATCAGGGACGATGCAGTAGGCGCAACGGCGGTTGCAGCCGTAGAGGATGGTGACGAAGGCTGAAACAGGCTGGTTGAGGATTGCAAGGCTTTCAGAGGAAGCGAATGTTTCGTGTAGACTTTCCCGCGAGGCGGCATCGTCGAAGCATCCAATTTCGCAGATGCCTGTTTCACCAGAATCGATGCGAGCAAGGATTTCTGGGATCTTGACTTCAGCACGTGTCCCGATGGAGAACGACAGGGTCGGCACGCGGGTGAAGACGGATTCGCCGAGGCGTTGGGCAACACATCCCATGATCCCGACAATCAGATTGGGACGGTCTCTTCGATCTTTAACGCAGAGTAAACCGATTTTGCCGATAGCCTTGTCCTCGGCTTTGCCGCGAACGCTACAACTGTTCACGATAACAATGTCGGCGGTTGATTCATCGGCTGCAGGTACGTACCCATGAGCAACGAGACGATTGGATAAAACCTCCGAGTCGCGGACATTCATCTGGCATCCGTAGGTTTTGATGGAAAATGTTTTTTTAGCTGTCACGGTAATAGTGGGGTCCGAATTTGTTCAGAAGTGATCTATCATATCAAGTTGTAGCATGCACGTGAACCTGTTTTTGTTTACAAGGTGTAAGGTGTAAGGCGTAAGGGGGAAGGAGTAATCGGTTAGATTACGAGTTGCGATAAGCTCTTCTTGCCTGCATGACGTACAGACACTATAATAGCCAGCAGTTAATGGAGGTTTATGATGAACAAAAAAGTCTTTTTTTTGATGACGGCTGCTTTGCTGGTTTGCACTGTGTTCGCGGATGATGACGGGGGCGTATCGGAGGCACGAAAGGCGAATATCGCAACGTGCGAAGCACGGCTTGTTACGAACAAGACGACGCTTGACGATGCCGGACGGTACTTTGTTGCACGCGGTGTGGTTGCCGACAAGCAAGCGCGTACGCTGACGCTCGACGCTTTCACGACGGGTGTAGGGAAGGGTGACATTGCCGAATTCTTTCTCGTCACCGAGAACAGTGGGCATGACTACGAATCCCTCTTCTCAACTTTTGCAACGTCCGACGACATTTGTAAGGCAATCGAGTTCATTGGTGTGCCTCGTGGGCTGAGCGTCAACTACGGAAAAGCAAGATTTTGGCCAAAGGGCGAACGCCTGAATGCCACGGTGTCGATAGCCTCCGCGCCAGCCGTTGTGCTGGAGTCACTCGTGGACGATACTGAGACGGGACTTCCACTTTCGAAGGAAGGTTTTGTTTACGTAGGTGACCGCAGGAACGCGGAGGGCGCGTTCATTGGTGATGTGTCAGGTCCAGGGTCTGTGATCGCTTCCTACAACGAGCCTCTGACCGTCATGGATGTGCCGCGTATGGCCGTCCAAGAAGCGGTGTATGAAAAGTATCGCGTGTCGTCGAACATCGTTGCTAAGGCCGATGTGTGGTCTGAAATTATCCTGTCGCCTGAGCAGCGGCCTGCGGCATCGCCGCTACGTGTGCGCGATGTGGCTGTGGCGTTTTCCACGAATGGTGTTGCGCTGGATGACGGGGATGTCGTTTCTTTTAAAGCAGCACTGGAGATGCTTCAGACGTATTCGGCTACTGATCGAGATGCCTATGCAACACTCCAGTGGTCTGATGCGCTCAGCCTGTCACAAATTCGTGATTTCTGCCGTATTGTGCAACTTGTGGATGTCGACAGTGGAATCCGAGTGGAACCGCCGATGGAGGGAGATCCGTATTACAAGGCGTTCTTGCCGCAAGAGGACTGGCGTGACCGGGTGAAGCGTTTCAGTCAGCCCTGCGAACTGCGCTTTGCCTCCGACGGCTCCGCCATGGTCGTTGCTATTCAAGAGATCTGGAAAGATGATGCCATCAAACCAGAACTGAAGATTGAGGAAATTCAGGGTGTCACGGTGGAGACTCTGCCACAATTGCTTAAGGACAAAGGCTCTGAGCTGTCCGTGCTCCTCGTCTTTGCGCCCGGCACATTAGAATACGGTCAGATTAAGCCATTTCTCAAAGCCGTGAAGATCACACATCCCAACGTCCACGTCTTCATCGATTGATTTTACGGCTATTTTCTATTCAAATGCGTACTTTGCCTCCACGAACGAGGTTGGACGTGCGAACGGAAGCACTTGTGCGGCAGAGCGGAATCGTCAATAGTTGAGTACCATTTCCATGACAACTTGTTCCCATTCGAAGATGTTTTGGGGGTGGTTGTGGCAGGTACTGATGTCCTTGAGCGTAATATCGCAAGAACAGCCGTTACGGTGGCAGGCATCGAGAATGCGCTTGATTTCTTTGCGTAGATCATTTTTATTGAGGGTGGGGACAGCAACGGCAGCGGGATTAGTTTTGAGCGATAATACGAAACGTTTGCCGACAGCTTCAGATTCGATATCGACATCGGCCCATGGGGTGCAACCGATCTTGCGCAGGTTAGGGATTTTAGCGACGATGTCAACTTTGTTATGGAGCGGCTCACAGCAGCCGTAGTAGGCGAGTCCGCAGGAGCCAATCGTTTTGATCATGTAGTCAATGTCAAATTCTTCGTGCATCGCTTCGCTGACAGACCCGAAGATCTGTGCCATGCCGCGGCCCCAGATATTCTTTCGGGTAACCTTGTCACCCGTTTCGCCAGGAAGGTCGCTGACGAGTGCTGGTGTGCAATGCAGGCTTTCGGGATCGGCGTCGAGAAGTCCCAGCGCTTCCCATTGTGCCAGCTCGTGCATTTTGATGTCGGTGATCTTGCTGGCGACAGCGTGCATGAATTCGGGTCGGTCGATAAGATCCATGAAAATATTTTCAACGCCATGATAGCGTGAAATGTCGTCCCAGGTGGCAAAATAGAGACAACCGATTCCTGTTTTTTTGATGGGAAGAATGTCGCCGATGGCATCGCCGACTTTATTCCAATTCTCGTCGGTCTGTGCCGCATCGTACGTAATGGTTGGAAGGAAGAGTTTATCGAGATCCGTTTTGTCACGGAGTTGATCGACGTAGGCGTGGGAGACGATGTGGGTTTTCTCCTCAGACCTGAGCACTTCTTCTTGCGTCGTGATGCCACAACCCGTCGAGTGCGTTATTTTCTGAACGCTTACGTAGGGGCGCAAGATCATGTCGCCGGGGAAGTTGCGGAATTTGAAGAGATTTCTTCGCAAAGTCGATTCGACTTGACGCAGCACGGGATCAGTGGACTGGCAGTCGAGCGATCCGTCGAAATTCATCTGAGCCCAGGGGATTTCTTCGATGAGGACAACGGGGCGTATCATGCGCAGGTCGTTGACAGCCGTATGGAGTTTTCGGCGATCCTCGTTGCGTGGTTCGCGGGCTGCTGCTGCGTATTCTCGTGCGAGTAGACGAAGGATTGTGACGTCGTTGTTCATGCGTTACTCTTTTGAGAATGTGGTTCTGTCTTGATGATTTGATCCCAGTCACCGGTTTGTCGGATGGCTTCACCGGGGTTTACGACAAGAAACTCGGTGTCGGGGTGTTCTCCTGCGAGTAACATACGAATTAGCCTCAAATCGCCTGTCAGTTCTCGGAATTCACGGCCGTCTTTTTCGGCCTTTTCGCAGCAGGTTTTCTTTGCCTCTGTTGAGTCGATTTCGGGTATGGCGATAAAATAAATAGGTTGGAGTTTGCCATCGAGTTTTGGGTGCATCATGTCGTAAACGTACTGGGCGTCATCCTCGCCGTATTGCTTGACGAGGGCATCCCAACCATCGCCGAGAATCAGGTTGCCGCCATCGAAGAAGTAATCGCCATTTTCCACAATTCCTACGGAGCTGAATGGCGTGCTGGGCATTTCGCGGAACACCTCCTCGAAGCGTTTTCTGCTGCCCAGAAGAATTCCACCGCAGTCGTGGCTACGCGGTAAGACAATTGGTCTGTCGCGTGCGATGAGCCCATCCGTAGCACGTCCGCAGAGTCCGTAGCAAAGGAGTACGGCATCGATGTCGGTGGCAAGATCAATTTTGCCTTGGAGCTTGGCTCTCAGATCATTCGGGTGTGCGTGTTCTCCCAGTTCGATGTACTCGATGTCGAGATGATGCGGCGAGGTAGTTGCCGCATTATCTATTTCGTGTTGAAACATCTTGCAGGAGATCACCTTGAATTTCATGGGAGCAACAATCCGTCGATGTAGTTGTCCTCGAAGCTGGGGAGGGTGTTGAGCGAAACTTCTTGGGGAATGTCGATGAGTCTGATCAAATCGTCCATGCACTCAGGAGCACAAGCGAGTTTAGCAGCACCCGCGAGGCTCGTATTGCCAACGATTGCATAGTTTCGATTAGGAAGCATGTCGATAGAAATCGCATTCTTCAGGTCGAGATACTGCGCGAAGCCGCCTGCGAGATAAATTTTGTGAGCCGGTTTTCCGCAATGGTTTTCGAGTGTCTTGATGCCCGCCCACACGGCGGCTTTTGCCTTGAGGAGTTGTTCGATGTCGTACTCGTAAAGGGAAATGTTATCGGTGATGGTGAAGGATTCCGATTTCGGTTCGTAGCGACCGACTTCGTTGATGCGTCCGTAGGCATGTTGCACGGCAAGAAAGTCCACAAAGCCGGAGCCGCAAATCCCCGTTGGAGAAAGATCTCCGATTGTGGAAAAATTGCCATCGTGGAAAAAATGATCGATGGCACCGTCTGAAGCGCGGGATCCACAGGAAAGGCCGGCCCCTTCAAATGCAGGCCCCGCTGCGGCTGCTGTACAGAAAACGCCAGTTTCGGTAGCATAAACGATTTCGCAATTTGTACCGATGTCGATGAGCATTTCACCGGGTTCCAGATCAACGATTGCCATACCCGCTGTGAGATCGCCTCCGACATAGCCGCTGATGCAGGGCACGGTCAAGACTGTGACACTGCCGAAAAAATCATTTCTTATGGGGAAAACTCGCATCGGCGGTGTAAAAGGAATGCGGCCGATGGATTCTGGATTGATCTTGTGGAACAGACAGCACATCACCGTGTTTCCTGCGACGGCAATTCGCTCCACGTCGTCGAGACCGACTTCATCCAGAAGGCCTTTGATGCCTCCGAGGACCATCTGGTTGAGGATCTCAAGCTTCCCCTGTGACGCGTGTTGGATGCGAGTGATGACATTGTCCCCGAGTTGGCTTTGAGGATTGTAGCAACTGGCCTTGCCGACGACTTGTCCATCTTTTATTTTGACCGCGACAAGTGTCGTCGTACCGATGTCGACGGCAATCACGGTCTGGCGTACCTGAGGAAGCTGATTCGCCGCCCATTCGGTCAGTATTTTCCCAGCTCCCTGTGCTTGCGAAGCGTCTGGCACTTCGACCTCGCCAGTCTCGCTGAGGAGAAACGTTCTACAGGCGAGTGCATGGCAGGGTGTTTTCACCTTGAAACCATCAACTTCCCACGTTCCAGAAAGGAGCTTGACCCGGCATTTGCCACAGGTTCCGTTTCCTCCGCAGCGCATATCCAGAAGAATTCCCGATTCTGCGAGGTCATGCGCTAAGCTTTGCGGATGGCTTCTTGTAATGAATCGCTTCAATTTAGTAGGTTCCCAGTTTTCGGCCGAGTTCTAGGAAATAGGCGTAGGTCTCGTAATCTGTGGACTCAGGAATTGAGTGATCGGAATGCAGAATAAATCCGTTCCTTTGTTTGACGATGGGAATCTTTAATTCAAGTTCTCGCTTGATGCCTGCCAAGTCGTTTGAGGCAATTGGCCGGACATCGAGTCCGCCCATGAGTGCGATCTTGTCACCGTAATGGTCATAAATCCGGAGAAGATCCATTCCTGCCTTGACCTCCATGGCCTGTAAGCAGTCAATTCCTGCTTCAATCATTGAGGGAATGAGCGGTTCAACGAAGCCACAGGAATGCATGACGACCGGCAGACCCTGTGCGTGGGCGAAGGCGATCGTTTTCTTGTGTGCCGGCATAATCAGCTCGCGGTACATGTCGGGGGACATAAAGGGTCGCCCTTTGAAGCCCATGTCCTCGTAGAACCAGATGCCGTCCGGCTTACCGCCAGCGGCAAACATTTGCTCCCAGAGTCCGATCATTAAGTTGGCATAAACATCGGCCATTTCCAGCACCCATTCAGGATCGAGAGCCATGCCGACGAGCATGTTTTCGTGCCCACTGATGGGGTGGATTGCTTCGAAGACGTTGACACCGCTGAGGAAGAAAAATCGATTTGCTTTGATTGAAGCTTCTCGGCACCGTTTGTAGTCGTCGAGGTCAAAACGGTTGGGCGTCGGCAACAAGAATGGCTTAGCCTTTTCTTGCCAATCCTCGCGATTGGCGATCGCGTAGCCCAGATGTTCCGGTGTACTGGCATGAGATTTGTAGCGCCTCATTTTTGCGCCGTTGCCGTCTAAGAATGTTTGCGTATCCTCGTCTTCGTCGATAAGGAGATCTTTGAATTCGGGATCAATCCTAAGCCGCAATGCCCAGCAGCAGTCTAGGTCGAAGCCGAAATGCTCGCAGCAGGAAATTCCCACCGGCATCTTGCCAGCCTTCTCCCATTTGTCTCTGGTGAAGTTCCAGAATTCTTCATACGCACCAATGCGGTCAACCCGTTGGTGCTTGAGTTGCCGCGATATTCGTTCTTTACCGGTCATTCCAAAAGCTCCGTCTAAGCAAATATTATGTCCAGCAACTTCACCGCGCCGTTGGCATCTTCGCTGTAGCCATCTGCGCCGATTTCTTCGCAATAGGACTGTGTGACTGGCGCCCCTCCGATAATGACCTTGATACCCGTGCCCTTGAAGTGCTCAACGACATCTTTCATGTAGGGCATCGTCGTGGTGAGAAGTGAGCTGCAGGCGATGACCTGAGCACCCTGTTCGACAGCCGCATCGCATTTTGCGACATCGCAGTTGACGCCCATATCAATCACGTCGTACCCGGCGCCCTTGATCATAATCGCAACGAGATTTTTGCCAATATCGTGCAAGTCGCCTTTGACGGTGCAGATGGCTACTTTACCCTTTGACTTGCGTCCGCTGGCTACGATGAGCGGCTCGATGAGCACAAGTCCAGACTGCATAGCCCGGGCCGCAATCAGTAATTCGGGGACATAGGCCTCGTTGCGCGAGAACTTGTCGCCGATATCACGCATCGCCGGGATCATTCCGAGATCCAGGATCTTATTCACATCCTCATGTTCGGAAATTGCTGCCGTGACAATCGTCACCACGTCATTACGCTTGCCCTTGATAATTGCCGCTTTCAGTGCTTCGAAGTCTGTCATGTTGATCTCCTTGGTTTAGTGTGGTTGGAATTGGTTGTTGTAGTCGGTGCGGGCTTTGAAGAAAGTATCGATGTTTTCCAGCGGGACTCCGCGTGGGATATCGCATCCGGACGACAAGACGTAGTTCGGAAAACTGGCTGTGCGATTCAGCAGGGAAGTGGTTGCATGATATACGGTAGCGGAGTTTTCGTCCTTCATTATTCCCACGGGATTGAGATTGCCCATGACGGGGATCTCGGAAGGAACTTGTGGTAGGATGTCAAGAATGTCTACAGCATTCCCGACATGCAAGGCATCGGGAGCCGCCGAGAGCATGGCTTCGATCTGCTTTTCGGTACGCCCGCAATTATGTAGAACCACCATGAAGGAGTCATCCTTCACTCGTGCTATTATCGTTTTGAGGTAGTCTGCGGAAAATTCCTGACACATTTCGGGGGAGAGGAGCCCAGCGGCGGGTTCTGCGATGACAACGCCAGCGATGCCGGTCTCCTTCAGTGCCTGCAGGTAGTCCGAGAGGAAGAGAGCCGCCTTTGAAAGCAGGTGGTGGGCGGTCTCAGGTTCCGATGCCGCGAGGATCATCATCTCCGTCATGTCTGTCAGACGCCCTGCGAGTGAATACGGGCCGATCATGCCGCCGAACACTGGCTTGCCGATTTTCTGTGCGCAGCGTCGGGCGCACTCAAGCACCTGGGAAGTCCGCTTTTCGCCAATGGCGGGAATAACCAGTTTTTTAATTTCGGCATTGCTTGAAACAACGGGGCGTGAAACGGTTGGAATCTCGTTGTTTGAAAATGCCATTTCGCATCCAAAAGCTTCGGCTTCGACCGAGAGATCCATAAAGGTAACCATGACATCCGAAGAGAATCTTTTGGACAGCGCTTCAATGCAGTCGTACTGTAGTTTTCCGCTTTTGTAGACATCGTCTGGCTTCGCCCCGATGAGCTCAATGCCCGGCGCCGTCATGATTGGGATTGCTCTTCTTTGTCGGTTTGCAAGGATTCCCGAGATAAATGACGATTTACTGAAATGCATGATTTATTCTCATTTTGTTACGTTTTGTTACAGCTGGGCTTAATATATCATTTTTTGACGGTGAAATCTTCCTAGACAATGGCATTTTATTGCTCTATATTATCATTCAGTTTTTTGAACTGTTGCGGTATTGGACTCTCAAAGGTATCCAATTGAGGACGTTGAAGATGAACCGAAATAAGCAAATTAGCGAAAACTGGTTGAATCCGGTTAGTCGATCCCGGACAACCTGTCATGAAATCACGTGGACGAATGCCAGTGAATTTAAAAGCATGCAGGCTGGTGGGGACTTGTACTTCCACACGATTCCGAAGACAGGAACCATGTTGCATTCTCATGATTTCATGGAAATCCTCTTCGTGAATAGCGGTGGGATGATGCATCGGGTGAACTCTGAACGGCAGCATCTGACGGCTGGCGATATCTGTTTTCTTCGCCCTGATGACATGCACGGGTTTGTTCCTGACGATGAATTTGAGAAGGTTGAAGTGGTGATGCTCGATTTCGCCCTTGAACTGGCGCTTTCGTTGAGCGAGTATCTTGGTGATGACGAATTTCTCAAGCAGATGACCGCCCCCGTTCTCCCTGCCTGTTTCAAGCTTGATCCATCTGCTTCCACTTCGCTCTATGCTCGACTGTTGAAGCTGAATACGCCTTCGAACACCGTGCAGGCGAGTAGCATTAAACTCAAGGTGTTACTGGCAGAGCTCTATACCAAGTTCTTTGTTGACGAGGTCAACCTGCTCAGTGAATCGCAAGTACCGGAGTGGTTTGAGTTACTGTGCACGGCGATGCGAAAAAAAGAAAATTTTGTCGCCGGTGTGAAGCGAATGCAAGAGATGGCGTATCGGACCCCCGGACACATCTGTAAAGCCTTTCAAAAATACTTGCGAAAGACGCCGACGGATTTTGTTAACGAACTTCGTATTAATCATGCGGCTTGGATGCTCGCGGATACGAAAACCGATATTCTTGAAATCGCCGACGAACTCAATTTTCAGAGCCTCAGCCGTTTTTACACCTTGTTTCGCAGGACGTTCGGGACAAGCCCGGCCGCCTACCGACGTATGCATGCTTCAGGACACCAATTTTAATCAAAAAGCGAAGATGCAGAAGTTGGGAATGCGGATTTGACAGTAACTGAGACCAAGTCAAAAAAGGCAAAAAATGGTAATCGGTCAGGCACAGGGGGCTGTGCCTGACCGATTACAGTTGCTAGTCGCTA
>CAZKJH010000070.1:0-19872 GCA_964553035.1 uncultured Lentisphaerales bacterium | reverse complement strand
ACACTCGCGCTGTCCGCCGCAGGCGGGCGACGCGAGGGGTTTTGCAAGAGCCTCTTACAACAATACTGAAAATAATTTTCGTCGTGCTGACAGTGGGCGGGAATGGGATGATAGCAAGTGCCGACACAGTTGGGGGCACGGACGTGGCCTTGCGCGGCGAGGCAGGGCAGGATTGGATCGTCGCCTGGCCGGCCGCCGGATTGCCCGTTGAGCAATACGCCGCCGAGGAACTGGCGGCCTACGTGGCCAAGGCCACCGGCTGCCGCACGCACGTGGTAGCCGAGGACAAGCTGCCGACCCCCGATGCCGCCAACGCATACGTTGGCGCGACGGCTTATGTTCGCGACCAGAAACAGTACCGAGAAGATCTGCCGCAGGAAGCCTATATGATTAAGACTGCCAACGGTAAGCTGTTTATTTTCGGCGACGATTCTCCAGGGGTGTTTCAAAAAAAGCGTAATCAGCGTAATCTACGCCTTGGTACGCTGTTCGGAGTGTATGACTTCCTCGAAACCGAACTAAATATTGCCTGGATCTGGCCAGGAGAAACGGGAGAACATGTGCCCCGACGCCAGGGGCTGATGCTACCTGCATTGGATCGCCAATCGGCACCGGATTTCATGATCCGCTGGTTCGACGTGGGATACGGCGGCTGGGAAGGCAGCGAAACGATGGGCAACGAAACCGCAATCTGGCTCAGGCGCATGCGGCTGGCTTGGGTGACACCGGGATGGTTCGGCCATAGTTGGGGTACACATGTTTTGAACCGCCCGGAAATCAAGGATCATCCCGAGTGGTTGGCACTGTGGGGTGGGGAGCGGCGTGGGCCCCACATTTGCACCTCCAATCCGGAACTCCGTGCGTTCATTGTCGAAGGCGTTCTGGAGAATGCGAGCAAAAAGAAGAACCGCATCGTTTCGATATCCCCTTCCGACGGTTATGGCTTCTGCGAATGCGAGAACTGCCGAGCGCTGGATCCGTCCGACACAGACTACAGACAAAGTGATTTGAACCTTTCCAATCGTCACTGGGACTATGCCAACGACATCGCCCGGCAAGTGAAAAAACGCGACCCGGAGGTGAGCGTCGGGATGTTTGCGTATACCAACTACCGTCAGCCGCCGTCGAATATTGAACGTATGGAAGATAATATGTTTCTGTCCTTTACGTTCAGCACGGCCTATTTTGTCAAACCGGAAATGCGCGAAAAAACTTACGCTCAGATTTCCGCTTGGGGAGAAAAGGGGATCAAGATCGTCGGGCGCGAATACTGGGGCATGCACTACTGGCTTGACCTACCCTGGCTTTACACCGCTCAAATTGCCAAGGCCATACCCTTTCTTCATAAACAGGGGCTCGTCGCCATGTATGGCGAGACCGGAAAGAACTACGCCACACAGGGGCCCAACTACTATTTGGCGGCCCACTTGATGTGGGATGCTGAAGGCGATTCCTCCAAGATCATGGATCGTTTCTACGGCGCTTTTGGCCCGGCGGAGGAGGCCATCCGCGCCTACTATGCCACGTACGAAAAGCACTTAGTGGAAAATGAAGCGAAGATTCCCGGTTTCGGCTACCGGGAACTGCTGAATGCCTGGCCTGACATCCTGCCGACGAGCGTGGTCGTGCGTGCAGGCAGTCATCTGACACAGGCCAAGAAGGCTGCTGCCGACGATCCAGCGCTGGCGGCGCGTGTGCATGTGGTTGAAATTGGCCACGAGTACACTAGCGTCATGGTCGAGTTGCTGAGTCTGTACCGCACCTTAGGTCGAGCTGGGGTGCCGCTATGGAACTTCGGCCCCGAAGGCGACACGGCCGAAGCTATACACTACAAGTTGCCCGGCGATAAAATGGTCCTCGAAGTCGCGGCTTACTGGCAGAATATCCCGCACGTGGAGCTGGCAGCAAACGAGAAAATCGCCCTGCTGCGCCGCGCCCTCTATCTGGGCGAGGAACGCGTCCGCATCTTGGACGAGAATCGCGACCTTCCCGCCGTTTCACGCGGACTTTATCAGTACACCATCGACCGTGGCATTCGTCCCTGGCATCGCATCGCCCAGGAAGAACTGGCAAAGCTGGAAGAAAAATGAACAATGCTTCACAACGGAACCAAGACATGTACCACCCCTTTAACGTCTCATTGAACCGGAGCCTTACGCTGGCCGTCCTAAGCGCTGCGCTGCTGGTCGCACCTGCCGCTTTCGCACAGGTAGCCGACCAGCTGATCTATACGCCGGGGCGTTATCTGTCGTCATCAGGAGGTAAGGTCGAGGCCGTTGTGGTCGAAAATCGCTTTTTCAGTGCAACGCTCGTTCCCGAGCTGGGAGGGCGCATCCTGGAACTGATCGATAAAAGTAGTGGCAAGAATCTTGTTTATGAGCGCGGCTATGGCGGCCTGTTGGACGACCATGGCGCACGGGTGGTGCAGCCTTACCAATTGACGTGGATTAAGCAGACCGCGACGGAGGGGATTGCCGAACTGCTACTCGACGAAGAGGTCGTCTACCGTAAGACAATTACTTTCCGCGCCGACATGCCTTGCATTCAAGTGGATTACCACTGCGAGAACCGCGGGCAAAGCGATAACCGCATGCTCTTCCGCAACGTCGTGAGACCGGGCGGCTGCACCTTCAGCGATCAAGAGCTCTACTGCTCCTCGCGCACGAACGGCCTCGTGCGTGGCTCCGATCTTCCCTATCGGGATACGGTTGCCGATCCCTGGGCGGCGCTGGTTCACCCGGGGCAACAGACGATTGTGGCTAATTTCTTCGAAGGGGACGCGCTTGATCGCCTCTACTCCTGGCGCAAGGGTGTGGTCGCGGTTGCGCCGACCTATGAGTTCACTTTCCCCCCACTCCTCCCAGGCCACCAGATCGCCTTTCGCTATTATTGGATCCTCGGGCACGGACTGACTGCGGTCGATTATGCTCACCGTAATTTCATCGCCCAGATCGAAGGCGCGTTGGCGAACGGAAAACTAAAGCTAAATCTGGATCTGCTGGCCACTTGGCAACCGATGCCGACTCTCTCCATCGAGGGACAAGTGCTCGACGCATCCCGCCAGCCGATTGCAACGCTCCCCACAACCCAGGTGCCGTTAACCGAGCTGGATCGCGTGACTTCCACGCCTCTGGTTTGCGAGGTTCCCACTGTTGATTCCCATGTCATTCTGCTGCTGACCTTGAAAGACCCCTCGTTGCCTGAGCCGATCGTGATCGAAAAGACTTTTGCAAGTGCCGCCGATGGTATTTTAACCGCAGCATATGTCCGTCCGACCCGTTTTCTGGGCGATAAAGTGGTGCAGGAACCGATTCCGGGATGGGCCAAGGAAACCGACTATACGGTTCAGGCCGATGACGCCGACCGGAAACGCGGCTATCTTGTCTTTGAAGAGAGCGGTGAACAGGCGGGATGCCACACCGCCTCAATCGCGTTTGATCTGGCTCAAAACGAACCCGAAGGTTTTCCGTTGCACTTCCAATCCGTAGGTTTCGACGGTCAGGTTGATTTCACGGTACAGGCCCCCGATGGGTTTACGCTCGAAAGTTTCGTCCCGGAACACGTGCCGGAAACATTCTGGACCGGTGAAATCCGCCATGGGCTCAAATTGCTGTCAGGCAATGCTTTCACCGTCACGAAAGACGAGGATAAAACGCTTTTCTTCCGATTGACTGCGGGCACCCCACCTCCGGGCATCTATCAGGCCAGCATTGTTTTTCAGCCCGCTCATGCGCCGGCCAGCACAGTTACCCTAAACATCACGGTCTATCCGATTCGGTTTCCTGATCAGCCGCTCATGGTGTTCGATGCCAACAACTCTGTAAACGCGCTCGCCTCACGGCCCGGCAAAACAACCCAGAGCCCCGAATGGGATCAAGAGCGCTCCGATAATTTCTTTCAGGATATGCGCACGCACGGCATCCGCGGCCATAACATGTCGGGCGGCGTGAACACACCCTTTGCACACTACTGGTATGACCGGGTCAAAGTGCGAGAATCGGGGCTGACGCTGACTGAGGCGATCAAGCAAAATCCTGAACGTTTCCGTGATCGGCTGGATCTGCCCGAATTGGACTTCTCCGAATGGGATTGGTTCTCCGACCAGTTTCTCCGCGCCGGAATGACCCACTTCCGTGTGCAGATGGGCGCTTGCGGCGATGGGTTCATGTCCAAACACAGCAACCTCACTCGGCTCATCTACGGTGCGGCACAGCCCCCCGCCAGTTACCGTCAGGCGATCATCCGCGAATGGTATGAAGGGGCGGCCGTGCGCTATTTCAAAGACCGCGGCATCCTGCGGGTGTTTGCGATCATCGACGATGAAATTCCGAGCGAACGATTGGCGTGGTGGGTTCAGCATGCCTTCCGCTCCATCCAGATGGGATTCGAACCGGGCGTGACTCTGGCAGCCTCGACCATCGCTGACGACCAATTGATGAGTATCGTCGGCCCTTTCATGAAGTATTGGGTTATCGGCTCCATGAACAAACCGACTATGGATTTGCGTTTTGCCGAAAATAGCTTCAAACCGGAACATCGCGTGGTTACCTATCACTCGTCCGCCAATCACTGGCAGAAATATGACCAGATGCGCGGTCGTTGCGGACTCGACACGGCCTTCTACAATCTCGATGCTTGTTGGATTCAGACCTACGATCGGTTTTATTCGCAGATACAGTCGGTTGTCTATCCCGGTGAGAAGGGACCGATTTCTAGCGCCGCCTGGGAAGGTGCACGCGACGGACTTGATGACGGCAATTATCTGCTGTTGGCGCGGGCACTGGCCGCTGCCCTCCCCGAACCGGAACGGACAACGGAGCAGGCGAAAATTGAGCGTATCGTCGGCATGAGCGAGGATTCGCTGATTCAGTTCTATGAGCGCCCGTCGGATCATGGAATGGTGACCCTCATGGGGCGGCATCAGGGCAAGGCCTTCCGGCCTTATCGGACCTGCGATTTCCGCGAGGCCAAGCGTCAACTGCTGCATAAGGTCGTCGAACTCTCAACCCAGGCACCGGTTCAAAAAGCCTCGGCCTGGCTGGGTCTGCATCCCATTGTCCGAGACGGCCAGCCCGTGTTCAAGGTGCCGGCAGGCATTGCACAGGCCGACCGAGCCGCAGCTTTTATTGTCAAGGCCGTCGCCGATCAGCACCTCGCGCTTGTCGCGCCAACTCCTGAGCCTGTTGACCTTGAAAATCCTTATCCCGTTTTCTTCATGGGGTCGCTGGACGAACTCAGTAAAAAAATTCCGCTCTTAAGGAACCATCCCAATCTCGCCGACCTCGACGAGCACTATCCCAGCCCCGGCAACTATGTCATCCGATTTTTGCCTCGGCTAGAGATGCTCAAAAATGGCGTTGTCAAGACAGATGCCTCAACCGAATCGATGGTTATTCTGTCCGGTGACGAAACTGGGCTAGACCGAGCCGAGGCCAACCTGATAAAAGTTGTCACCCAATCCAAGACTCAATACAGTCATTGGTTGCTCACACACCGAAAATAAATCACAAACGAAAGTACCCTATTTCAAACAAGGAGAAACAACAATGAATAAAAGTAAACTATCCCACCTTTGGGTGGCCCTCGTGGTTGCGCTCATGGCAATGACGGCCCAGCAGGCTGTTGCGGACAACTGCTATTGGAACAATGCCAGCGGCGACAGCCTCTGGAGTAACACCGGGAACTGGAAAAACAGCATTAAACCTGGGTCCAACAACGTGGACATTGTCTATCTAGGCAACGATTGTCCCGACACGGCCCAGGGAATCATTCTGGATGAACCGGTCTGGACTTCTGCCATCCACTGTATCGCGACCGGCAACCGGCATTACACCATCACACCCGTCGCGGACGAAACGATCCGCATCGGTTACAGCTTTGGGTTAAACGGTTCTGCGACGCGCACGGTTGACCTCACCATTAATGCCGATCTTATGATCGCGAGTCTCTACTTGCGGGTCGACTGCTACGGTGGCCTCACCACGCTGAATGGCTCCATTGGCCCTTCCCCAAGTGAACAATCCAGCGTTTATCTCGCACCCTATATCAGCACAGGTTGGTTAGTTCTCGGTGCCTCCAACAACATCAGCGAAATCCGCTCCAGCACCGGAACTAAACTCATTCTAAACCATCCACAGGCGGCCGGTCCGACGGCCAGTAGCTACATCCGCAGTACATTCGAAACTCTCCTGCTGAAAACTAACAATATCACAATCAACAGACTCTTTGTAGACGGCGCATCGCTAGTACTAGGCGTGCATGAATCGCTCGCGGGACAGGATGTCACCATGAACATCGGCTACGCGGAAGGCCAGACCAGAACGATCACGACCCTGCCACGCGGCGGCAACGACACCTTCACGGTGAACTTGACCGGAGCTTCAACCCAGTCGGCATCCTGGTCATTGGCCGCTGACACGATACTGCGGATGACGAACTCGATACTGTGGGGTCGCTTGGATTGGCCGGATGCAGCAGTTGTCTCTGGTGCAGGACAAGTGCTCATCGAAGCGAATGTCGCGTTGAACACTACGAACGTGTATACCGGCGGCACGATCATCCGTAGTGGTCAGGTCGACCTAAAGGCCAATAACCGCCTACCCACGAACGGTGCCGTGACCGTTGAGTCGACAGGCATCCTGTTTCTGGGGGCTAAGAGCCAGCAGGTGAGCGAACTTCAGGGCGATGGCACGGTACGCTTTTCGTCAGTCTCCACAATCACTACCGCCACAAATATCGTGACCACACTCCTTGCTCCTGGTCTCGCTGGCCCAGGAACTTTGAAATTTACGAATGGAGGCACCCTCATCTTAAAAGATACGACCACCTCGAGCTTCGAACTGGATGCTCTCAACGCTACCAATGACCGAGTTAACTTTTCACACCAATCGCATCTGGCACTGGCTGGGAAACTCAGAATCGTCAATCTCGGTGGAATCGAGACTGGCGACTATACTTTGTTTGACCGGAACGGGGGCACGATATCAGGCGGATTCTCTGAATTAATCCTGCCGCCAAGAGTGGAGGGTACGGTTGAAGTGGTCAGCGGCGACGTTGTACTGCGCGTTGTGGTGAGCCAAGGTTCGCTCATCGTGATTCGCTAAAAACTTAGATGAGCAACGCTTCACAAAAGCCCACATCACAAAACATGTCTAAATCGGACGCCCCAATCGCCGCCTTGCGTGCACAACGCCCCGACCTTTTCACTGCGCCGGACTGGTGGCGCAGCACCCTCGATGCCATCGCCGAGGCGGCCGCCTCGGCCCGCGTAGCCGAGGTAAAAAGTTTGGGCCTTAGTGCAGGAGGCCGCGAACTCTGGTGCTTCACAACCGGCGGCGCTTTTGAACCGCAGACCCCCACGGCCACGATCTCCAGCGCCATGGGTTCCGATAACCCGCACTGTTTCTTCGACCCGAAGCGCCGTACGCGACCGGTGCTGGTACTCATCGGCTCCATTCACGGTGGGGAAACCGAGGGTATCGCCGCTTGTTTGGACTTGCTACACCTGCTCGAAACTGGACGCGACCTGCGCGGACGCGAACAACCAGAGCGTCGTGCACTAGCCCAATCCATGCGCTTAATCGTCATCCCTTGCCTGAATCCTGATGGTCGTGAACGCGCCGCCGTACGCCACTTGAACGGTGCCGCGCTAGAGCACCTTTATCTGGTCCAGCAAGGATTGCTGGCTGATGGCACCCCTTTTGGCGGTCGCGCAATCAAGGAAGTGCAACCTATTCCCAAGGGGTTCCTGAGTTTTATGGGAGGCTATTACAACGACGATGGCGTTAATCTACAGCATGACGACTTCTTCGGTCCCAGTCTTGCCCCGGAAAACCAGGCCTTGCGAGCACTGTTCCAGCGCGAAATGCCCGATGGATTCCTGACCTTACACGCCCACGCCTCCTTGCCCTCGTTCTACCACGCCAACGCCTACGTTAGCCCAGGCGTACACCGTCGCCAAACCTCCGCTGAGTTCTTCATCCTGTCGCGGCTGGCCGCCGCTGGCTTCGAGGTCAACGATCCCGACCGTGCTACCGGCCCCGCCTGGAGTTTCTGCTTTCAAACCTTCTTCCATCATGTCTGCAACGCGCTACCGCTCGTCTGCGAGCTTCCTCATGGCATGGGGAAATACCCAATTTCCTTAGACCACACCCTCGATGTTGGCGGCTTGGTGCTTGAGGCTTGGTTCGATTTCGCTCAGCGCTTCGGACTGCGCCGCGACGCCATGGAGTTTTTTGCGCCACCACCACCGGCGTAATGCTTATCATGAACCGCGCCTTGTACACACTGAGAGAACCTCGATACAAAAACGATCGAAAGGAATTCTACGTATGACCGTGCCACGATGTCTCGGGTTCGCTGGAGGAACAGAAGCTCTGGCACATGAACGGATTGTAGACCCACGCGGCGGAGACTATGCCACGCTACAGACCGCTCTTGATGCCGCTGAGCCCGGCGATCTGATCACGATTCGAGGCGGGATCTACCAAGGATACGCCGTCACACGGCGTAGCGGCGAACAAGGTCGACCCATTACCATCCGCGCCGCCCCCAACCAGGAAGTTCTGCTGCAAGCCGGCACACGCCTTGAGGGTGATCCGCAGTCCGTACCCGATTTCCCCGAGGTCTTTCGCTGGCCGGCTGTCGGACTGAAAGAGGCCATTGCCTCCAACGAGATTGGCTTCTGGGAGGCGCCCACGCATTTGCGTCTCAAACGCGTTTTCACGCTCGAGGAATGCGCATCTCGGCTCGCCTCCTGGTTTTATGCCCCTGCCACGGAATCCCTCTTTCTGCGTAGCTCAGGTTTGTCGCCCGCTCGCGAGTTGCCCTATTTTTGCGAGAACGTCGAGCATGCTGTTCTCGAAATCAACCACTCGCACATTGTCGTGGAAAATCTGAACGTGGCCTTCGGTAAACATGGCATCTGTATCGATGACCAGAAGGCCGAACAGGTCACAGTCCGCGGTTGTCGCACCTACTGCAACCGCAGTGCCGGCATTTACGCCTGTGGCGACCACCATCGCATCGAGCGCAACGAGGTCTTCCACAACAACCAGTACGGAATTCAACTCCGACATAACGTAAACTATACCAACGTGTTGAATAACCTTGCGTACTTCAACGGCCCCAACAATGGCGAAGGAACAGACTCCTCCGTGCCGGCGGATCTCAGCATGTACAGCCAGGGGATTTATAATCTATTCGAGGGCAACGTTTTGGACGGGTTGCACCAGAACACTTTCCGGATTAAATACGGTGGAAACAATGCGAACATTGTCCGCCATAACGTCATTAAAGGTTTTTTCGACAGCTCGGCTCCCTGTATTGAAAACAACACGCTTCTGGTCAACGGCCTTGGGCCTCGTTTCGGCGGCTATGTGAACCGCGTGGTTCCAGACTCAAATCCCGACCCGGAACGAACCGATCCCGGGGGGAATCAACGGCGGACGAACCTGCTGTATCCGGTCCTGCACAAGGAAGATCCGCGCTTTGCTGATCCTGCCTGGCGCGACTACCGGCTACAGTCTGATAGCCCCTACCGGGACAAAGGTGCCTTTCCCGCAGTGGAAATCGTGCTCTACGTCGATCCGGAACGAGGCGATGACACAAACCAAGGCCGCAGTGCGGTCGCCGCGTTTCGGACGTTGACCCGCGCCGTGGCGGCGCTCCATCCGGGTTACACGCTCTACCTGATGCCGGGCATCCATACGGAACCGCTATACTTAATCTTTGGAGGCTTAGACGCACAGGATCCAATACGCGTGCGTGCATTTGGGAACTCCTTTCAGACCGTTCTTACCGGTGGGGTCGTGATCGAACTGGGCGACCCTGAAAACGCCAAGGAAATCAACACGCGTTCCTTTGCCACAATTCCACCAGAACATATCGTTTTAGAGGGGCTGATTTTCAAGGGGAAAGGCGTTCGCCTGACCAACACGGCGAACATCCGCCTCGAGCACTGTATCTGGGATGTCCCTGAAACCGCACTGCAGGTTGAAACCTGCCGGAACGTGCGCGTCAACCACGCTACGCTGGTGGGAGGCGGCACCGGCATTCTCGTTCGCGCCAGTTACAACACGACTGTCTGCCGCTCGCTATTTGCGGGGAAAGGCTCGCTGCTCGCGTGCGACGCGCAATCGCTGGAAACATTGCAAACCTATTTCAATGCGTATTCGCCAACCGATTGGCTCACTGACGATCACGTCGTGAAGACCTTGGAAGCCTGGCAGGTGGCGACCCCTGGAGAGTCGGGCGGAATCGTACAACCCATTTCGCTGGCCGCAGATTACACGCTGCCGACCAACTCACCGCTTCTATTCGCCGCCGACGATTTTGCTTATCTCGGCGCATGCAACGCACCGGCCCACGACCGTTTGGAAATCCGAAATCTGCGCACCGCTGGACTTGCCCCCGATGCCACGACACTGCTCTGGGAAACACCCCGTGGCAGCACCGAATCCTCCGTCTACCTCCATGGGCTGGACGATGGTAGCGAGCGCACGTGGACGCCTGTCTCCACCTTTCAGATTTGGGGAGAATTCTTCGACATGTCGTTCCGCGCTGAGTCGTTTTTCATGGCCGAACGTCATGTCGGCCTGACAGACCTTGTGCCGGGCGCGCGTTATGAGGCGAAGGTCACCGCCACCAACGCTGCTGGCACCGCTCACCATTCGCAGACGCTCCGGTTTACAACGCCGAAGACGCTCCCGAATCCGCGCATTCTCTACGTTGCCTCTGCGGGTTCGGATACGGCCAGCGGAAGATCCCCAACCACCGCATGGCGCAGCCTGCGCCATGCCGTCACGCAGGTCGCCCCGGGCGATACCGTGCGCGTTCTACCCGGTGTCTATGCGGAGACGCTCAGACCGCGGATCTCGGGGACGGCGGAGCGCCCGATTCGCTTCGAAAGCGTCGAGCCACACGGTGCCGTGATCGACCTGAAGGAAAGCCTATCCGCTGCGATGGAGGTATTCAACGTCAACCATGTTCAGATGGATGGCTTTGCGATCACGAACGGCAAATTTACAGTCGGACACATCGCGACGATTGCTCAAGGCCGTGGTATTCAGGTGTCAGGCTGCCATGTTCGCTATCCCGAAGGTGCCAGTTTCGAAAAACTCAAGCTCGGCCACAGCGGGATCGTGGCTGCGGATGCTCCTGATCTACTCATTGAAGATAACGTCTTCCTGTGCGGAACCTACGCCGTTGGGATGGGACGCTGCCCCGGCGCACGCATCCTGCACAACACAATCGTGGGGGAAGGAAATTACGGCATCGCCATCGTCCCGGACAGCCCCGACGAAGACTACACGATTCGCAACAACCTGTTTTATCGCAGCGTCATGGGCTATAAAGCCGGTTGCGTCTTGTGGGTTTTCAACGTCGCCCCCCGACTGGATTCGGATTATAATCTCTTTTATATTCCTGCGGATCACAAGGGAACCATTGGCATGATCGTCGATTCGGCTGTCCGTTATAAGACTCTTGTGGATTGGCAGGCCGCTACCGGACACGATCGCCACAGCCTCGAAGCGTTAGCACAGTTTGTCGATCCAGAAGGGGGAGATTTCCGGCTCGCAAAGACCTCTCCCGGTTATACTGTCGCGGAAGACGGCGGCCCGGTCGGTGCTCGTTCCCGCTAAAAAAACTTTATGAGGATTTTCTGGTATATTTTTTGGAAGCGAGTATTCACCACGGAGACACGGAGACTCAGAGGAGAAGTTGCGTGAATTCGTGTTCGCTTGCGTTTAGTTAATTATTGGCCACCTTCAAGCCAGCGAACACGAATTCACGCAACCCTTTTAGATGAGGAAGAAAGAGGAGCAAATGATAGAGTCAAACTTAACCGAGCAGATTATTGGTGGCGCAATTGAAGTCCATAAGCATTGGGGACCAGGTCTATATGAGGCGCAATTGCTAACTTACACGAAATTAACAGGATGCAAGATTGGCCTACTCATCAATTTTAATGTTCCTGTACTAAAACTGGGAATCAAACGGATGGTTCTATGAAAAATTCTCTCCTCGTCCTCTCTTCACAAGCTGTTCGCGCAAATATGAGATTGGCTATTCACGCAATCAATCTTGTATCCTTCAACCGTGCGTATGACCAATCTCGGATTTGCGCGAACCTCTTCTCCGTGCCTCCGTGTCTCCGTGGTGAATATTCACGCAGGCCAAACAATTACCAAATCAAACGTGTATATATGCGGTTGTCCAGTTCGTTCTTTGCGCTTTTAATCGGCTGTATGCTAACCTGTTTTTCATCGGTCCACGCTGCCACTCAAGTGGCTCTGGAAATTGATTCGCCTGTGGCCGCGCTGGGCAAGGCCTGGCCTCTGTACGTCGGTGTACCGTTTCCGAAAGATACGCTCCGGGATCCACAACAGGCGCGCGTGATCGACGCGGCCGGAAATCCGGTTCCCGCGCAGACTCGCGTCAAGGCGCGCTGGCCGAATTCCGATGCCATCCGCTGGATGGGTGTCGATTTCATCGGCGACCCTTCCCAGTCGTATCGTCTAGAATTCGGCCCGGAAATCTCCGCGCCAAAATTCGCCCCCGATACACCGCGCATCACGCTGAAACACACGGCGAAGGGGATTGAACTTTCTACCGGCCCTGCCTTGTTCCTGCTCCCGACCACCGGCCCATTGATCGCACGAGCCTGGCTCGACCTCGACGGCAATAAACGGTTTGATGACAGCGAACGCATCCTGAGTTCGGAGCAGGGTGAATTGTACGCGATCGACCAAGAGGGGCGGCTAGCACTCAGTGGTGCGGATCCCCAGGAGCCAGACACCTTGACGCTGGAACCCGAACTCGAAGACCTGAACACACAAGGCTCAGCACTGCATGTCGCCGTTCGACGCGAAGGCTGGTATACGACCGGGATCAACCAAGAGCGAGTCGCCCGACACATTACGCGTCTGCATTTCTACGCAGGCAAATCCTTTGTTCGTATCGAACATACCTTTGTGCTGACCCGCAACACGACCAAAGGCAGTTATGCGGAACGTCGCGATCACGCCCCCCCCATCTGGTTTCAAGACCTTGGCATCCGCTTTGACCATGCCCTCTCGGGGGAACGCGTCGTCACGTTCGCCGATGATTCTGAAGTGCCCGATCATACCGCACGGTTTCGGCAACAAGCTGGAGATCCACCGCTCTTTATGTTTCAGGAAAAAGCGTTTTATTTTAACAACATGGATCCCCATGCAGATTGCCGCTTCGTGATCGGCCGCGACGAGCCAGCAGGAGCAACCGTCTTGAAAGAGGGCAAACGGTGTGGGGATTGGGTGACGCTGCAAAATGCGCGCGCCGGTGTTGCGCTCGGCATTCGCCACCTCTGGCAGCAATATCCAAAGGAACTACAGGTTTCAGAAAATTCCGTTTCTGCACGACTCTGGTCTAATCGCGGCGACCGTGAACTCGATTTCCGCCTCGAGACCTATTTAACCCGCTGGCCGACCAATTGGTTTAATCCAACCTTGCATGGCGATTATGGCGATGCCTACAACGCCGTTATGAAAAAGAGTGCTGAGGGCCATGCCCTTGGGATGGCAAAAACTCATGAGTTACTGCTATTTCTTTTGCCGGGCCATGCGGCTGACTCGCAGGTCAGCTCCACGTTCAAGGCCTTCAGCCAGCCTGCAACGGTGCTCGCCGATCCGCACTGGCTGTATAGTACCGAAGCCATGTCTCCGCTCTATCCCCGCGATACCAAGCACTTCCCACTGGCCGAGGATTACATGGAAAACTTCTTCGATCACTACATGAGCGTGATTCGCACCTGGGGCGATTACGGCTTTCTGGACTTCGGTGCCGGGCCGCATGTCTGGTATCGGGTCGGCAAAGCGGGTTCGTTTAAAGACCGATGGTTCCCGTACCTCTTCCGCTTTTCACCCGGCATTGATTATGGCTTCCACACCCATCTCTGGCGCATGTATGCGCGCTCGGGACAGCGTAAATATCTGGAGTACGCCGAAGAAACGAACCGCCAACGGATGGATCGCTGCATGGTTCACTGGGACGAACCTGGCATTTCCTTCACAACCAAGAGCGGAACGCTTTACGGTAAATATCGTGGCGCGTTTAGTGCTGCCATGAATGTGTTCCCCTGGAGTCCTTACAGTCAGCTCCACCACAATTCAGGAACGGATCTGCGACAACTCTACTGGTTTGATTATCTGCGGGACTACCGCCGGGCACGCGAGGTTGCCGACTCATACCACACGCTGATCAACCGTCTCTGGGATGCCGGATCCAAGGGGCCTTTCACTGGAACCCGCCCATTTGCCACGTTAAAGAATTTGGGAACCCTGTATCAGGAAACGGGCGATCCGAAAATCCTCGAAATCGGACGGGAACGTCTCGCAGCACTCGTGGACCTCAAGAGTCCTCAGGGTGTGACTCCCCATCTGGCCACCGGCCTCGGCAAGTACGGCACCAACATCGGAGCCGTCGAGCGCTGGTACGAGGCCACCGGAGACGAGCTGGCAGCACAAGCACTGCTGCGCAGTGCGGATACGTATGCCAGAACATCCATGGGCAACGTGCCGCACACGTATTATAACGTCTTATCCCGGGTGCTGAACCGCGCCTATCGCATCACCGGAAATCCGCTGTATGCGCGCATTTTGAAACGCAACCAAGACATGGCGGTGGCCATGTACCATAACGTTGAGACCGACCAATGGACCTTGTCCGACACCAGCTCCATCAGCATGTCCAACAGTGCTTATCCACTCGGCGACATGGCGCTCGGCATGGATGCCATCGTCCGCGCTGGAGACCTCGGGCCTGTGCCTGTCCTGCAACAAACCGGATCCGGAAAACCGGTCTATGCGATTTTACGCAAGCCGGCAGGTCGCCCAATCACACTCGACCTCCGTGGACGGGTTCCGTTGACTCCGCGCCTTTTAACTCTTGCTGGCAAGCCGGTTAAAACGGTCATCCTCAAACCCTTTCGCGAAGAACTCTACAGCTTGGAGATCAGCACCGCGCCGCGCTTCTTTGATATGCAGCTTCCGGCTGAACTCGCCCAGGGAACCTACCTGCTGGATGCCGGAGCCGGAGACCTTCCCTGGGAGGTCACGTGGACGGATGCCTCGCAAATCGTACTCTACATCCCCAATGGCCTCAGCGAAGGCTGTGGCAGCACTTGGATCGGCCGCTACGATCCTAAAAACACACCAGAGGCGGCACCCCTGACTTGGTATTTTCGGGTTCCTGCTCACACGGCGGAATTTACAATCCTGCATTCTTCTGCAATTGAATTACGCAATCCGCTCGGACAGCGCGTATCCATCGAGTCCAAACAGCCGCAAACCACGATTGCAGTTCCAGCCGGGCAAGACGATGCATTTTGGAGCTTTATTGCACGCAGGCCCGCCCACATTGAGCTACGCGGTGTTCCGCCCGTAGTAGCCAGCTCCCCAGATCATTTCTTCCTACCAGAGCTGGAACAAATTCCACCTACGATTAATCAGCGCATTCGAAAAGAACGATGAAACACATATCAAAAGACAAAATCTTCGATATCGACAAGTTCGACAGCAATATCAGAACTCCTTACCTCATGGAAGTTGAAGTGACACCATTTTTCTGTCAAATTCTCTCGACCTTGTATGGTTGAAATCGTGCCGATGAACAATCAGCCGAGAAGTAAGGAGTTCTGACCTTCACGGTTGCCAGTCGATCCGGTCCAGGCGGAACACGCGTTCTTCATCGAGATCGAGATCGTCGGCCAAAATGTAGCACCCTGAAAAACCTGCGACCTGAAACAGCTCTTTGGGTCTGGCCGTTCGGATTTCGCTCGGCCGAGAGCCGCTATTCATTGTTAAGTTCGCTGTAGGAAGTAGCCGCTATGGAGCGGCTGTTCCATCGTGAACGCTATTTGGCATTTTCAGGGTTAGCCCCGATACCCCTTTTTCAGGGCGGACCCCGTTACCCCTCTTTTTGTTCGGCTTCTTTTTCAAGCGGTTCGATAACGTCCGACATCAGACGTTGTCCGGTAATCCGAAGGATGGCGAGCGTCGGCGGATTAGACGCCAGCAACCCGTTCACACATGTATGCAAGGCCTGATCAAGGTCCGATGCGCTCGATAAAAGCGCCCTCAGTCCTTGACCGGTTCGCCTCGCCAGTTCACGCCATTCAGCGGGGAAACGGTTCTTCAGAGCTGCCAGCCAGATAGCAGGCCACGCCAACAGGGCGTCCTCGTTGCGGGCTAAAGCCAAGCGTGCGAGGGCCAGCACACGCCCCAGATCCTTGTTGCTGCGTTTGACGCCCGTCAGTCCCGCAAACCCGCCCGACATGACATCCGTCCCGATCACGGGATGCTTCAACAGATTCGCCAACGCCATCATCTCGGGCCGAGCGATATAAAGACCGAGCTCGGTTAGAATGGGATCATAGTTGGCGAGCGACAGGAACCCGAAGCTCGGTAAACCGAAATGGCCGTGCCTCGTCTCGATCCGCAGCCACTTTCTGCCACGACTGGCGGAGTTTTCCGGAACGGTCAACAGTTCAATGAACCACTCCGCTTTCCCCGGGGGAAGGAGCCGCACGGCAGGCAGGTCGGCATCTGGCGTCTTCGCGTCACCCGGTCCGGTGCACCCGCTGGCCGGATTGTAGGTCCACCCTGCGTCCATCAACTGGTCGGTGATCGCGATCCCTGAAGGAATCGCTTCTACACGCGGCGAGAGCAGGCAGTCGGCATCCTTGGTGCGCACCTCCATCTCGGCCAGATCCTTGAAGAAATAATACCCGGCTGCCAGGCTCCCGATGACGATGACCTTGTCGCGGCAGTATTCGGGCACGGCTTCAGCGATTTCGCGTAGTACCTTTGCCGGAGATACGGTCTGCATGTCGTTACTTCCATTTGCCATTTAAATCCTCCCCTCGACGAATGAGATATTCCTGAAAACCGACTGCCTGCTGATCAAGATGGGCAAGATACAACTCCGACAGACATTCCACCGGGTCCGCCCACGGCATCTCGCCGGAGGACGTGTCAAACAGGGACTCTTTGCGACGGACAAAGTGCAACGCCAGCCGTACCGGACGCTCGGGATCGCGCGTCGGTTCTAGGGCCGGATCAAGGCGTGAGACAAAGTCCAAATCCGCTGACCCGCTAGGCGCGTGAATGCACAGGTCAAGCCGCGGCATACCGATAATGTCCAGATCCTTAAAATAGTGTTTCGCTCCCAACACGCCGCCGATCGCAATGTCCTTCCGACAGAATGGCCCAAGTCGCCGCATCAGCGATTCCGGCGAACGCGGTTGGTCGGAGGCGTCCGCGTAATAAAGCGTGCTTCTCACCTTTTGCGCAACGGCCAAGAACCGCTTCCATTCGCGCTCGGGGAAAAATTTCAAAGAAATGCTCCTATCGGAAGATCGTTCGACGGTTGCACCAAGCTGCTCGACAGCCGCCGAAACCGTTCGATAGGCGCACCCGACCGCTTCTTCAAGAGAGCGAACCGTCATGGGGCCTTGGCCGGTGATCCATCGGTGAAGAAGGGTTAAGAAAACCTCCTCCCGTTTGTCCGCGTTTGGTAATTTGTGGTTCGTCCCCAATGTCTCTGCGTTAATCCAAGCGCTCAGTTTCGGTCCAATTTCCCCAAGATCGAAGTCGCTCGTCGGCCCGATGAGTCGTCCATGCTGAAAGATCATTAACTTGAATCGGTTGGCAATCGTGTCACGCATCAGTATCTTGAAAGCTTCCATTTCACGCTGAAGAGCATCGACTCTGATCCGAGGGTCGACCGCAACAAGATACCCGCTTTTATTCGGTTCGTTGGCTAGGATCGTAGCAAGCTGGACCATACCGTCCCGTAAAGCCCTGATTGCGGACAGATGGCGCTTAACCTCGACTACAGCGACTTTCGTTTCGAAATCGGCTCTATCTGTGGTCCTGACTCGTTCCATGGAGGTCTCTTTCATGCCATTAGTATGCACAATCTGTAGTTGCAAGTCAACACTGCACTTGCAAGTCAATATTGCACTTGCAAGTCAATTGTCATTTCCCCCCCCCCAAAAAAAAACTCCCCCTCCTCAAAGACGACCAACGATCCTATTGCCAGTCGATCCGGTCCAGGCGGAACACGCGTTCTTCATCGAGATCGAGATCGTCGGCCAAAATGTAGCACCCTGAAAAACCTGCGACCTGAAACAGCTCTTTGGGTCTGGCCGTTCGGATTTCGCTCGGCCGAGAGCCGCCGATGTAACGGAATGTGAGCGTTGTTTGGGTACGAATCGCAGCCAGGATGGTCTGCTGCTCCTCTGTCAACGGGAAGTCGGTGTTCACGGACACCCGTTGTGATGTGTTCCATCGGTCCAGGGGATCGGGCGGCGGGGGTCTGTGGGGCGGCGGGGTACTGCGGGGTGATGGGGCCGGGAGAATTTTGGGGTCTGTCCCGAATGGCGCTAACTTAAGGAAATCTCTCCTTCATAATCATAATCGTAATCTTAATCTTAATCTCTTCAACAGAACAGATTAAGATTAAGCGCTGGAAACAGGGCTTAAGTTAGCGCCATTCGGGTCTGTCCCTTATTTTTATTCGTGATTGACACCGCCACCCCGGCTCGACTACCATGCCCCCATGAAAGCGCACCTTCAGCCCGGTTCCCTTGGGCGTGTGTCTTTGACGTCTGAAAGCCGATTTCCCAGCACGACCCGACGGAACGCCATTCCCTCTGCCACAGAGCCGCACCAGCAACTCTTGTGGATCGCTTGTGTCCTGCTCTGCCTCGCCAGTCCTGCACCCGGAATCGTTTTCCACTCCACCGGCGATCCCGCCCACAACACCAACGCTCCCTCCGGTGCGTTGGCCGACAGTGGATGGGAGGTCACTGGACGTCTTGGCAACTACCTGGGGACGGCCATCGGGACCAATGCCGTGCTCAGCGCGTGGCACCTGCGCTCCCTAGGCGTCATCGGCACCAACACCCTGTTCGTCTACGAGGGACAAAGCTTCCCGTTGCTCAGCTACACCAACGATCCGGCCAGCGATCTGATGGTCTGGCGCGTGAAGGGATGTTTTACGAATTACGCCCGATTGAACGTGGACCCCGACGAGGTCAGCCGTTCCATCGTGGTTCACGGGCGCGGGCGAAACCGCGGCACCGTCGTCGTCACCGGAGCTATCACAAACGGCTGGAAGTTCGGAACCTCTCCCTACACGCGTCGGTGGGGCGAAAACAACATCGTGGGGATCGAGGACTATGCCGCCACAGGCGACGCCCTGCTGTTGCGTGCCACGTTCGACGCCTCCGGACCCGCCAACGAATGCATGCTGTCGAATGGCGACAGCGGTGGCGGCGTCTTTCTCCGCAAGGCCGGCGAGTGGCGGCTCGCAGGCATCAACTTCAGCATCAACCCGGCCTATTTCAAATCGTCCACGAATGAGGTGCGCTTCCTGGCCACGATGATGGACTGCCGTGGCCTCTACGTGGATGTCAACGGCGACAACAGCGTCTGGTCCTATCTGCCGACGAACGGACCGCCCGCACCGGCGGCCTTCTACGCCACCCGCGTTTCGCGTCGCCTCGACTGGCTCCAAAGCGTCGTCCCCGAACTGATCCTGCCGCTTCCCGCGCCCGCGCCGACCTTGTTCATGGCCCGATGACGCAAAGGTCCTGGAGTCACACACCCACACGCCAGTCGATCCGGTCAAGGCGGAACACGCGTTCTTCATCGAGATCGAGATCGTCGGCCAAAATGTAGCACCCTGGATAACCTGCGACCTGAAACAGTTCTTTGGGTCTGGCCGTTCGAATGTCGCCCGGCCGACTGCCGCCGATTCCTCAGGTAGCGTTTTTTTCGACTGACGTCGACTGGCTCGACTGGGGGCGACTTCCGTCAGGGGGTAGTG
>CAZKJH010000069.1:0-20032 GCA_964553035.1 uncultured Lentisphaerales bacterium | reverse complement strand
AGAGGCCCTCTTTCAAGGCAATGCGTATTGGAATCCTGACGGACCCGGCAAATGGAACAGTGAGTCCACCCTAGAGGCATGGCGCCTAAAAGGCTATGAACAACTGGACGGTGCACCGGTTGGCATGTTTGCAGATCCGCAGCTCACCGCCCCTGGACGCGGGGAGAAACTTACCGATCCCAAAGGTATTCCTCAATTGAAGGCTTATACCGTGCTTGAGTGGTCGCCTCTGATCGGGGCTGGCTTGGATTTGCGCACTAAATTCGGCATCGATATGGGTACAAACGATTTGTACGGACATGCGCTGCCTCTCAAGGGACCATGGGCCATCGGAGCTGATGCATCAACAAACCCCATGAAAGAGTGGCGTGACGAGTACAACGGTAAAATGGGTGATATGCCAGCCGAATGGAAGAAGCTTCCCAACCTGTTGCCGACTCCTCTTGGGCCTTGGTTTTTCCGTCAGGATCCCACAGAACAGGGAATCAAGGAAAACTGGTTTGCACAAGATGCGACTCCAGCAGAATGGACACCCGTAAAGGTGCCTGGGTTCTGGGCTGAGACTGAAGCCGTCGGCAACTATCAGGGCATTGGCTGGTATCGTACTAATTTCACGCTGCCAGCAGAATGGAAGGGCAAGTCCCTACGCCTGCTGTTTGGATCTGTCGACGAACAGGCATGGATTTACGTTAACGGAAAACTCGTCCGCGAACACAGTGAGAAATCCGAGGGCAAGGCATTTGGATTGCTCTGGGAGGAAGCGTTTACTGCTGATGTCTCTCCCGAATCTCTTAATTATGGCAAGGACAAAGAGAATGTGCTGGCTGTCCGGGTTAGCAATTCGGCCATGAACGGAGGCATCTGGCGTCCGGTAATGGGATGCGCGGTGGAGACGAAGTGAACGAAGAAGTTCTGAATGTTGGGAATTTACTGACGACAGTCTTGGGTTTAAAACCTAAAAATTAACACTTAAAATGATAGTATAAAAGAGGCTTGAAAGATGAAAAATAAAATAGCGGTACCGGTTTTAATCACCCTGTTGTTCGCGGCGTTGTTTCCAATTGTCGGCACTGCCGACGATCTCGTGCTGTCCGATAATGGAACGTCGGACTACCAGATCATCTTGCCGAACCACTATCCGACTCCTGCCATTGCGGCGGACATGAAGCAGGTGGCGCGTCTTGTCCAGACTGCATTCAAGGCCAACGGCATCGATCTGCCGATTGTGGACGAATCTGCACGTGACACTGCCAAACCTGGAATTCTTCTCGGCGACACCGAATTTGCGAGGGTCAAGGGTGTCGATTTCGGGCAGCTCAAGGGTTGGAGCTATGTCTTCAAAGCGATAGGACGCGACATTATCATCGCCGGACGCGACGAGTCCGCACCGGGGAGAGGGGTGGATACGCCCAATGCTTCTGGTTTCGATCGGATTGGAACTGCAAAAGCCGCAACGGACTTCCTGCAGGAGTACTTCGGAACGCGTTTTCTGTACCCGGAGAACAACGCATGGAGCCCGTTGTCGAGTGTTGCCGGCGTCGATCTGCTCATGACACCCACCATCGAGTATAGGCCTGCATCTAGGATTGCCGTGCCCTCAGATCTCGATGTGAAGAAGATGCCGCTGATGGAGTATGATGTCACCTTCCCTTACGTGGTGAGTTTCTACCATCTGGCCCAGAACCGGTTCCCGCTGGTCGATATAGACCACTCTATCCATAGCTGGAGCCGCTCAATTTCACCCTCCGAGGCGGCCTTCTCAGCTCATCCTGAATACTTTGCCTTACTTGGCGGAAAGCGGGTTTTAACTGGAGGCGGAGCCCAGGTGCAGTACTGTATCTCCAACCCCGAGGTGCAGGAACTTTTCTACAAGGACATGGAGAAGCTCTTTAAGATGGGTTACCAGAATGTAGGACTCGGACAGCCCGACGGATTCCGTGGGTGTGAGTGCGACTCCTGTAAGCAACTATTCAATACCGGTTCGGACTGGAGCGAAAAAGTCTGGATCCTCCACCGCAATCTTGCTGAACGAGCCTATAAGGAATTTCCAGATCGCATTGTCACCCTCTCCGTCTATGCGATTACCGAGACCCTTCCCAAGACGTTCAAGTCTTTTTCCCCCAACGTGCGGCTCGCGCTCTGCGGCACCAAGGATTCGGATTTTAGAGATTGGAAAAACTTTGGAGCACCGCAAGGCTTCGCGACTTATCTGTACTATTGGTGCCCGAACATGATGCCGCGCTATTTTCCGATGCGGACACCCCTCTACGTCGAAACCGCAGCGAACCGGTTGATGGCGGCCAATGTCCGCTCCATCAGCCGCGATGGAAACGGCGGCACCGATTACGGTCTTGAGGGGCCGACTTATTACACAATGGGACGCATGTTCGACGGTCCTGGCGTCCACACTGCCAAGGAACTTGTCATCGAGTTTGTCAGCGCGTCTTTCGGTAAATCCGCACCGGCCATGATGAGCTTCTACGACCAGCTTTATAAGTCTCTGGAAATTTATTCCCGCTATATGGCCACCCGTGAAGACGGGTGGAGCTACATTGACATCTATGGCCGCGGCCACAAACATCTTTCCAATCCTCAGGGCATCATCGCGTTCCTGTACCCCGTGGAACTGCTCAAAGCACTGGAGAAACAGTTGGCTCTTGCGGAGAAGTCCGACAGCAGTCCCAAAGTACAGATGCGCCTGGCACTGGTACGGAGAGAGTTCGATTATCTCAAATCCGTGGTTAATGCTGTCCACCTCTACAACGCCTATCAGGCATCTTCTGATGCTGGATCGCTTGAACGTCTGTTGAAGTCCGTTGACGACCTGCGATCTTTTGTCGACACGCTGTATGCCAAAGGTAACGAGCTCAAGGGCTGGTCGCGTCAGATGTTTCCGCCCACTGGGCACAGTGCCGATTTGCTCAAGCTCAGGCTCGATGGATATCAGGAACCCTACAAGAACTCCTTCTTCAATTGGGACACCACCGCAAAACGGCAGGCACCGCTCGCGAACGCAAAACGGATCTCCGCCACTCAGGCCAAGGGTCCCGTAATGATCGATTCTCCTGACTGGGAGGGCATCCCGGCTCAAGCACTCACCTCGATGAACGCAACGAATGCCAATGCTCTGGGCTCTCAGGTACGGGCGATGTATGATGCCGACAAGCTATACATCCGATTCGACAACGAACTGCCTTCTGGTGTCACCGCAGATGCGGTCGAGAAGGAGCGGGTCGAAGCTTTCCTCATGCCCACGGTCGGATCTCCTGTCACCTACCGCTTCACGGCCGGGCTTTCGCCATCCTCCCGTACCCAGGCGGCGCGCGGACTGATCGAGGATCTCATGAACCTCGACTACGACAAGTTCGATGCATTATGGCGCGCCGAATGGACTCACACCGCTGTCCGCGACCCCAAAAACAACCGCTGGATTGTGATGATGACCATTCCTCTGAAATCGATCCCACCGGCTGTCATCCAGCCGGGGCAGGTCTGGTATGCCAACTTCCAACGCACGAACCCTAGCGGTGCGGCGGTCGGCGAAACCTCTGTCTGGTCTTCAATTCCGGGCGGAACCGGCATTGAAGACCCACGCGGCAACGGCGAACTGTCGTTCGTTGGCGATGGGGCATCCGCTTCGGCCAAGCCCCCGGCACAGGTGTGGCGCGAAAAGTATAATGAGCAAACTTCCGAGATTCCCACCGTCTGGAAGGATCTTCCCAACCTGTTGCCGACCCCGTTGGGGCCGTGGCTGTTCCGGGCCGATCCGCTGGAGCAGGGGACTAAGGAAGGCTGGCAGCAGGTGGATGCCCGTGAGACCGACTGGATTCCCGTGAAAGTGCCCGGAATGTGGGGGGAGACTGAAGCGGTCGGCGACCTTCAGGGTGATGGCTGGTATCGCGTGAAGTTCACCGTGCCTGCCGAATGGAAAGGAAAAGCCCTTCGACTGATGTTCTCGGCCGTCGACGAGCAGGCCTGGGTGTACGTGAACGGACACTTGGTGAAAGAACACAGCGTTACATCCGAGGGGAAGTCGATTAACAATTTGTGGGAGGCTCCCTTCGTTGCGGAAGTGATGTCTGAGCATATCGAGTTCGGCAAGCCGAACGTGTTGGCCGTCCGGGTGAACAACTCGATTGGCAATGGCGGTATCTGGCGGCCTGTGTTTGTGCAGGTCGTGGAGGCGAAGAAATAAATCAAGGAGAAAAAAGTAATGAAAACGATTATTCAAATAATCCTCATCATCAGTCTGTCGGCTTTCGGAGCCATTACGACTCAGGCCGCCGATAAGTATGTGAAACCCGGGGGAACCGGCGACGGATCAACCTGGGCCAATGCCGCTGGTGATATCCAGACGGCAGTCACTGCTGCCGTGGCGGGCGAAACCGTTTTCGTCAGTAATGGCACCTACACGCTGTCCGCCCAGATTACCGTGTCCAAGGGGATAACGGTCAAGAGCTTCAACAATGGTGTCGTGGATCGTGCCGGCACGATTATCAATGGCAATAATTACGTCGGGAGAACGGTGACCAACCGCTGTTTTACGCTAAGTCACGCCAATGCAGTGTTGGAAGGGTTTACCATCACGAACGGATATACGGCAACCGTAGGAGGGGGCGGCGTCTATATGAGCGCAGGAACCTTGCGGAATTGCTTGATAATTGGGAATTCGACTTACGGTGTTAACGGCGGCGGCGTGTTTGCAACCAGCGCAGGTTGCATGGTAACCAATTGCTCTATTGTTGGAAATACAGCGGGCGGAAACGGCGGCGGCGGTTTATACCTGTCCACCGGAGCCAAAGCTTGGAACAGCCGGATCGTGCGGAATAGCACGCCGATCTATCCCGGAACCGGGGGTGGCGTTTATATGTTCGGAGGGAATACGATGTTGGTTAACTGCCAGGTCATCAGCAACACCGCCCTTGACGGGTATATGACAGGCGGGGTTTACATGCAAGGGAATCCGACCACCCTGCGCAACTGTCTCATCATGGGAAACGGCAGGGGCAGGACGGTCCCGAGCGCCGGACTGGGTTCGCATGCCTGGGGCGGTCTAAACGCATACGTTGAGAATTGCACCATCGTCGACAACCGCGGAGCGGGAATTTCAACTCAGTTTGGTGGCGGCAACTACTACCTGAAGAACACGGTAGCCTACCGGAACGACGATGATACCTTGACAACAGTACCTACTGCCAACAATAGCGTGATGGTCATTTCGAATTCCTGTGTGTCGAGTACCAACGGCATGACGAGCGGTTCCGGCAACACGACTGCGGAACCCTCCTTTGTGCGGCGTAGTGCGGGCGACTACCGTTTGACACCTTGGTCGGTCGGGGTTGACACAGGGCTCGTATTGCCCTGGATGAGCACCGCTACCGATCTGGACGAAAACCCGCGGATCAGCGTTAACAATCTGCCTGACATGGGTGCGTATGAGACGACGGCCGGTTCGGTCGCAACGCACTATGTGGCACGAACCGGGCAAACGCCGGTGCCTCCGTACACCGCCGGTTGGACGGCAGCCGCCAGCAACATTCAGGACGTCGTCAACATCATGAGTGACGGCGCAACCATCTTGGTCAAGAGCGGTGCCACGTACCCGTTCGAAGACCAGATTGTGACCGGTTTCGCCACGATTCGCAGCGACAATAACGGCACGCTCGACCGAGACACCACCATCATCAGCGCCAACAACTATCCCGGCAAATCGGTCACCAATCGCTGTTTCCACATTAACGATGCCGAAGCCATCGTTGAAGGATTTACGATCACAAACGGGCTTTCGCGAGCTGACGGAGGCGGTGTTTACCTGTCGGCCGGCACCTTGCGAAATTGTCTGGTGGCGGGAAATATCTCGACGAACCATGGCGGCGGCATCTATGCTACGGGCGCGAGCAGCATGATTACGAACTGCGATATCGTCGGCAATGCGGCCTACGGCAGTGGGGGCGGTGTTCTTGTGACGACCTCCGCCAAACTGCAGAACAGCCGCGTGCGCGGGAATCGCGGCATCACGAGTACCAGTCATGGAGGCGGGGTCTGGATGGGAGCCAGTGCTGTCTTGCAGAACTGTGAAATCGTGAGCAACACGGCCCATAGTTCGGCCGTGGGCGGCGGCGTGTGCATTACTGTGAATGGACTTACCGTACGCAACTGCCTGATCGTGGGGAATTCTGGCGGCTCCGGCGGAGGCGTGGGCATTTCTGGTGCGCTCATAGGCGAAACGGTGGAGAATTGCACCCTATTCGGAAACGGTGTCCTAGGCATTGGTGGCACGTACCAAGGTAAAACCCTGACGATCCGCAATACAATTTGCCAGGACACCATCACTGTTGCCGGCACCATCCTTGTCACCAATTCCTGCCTGCTAAGCACGAATATCGCCAACGCAACTTTCTCAGCCACGATTACGAACAATCCAGTTTTTGTGAATGCCGCGGGTTTGAATTTCCGGCTTGCGAAGGGCTCCCCCTGTATCGATATGGGTCTGAACCAGCCCTGGATGGATGGGGCCTTGGACTTGGATGGCCTTGTACGCAAGGACAGGTTCGCTCGCATCGTGGATATGGGCGCTTACGAATTCGTTCCTCTGCCGAGGGGCACAACGATCCTCATCAGGTGACACGGTAGTACACTGTACAGGCAGAAATGACGGTAATTTTCGGGTAGAGTACATGATTAACAATATTGAAACCAAGAACTTAATCTTGTAAATCTTGTAATCTTGTCTTACCAATACGCGCTGTACAGAGTAGTAGTGGCACGAAATACTCTTAATTCACGTTAAAAATCGGGTGGCGAAAAGAGAAACGTGGGCAAGTTTTCACCTTGATGAGACCTTAAAACAAAAGACTGAGACTTTAGCATTAGTATTTAGTCAAAGAATAGAGTAAACTTAAGTATTACAAGTAGCCAGTATTACAAGTAGCCAGTATTACAAGGGCATTCAATGCTCTAAACACACCGTCAACGGTAATGAAGAAGGATCGATCATGTTTTCAGACGGGGTGTCGCTGACCCACCATTCTAGTTTCTGTATGTGACAGACAAAAACGAGGAGGAAAAGTAATGAAAAAGATTCTGCGAACCATCATCATCAGTCTGTCGGCTTTCGGAGCCATTACGACTCAGGCCGCCGATAAGTATGTGAAACCCGGGGGAACCGGCGACGGATCAACCTGGGCCAATGCCGCTGGTGATATCCAGACGGCAGTCACTGCTGCCGTGGCGGGCGAAACCGTTTTCGTCAGTAATGGCACCTACACGCTGTCCGCCGAGATTACCGTGTCCAAGGGAATAACGGTCAAGAGCTTCAACAATGGTGTCGTGGATCGCGATGGCACCATCATTGACGGCAATAATTACGTTGGGAGAACGGTGACCAACCGCTGTTTTACGGTCAATCACGCCAATGCAGTGGTGGAAGGGTTTACCATCACAAATGGATATGTGAGTACAGCGAGCAATGGTGGAGGGGTTTCTATTAACAGTGCAGGCGGTACCTTGCGGAATTGCCGGGTCATTAAGTGTACTGCCGGTTTTGGCGGTGGTGTTTATGCGACTGGTGTGAATAGTGTGATTACGAATTGCGACATTATCGCTAACACGTCAAATAATGGTTCTTTTAACGATGGCGGCGGCGGAGTGAAAATCGCGAGTGGAGCCAAGGTGTGGGACAGCCGTATTCTCCAAAATTCTGGCTATAGTGCTGCTGGGGCATACGTTAGCGGCAGTTCGTTGTTCAACTGTTCGGTCATCAGTAATTCTGCTTCCGGAACCGGCTCCGGTGGTTACGGGGGAGTCTATCTCACTGGCGGCGGCACCTTGCGTAATTGCGTGATTTTAGGCAACACCGCGAACAATGGCGCGGGCGTGGGATCAGCAGGAGGCTCTGGCACCATTGAAAACTGTACGGTTGTTAAAAATATCGGTATTGGAATTGGGTCGAACTATAGCGGTTTCAATTACACCTTGCGTAACACGATTTGCTATTATAACACCGTATCGGATGTGACACCTCAAGCTGGTACTCTTGTCGCCTCTAATTGTTGCATGAGTAGCACGGCGAAAGTTACCACTGGTTCGGACAATATTACGGCAGCTCCCGCATTTATAGGACAGGCAGGTGGCGATTACAGGTTGGCCCCATGGTCGCGCGGCGTGGACAAGGGCATCGTGTTGGCCTGGATGAGCACGGCGACCGACATCGACGGCAAGCCCCGGATCAGTGCCAACAACTTGCCGGATATGGGGGCATACGAGACGACGGCGGGGCCTGTCATTCATTACTATGTGGCGCGAACAGGCCAAAGCCCAGTAATTCCGTATACCAATGGTTGGGGATCGGCGGCCAGCAACATCCAAGATGTCATCAGCATCATGAGCGACGGCGCAACGGTATTGGTTGCGAACGGTGTTTATCCGTTGGCAAATCAGCTTAACGTGGGATACGCTACTGTCCGAAGTTACAACGACGGTGTTGTTGACCGGGACGGAACGATCATAAACGGCGACAACTACGCTGGTAAGCCGATGACGAACCGCTGTTTTGCGCTTACTCACGCCGATTCATGGGTGGAAGGCTTTACCATCACCAATGGGAGTGCGCCTGCGGCGAGTTGTCTCGGCGGAGGTGTCTATATGTCGGCCGGAGTGCTGAATAATTGCCGTGTCACGGGGAACAATGTGACGAACAATGTTGGGGCATCAGCGGGCCAGGGGGGAGGTGTTTATGCGATTGGGAGTAGCATAATCACGAATTGCGACATCATTGCCAACACGATATGGTACACCGGAGTTGGGGGCGGTGTCTATCTTTCCGGGGCGGCGCAGATTTGGAATAGTCGAATACTTAACAACGGCACGCCGACGGCCAGTTCTACTCAGGGTGCTGTCGGAGGAGGAATCTTTATAAATAATGCGGGGCCTATTGTATGGAATAGCGTTATCTCCGGCAATGTGCTTCCGTATTATACTGGCAATAACGGTGGCGGAGTGCAAATGTGGAGTGGCGGTATCCTTCGAAATTGTTTGCTATCAGGAAACAAGGCTAATTCCGGATCTGGTGCAAGTGTCGCTGGAGGCGGTGGCATGGCCTACCTTGAAAATTGTACGGTTGTGGAGAACACGTCCAGCTATCACGGTGCCATTGCGATACAATATGCCGGTGGATCTACCAATCGCTTTACCACGATAAGAAATACTATTTGTTATTTGAACACCACCGCTTTTCAGATCTATAATGGTTATAATGCTACCAACAGCTTCGTTACAGACAGTTGTGTGACAACCACCAATAATCTGGTTGGGAATGGCAACATCACGAACAACCCGCAATTCGTCAATTCTGTGGGTGCTGATTTCCGGCTGGCGAAGGGCTCTCCCTGTATCGATACGGGTCTGAACCAGCCCTGGATGGATGGGGCCTTGGACTTGGATGGCCTTGTACGCAAGGACAGGTTCGCCAGCATCGTGGATATGGGCGCTTACGAATTCGTTCCCCTGCCGTTCGGCACAGTGATCCTAGTCAGGTGACACGTCTACCGTAGGGCAAGCGACGCTTCAGAAGATTTTCTATTCGCCGAGCGCTTAAAAAACGTGACTTGAAAAAAAATATGAGATCGACAGGAGCCTCGAATCATGCAACACTCTATGGGCAGCGGAGTATGAATGGGTCTGAGACTACCCGTGTGGAAACTACGAGCGAAGTGAGATTAGATCAGGAGGATTGACAATGAAATCGATAAAATGGACTCAAGCGGCTGAACGAGTGAACGGATTGATCACAACACTTGCGCGTGTTGGCATCTTGGCGATACTCTGCCACGCGGGCAGCACATTCGCCAATGGCATTGCCGTTACGGGCATAACTTGGAATCAGGCCGTGGTGGGGCAAAGCTTTGTACAGTTCAATCTTTCTTGGCAGAACTCCTGGCGCGCGTCATGGACGGAGGCAGGGGGCGACAACGTCACCGGTTCCGATCTTCCGGTCGAGAGCTGGGATGCTGCTTGGGTGTTCGTGAAATACCGCCTCGATGCCGGCTCCGAGTGGAAGCACGCCACGCTTTCGACTACCGCTGGCACTCATCTGCCACCCGTGGGCGGGAAGATTGATGTCGGCCGAACTGACGACGGCACGAAAGGTGTTGGTGTGTTTGTGTACCGCGATGCCGTTGGAAGTGGGAACGTCAATTATGAAAAGATCAAGGTGCGTTGGTTGCATGGCGTGGACGGAGTGCCCGGTAACACGAAGGTCGACTTGGCGGTTTATGCGATCGAAATGGTCAATGTAGCCGCAGGGCAGTTTATGCTCGGCGATGGCGGCAACGCCGATGTGGACACACGCTTCAGAACCGGCAGCACCGTCGCCACGCCCTTTCGGGTAACCGCAACTTGGGATGGTTCCAGTGGCGTGGGGGATGTTCGCAAGATCGGCAACGTGGAAAATCAACTCTGGGCTCAGGGTAGAATTGTCGCGGGTACGCTACATAACGATTTTCCAACAGGCTACCGGGCTTTTTACTGCATGAAGTACGCGATCACTCAAGGGCAGTACGCTGATTTTCTCAATGCGTTGACCGCCACTCAGGCTGGTAGTCGGGCTAACACCAATACAACGGTGAGGAATACGATTAGCGTCTCGGCCGGTGTCTACAGCGCGTCCGCTCCCGACCGTGCCTGTGGTCTACTTATTCCAGCCGACTTCTCGGCATACGCATGCTGGGCGGGTTTGCGCCCGATGACAGAACTCGAATTCGAGAAGGCATGCCGGGGTCCGCTGAACCCGGTACTGGGCGAACAGGCGTGGGGCACCATAGCCGTGACTGTGCCCTCGGGACTGGTGGGAGTCGACGGTTCTGGTTCCGAATACTATACGGCCGGAAACTCGCGTTTCGACCTTTTGGGGCCGGTGCGCGTCGGCATCTTCGCCAAGCCAGGCAGTACGCGCGAACAATCCGGTGCGTCCTACTGGGGCATCATGGAGTTGAGTGGCAACGTCAGTACTTTTGTGGCGACACCCGCGACCTTGGCCGGTCAGGCTTTCAGGGGGTTGCACGGAGACGGCACGTTGACCGCCGCCGGTGTCGCAACCGTTTCAACATGGCCGCTTACTGGTCGGCGTGGCATTTACTGGGGTGGCGGTTCCCTTGACGGGGTTACGTCGGCGCGCCGCGCTGCTGTCGATCTCAGTGGCCCACTGAATGGCGGACGCGCCGTACGCACGGCTCCTTGAGGGTCGATTAGCGTGCCGATGTGAGAATGTGTGAGTATGTTGTATGGGACGAACGTCCTACGAAGATAAGGAGAAACATCAATGAAGAACATTTATTTTAAAATCACGATGATGGCGGTCGTCGGGTTGTTGGCGGTGACACCGGCAACGCTGATGGCCAATGACCCCACAGCGCGATTTCGTGGCGGTTCGAATGACGGCTGGGACATGAAGACCCAGGTCCAATCCGCGACGGATTGGAGTACCTTTCCGACTCTGATTGCTGCACGCAACTGGGGCGGTTCATACGATGGGTATGCCATGGGGCTGACCCTGCAGATCGGGTTGCCGCCGATTAGTACAATGATTCAGATTCGATAGGTGCGAAGAACCAAGGAGTACGACTATGAGAACAAAATTCTGGATTCAGAAGGCGAAACGGTGGAACGGTTTCATCGGAAAGCTTGCGTGGTGTGGAGCGATGGCGATGATGCTGTCCCCGGGTGCAGCATGGGGGAACGATATCGCGGTTGCAAACATAACGCAGACTACTGCGGGAGTGGGTCTGAGCGACATCCAATTCGATCTATCCTGGAAAAACTCGTGGCGCGCTTCATGGATAGAGGATGCGGCCACTAACGTCACCGCTTCGGCTCTTCCGGTCGAAAACTGGGATGCTGCCTGGGTGTTCGTGAAATACCGCGTCGAAAACGGAACCGGCTGGAAACATGCCACGCTTTCGTTGGACGCCGGAGATCACGTCAAGCCCGCGGGTGTAACGCTGGATGTCGGCAAGACCGATGACAGATCGAAAGGAATCGGGGTGTTTATTTACCGCTCCGCTACAGGCGATGGGAACGTAAATTATTCGAACATTAAACTGCGCTGGTTGCATGGCGTGGACGGGGTTGTCAACCCAGAAAAGACCGATTTAGCGGTTCAAGCGATCGAGATGGTCTACGTGGCCAGAGGATCGTTCGTACTCGGCGACGGTAACCAAACGCTGAACTACCGCTTTAGAGCAGGTGGCACCACAACACCTTTTCTGGTAACGGAAGCGTGGGACGGTCCCAGTGGCGCGGGGGATGCTCGCAAGATCGCCGATCAAGCAAATCAGCTTTGGGCGGTGAGCAATGTCCTGAATAACATCTGGTCGATCAATATCGTCGCAGGCACGTTGCATAACGATTTTCCAACAGGCTATCAAGCCTTCTATTGCATGAAGTACGCGATCACGCAGGGGCAGTACGCCGATTTCCTCAACAAGTTGAACCTCCAGCAAGCTGGTTATCGAGCCTACACCGGTGGAGCGAATCGGCATACAATCAGCGTAGTCGATGGTGTCTACAGCGCGTCCGCTCCCGACCGTGCCTGCAACATGTTTACGGTTGACAGTTTAGCGGCCTACGCATGCTGGACGGGTTTGCGTCCCATGACAGAACTTGAGTACGAGAAAGCTTGCCGGGGTCCGTTGAATCCGGTATTGAACGAACAGGCATGGGGTACTGTGGTGCTGACGACGCCCTCGGGACTGCAGGGCAGCGACGGTTCGGGTTCAGAATACTATACGACCGGGAACTCGCGGTTTGCTGCAGGAGGGCCTTTGCGTGTTGGTATCTTTGCCAAGGCAGCAACCACGCGCGAGCAGTCCGGCGCATCCTACTGGGGCATCATGGAGATGAGCGGAAACGTCAGTACTTACGTGGCATCATTGTTTCAAGCGCAGGGTCTTGGTTTCAGAGGCTTACACGGGGCGGGTACGTTGACCGCCAGCGGCGCAACAACCGTTGTGTGGCCCACCATCGGGAAGCGCGGGAATTTCTATAATGCTTCCACGGACGGGCCTACATCGGCCCGGCGTGGCGTGGGCAGTAATGCAGGCGGGCTCGATTTCATCGGCGGTCGCGCTGTGCGAACGGCCCCCTAGTAACAATTGGAGATTCTCATGGGGATAACCCTCTGGAAAAGCTTGTCTGACTGCGCTGAAAATATGGCGCACAATGCGCTGAACGACGTGTCCACACTTGATGACTGGATGCGGATTCGCCCGAAAAGACATCTGGAATTCATGCGCTCCATGGGTCTTGATCCCCTTCCAGAACGGTGCGACCTGAAGATCACCGGGTACGGAACCTTTGCCGGGAAGGGTTTCCATGGCCGCCGGATCGGCTTCCAAATCATGCCCGACTGTTGGACTTCGGCCTGCGTGTATTATCCCGACCCACTCCCAGCAGGAAAGTTGCCGGCAGTGCTTTACGTCTGCGGGCATGGCGAAATAGGCTCGCATTCCTACCAATCTCGCCCCATATTCTGGGCTCGCCGCGGCTATGTCTGCCTGATCGTGGACACAATAGAACAGAACGACAACCCCGGCGAGCATCATGGCAGTGAAGCGATGAAAATGGATGCATGGGAGGCACTCGGCTATACCGCTTCCGGTGGCGAAATGTGGAACGCTTTGCGTGCCCTGGATGTGCTCGCGGCGGATCCCTGCGTTGATCCAGAACGGCTTTCCGTGACCGGCATCTCAGGCGGAGGAGCCTGCAGTTTTCATGTTGCCGTTGCCGATGAAAGAATAAAGGCGGTCTCTACGCTTTGCGGCGTGAGCACGCCCTTTGACGCCATTGCCAATCGCCATCTGATCAGCCACTGCAATTGTATGTATCCCAACAACGTTTACCGGCGCGATACGAGCGAGTTCGCCGCCCTCATCGCACCGCGTACCGTGTTGTTTTGCAATGCTGATGATGACATGATTTTCAACCCTCAAGTTGTCCGAGCGATGGTTGAACGAACGCGGAAGGTCTATGCGCTTTACGGGAAAGAAGAATCCTGCCAATTGGTGACCTGTGCCGGTGGGCACAGCGATCACCCGGAGTTCACCGAGGCCACAAGCCGGTTCTTTGACAAACATGTGGCCGAGAAAGATCACCCGATGTTGGAACTCGGTAGCGTGGAATTGAAGGAAAACGCCGTCGCGGTTTTTAACGGGACTCCGCCCGTTCCGAACTGGCTCGACCTTCTGCCTCAACTGCTCTCACCACGGGGCGTTGTGCCGCTCCCGAATACGCCCGAGGAATGGCCGGCAATCCGCCGCAAGGCGTTGGAGTCTCTTCCGCCGTTTCACGGCGATAATGGCAAAACGTTGATGAAGAGAATCACGACTTGGGGAACCCAAACTGAACATCGGGGACAGATCGACGGCATGGATGTTTGGATTTATACTCAGATACCGAAGGACAGCCGCCGCATACTTGTCTTAGGAGTTGCCGGTCCCGGTGGAGGTTCGCGTGACGTTCTGGGTGATGTCCTCACTTGCATTCCTCCGGGACAGGCGGCCAGCGCAGGTTTTGAACCCCGCCTGAGCGGCTTGACCTGTTTTGCTCCCTCCACGAGTGCATTTTCCATTAAAAAACTGCTGCCGTTCGCCTTTCCGCTGACCGGCTCAACACCGGTAATGATGACCTGTCATGACATCGGCGTGGCCGTTAATTACCTTTTCGGATTGGATGCGCTCAAAGGATATGAAATTTATCTTTACGGCAAGGGCGACACCGGCGTGGCCGCGCTCTACCGGGGACTGCTTGACGAGCGCATTGCCGGTGTCATTCTGGAAGATGCGCCCAGCTCGCATCTTGACAGTGCGCCAATCCTCGGCATCTTGCGAGCCTTCGACATTCCCCAGGCCGTGGGACTCATGGCACCACGCAAGGTGGCCCTAGTCAATCCAGCTCACGGCGCATGGATGTGGCCCTCTCGCGTCTATGAGCGCCTCGGCTGTCGTGGGCACTTCATCGGGGCCGAAACCCTCGCGAAGGTTATGCCCCTAATATTGAAGTGAAGGGAGCATGCACTGAGAACGAAATTGACGACTGCGATTCTGCTTGGAACGTTGCTCGCTTTCACAAGTAATAGTCAAGCCACTGAGTATTTTGTGAATAAGCAGGGCTCCGATGTCAGCAACGGCACGAGCCGAGCATCCGCCTTTCTGACGATTCAGAAAGGCGTGGATGCCTTAGAGTCTGGCGACACGCTGACCGTCGGCCCAGGGCAGTATTTTGAGAACGTCAAGCGCGAGGGTCTTGGCAATGCGGATGTGGACACCTTCATCCGGGCGGAAGTTCCCGGAACGGCACTTCTGCGCGGCGACATTCCCGCACCAGCATTCACGAAAGTCGAGGGATATCGGTTTGTTTATGCCGCGCCCATGGCCGAGGAACCAAAAGCCGTACTCGAACACAACAAGCTGCGGACGATGCGATCCAAGGCCAATATTCCCGAACTCGAGTTTGATCCCGGATTTTTCTATTATGACACCCGATCAAAGATGCTCTATCTCTCCAATGCCGACCTGAGCACCCCTGCGGAGTGTCGGTATACGCTGGCGATGAGCGGAACCAGCGGCCTCGTATTGAACAGCCCGATACGCGTGACAATTGACGGCATGGCCACGACGGGATTCTATCCCGGTTGGGGAATTTTGCTGGGTCAACCCGTCTCCTGTATTGTTCGCAACTGCGTCAGCTTTATGAACGTCGGCGGCATTGTGCTGGAGCCACTCGTGGGGGTTGGAAAGGGAGACGGTGGATCCAAAAACGTGATCGAAAATTGCATCTGTTATGGAAACGCCTTTGGCGGGATTGTTCGTTACGGTGCCAACCAAGACATCATTCGCAACTGCCATACTTATCTGAATGTTACCGAGGGGAAGGAGCACTTCGGCATCATGCATTACGTTACCATGACCGGACCGCTCTTGATCAAGAACAACATCTCCTGGGGACAAAATTTTGACTACTCTGTCAAACCGGGCGGTCAGCAGGAAATGCTCGAAAACAACGTCGGGCTCGGGTTCATTCGGCTTGCTACTGGAAAAATGTCCCACGATTTATTCGACGGTGGCAACGAGTATGATCGCAGCGCAAATTCCGCGCCCGCCGACACCATTCTCCTCGCACGCGAGGAGGCTCTGGACAAAGATATCGAGTTCGCCGACCCACTCAATCTCGATTATCGCCTGCAGTCCGATTCACGCTTCCGCAGTACGGCACCAGATGGGAGTGATCGTGGTCCGTATCCGTATGAAGAAAACATTTTTTACGTCACGCCCACTGGAAACGATCAAATGGACGGGCTCTCCATGCGCAAGCCGTGGCGCACCTTGGAGCGTGCATTCAGAAGCCTGCGTCCGGGCGATACACTCTATCTGGAAGAGGGCCACTACGCGGCCGTGCCTCTGAATAAGGCAGGCGACGGCAAGTCGCCCATAAGAATCTTAGGCCGTGGTCGTGGGACGGTTGCCATCACAGGCAAACAAGTCGTGTCCGGCAGCGCGGGTGTCGTGTTTGAGCGTTTGGACTTTGCGAATGGCGTTGCCTTAGCTGATAGCCGCGACGTGGCCTTCAGGAATTGCACCTTCTTTGGTAGCGTAGATGGTCTGGTCGCGAAGAACGTTGAAGCGTTGGAAGTCTCGCACGCATTGTTTGTCAACGCCGCCTTGCATACGATGAACAGTAAGGGTCTGATTCTTAGTGGAAACATTTACGCCAATGAAGGCCGCCCTGCGGTTCACCTTGATACCGCTGCCGCCATCCGCTATTCGGATTACAATGGCTATCGCGAAATGGAAGAATGCTGGCAGATAGCCGGGGCGACAGGGTCGTTTGCCGATTTGCAACAGCTCCATGATCGTTATTCCCAAGTTGTAGCGCCAAAACTGATTGTGGAAAGGGGCGTGCCGAGAATGGTGAGCGTTCCGTCCATAAGGAGCATGGGCCCCAGCAGTACAGCGTTAGGAATTTATCATGCGTACGATGTTACCCCAAAAACCTTGGATTTGGTCGGCCCGTTCATCCATTCGGTGAGCGACACCACGGCCAACATTGAGTGGTGGACCTCCCATCCCGGAAGCTATTCCCTAGCATGGGGCACGACCGAAGCCATGGAAAATAAGGTGGAAAATTTCAGCGGATTCGGCCGCTTCAACACCTTCAGCTTGACCGACCTCAAGCCGGGGCAGACCTATTATTTTAAGATTGTTTCTGCTGATGCTCGGCGCGTCGACGATACGCTGGCCGTACTCAAGCCGGAGGGTGCGCCGCTACAGTTTACAACTTCCGCCCAAGCCGCTCAGCCGCGCGCCTACTATGTCGCACCGGACGGTGACGACGCCAACGTTGGGCTCAGCCGTGAAAAGGCCTTCAGGACAATTTGCCGAGCCGCTGCCCAGGTTGGCCCTGGCGACACGGTTTGGATTGCCGGCGGTGATTATCCGGAAACCGTGCGCATTCGTGCGGCTGGAACTCAAGAGCGTCCGATTACATTCCGCGGCGTGACAGGCGAGAAGCCGGTGCTCCAGCTTGCAAATCTGCCCCGATCATTCGAGGTGATTGTCAAACCAGACAACCGCTTCGACGGATTGTACTTTCAGGGGCAGGATATGTGGCGCGAAGGGTTCGTGGTGAACTGGAGTCCACGCGTCCAGATCACGCGTTGCCTCGACGCTATGGTTTCCGCCGAAAATAGTCCCGAGCTACTCATTCGGAACTGCATTCTTCGCGGAGGGTGGTCCGCTATCGGGATCGGCGGTTCTCCCGGTTCGATTGTCGAGAACAATGTAATCGTTTCGACAATCTTGCGGGATATATCCGCCAATGGGAAGGTCACGGTGCGGCGCAACATTTTCTGCGAATGTATTCGCAACAAGATGCACCAGACCCTGCTGGAGCTTTCCGACGAGGTGACAGAGGCGGATAATTGCTTCTATCTCTTCTGGCCAGAGAATGAAAAACTCGCGGTCAACAACTTGCCGTTACCAATCTACAAGGCCCGAACTGGCTCGACTTCTGTCGCCGTCAATCCCATGATGCCGGGTGCGCCCGGTCGGCTCCAGGGCTGGTCGCAAATTTCACACAAGGATTTCGATCAATGCTTCAGTACGAATCCTCAACTGATTCTGCGCGACATCGGTCTGCAGCCGCAAGCCTTCAGCGATTTCAAGTTTGAAACCACTGCGTGGCCGTACGATCAGGCTTGGGCGGAGAAATTTACCGCAGCGACATCTAAGGCGCAGGTGCTTATGAAGGCTGGAAGAAATGCCGAGGCACTGGCCGCCTATAGCGCTCTTGTGGAAAAGTTGCCCATGGGTGACCGCCTGAAATCTGACGTTTTGGAACAGGCATCTCTCTGCGCGGAGCGCATTAAAGGGTACAGTCAGGCGATGCAATTAGCGAAAGAAATTCCGGTTGAACCGCTCGCCATCCAGCGCCAGATGCAATTAATGCTGGCGCAGAAACAATACGATGCGTTGCTCGCTGCTTTTAACTCAGATGCTCTTGGTGGGCGTGATTTCCTTCAGGGTTTTACCTATCCCGAGCACGAAGACGTGACAGCCGATCTGTACTATTACCGCGCACTCGCTTCCATACAAGTCGGCAACCTTTCCGCTGCGGAAGCGGACTTGAGAAGGATGAATGATAAACGTCAGCAGCTATCGTGCACGAGCGGCGCGGCCATTCACGACTTGGTATCGTTGCGTCTGGGCGATTTTTATCGAACGCAACTGAAGGATGATGCCAAGGCACTCGAAGCGTACCTCGCTGTGTGCGACCGGAATACGTGGTCTCCATACGGAATGGTCATCAAGCCGATTCTGACGGGTGCCAGCGAGACGCTCGTGAAGGCGACCCAAGAGGCCTGCGACATTTTGCGCAAGCAGGGAAAGACCGAGGAGGCAAAGAAGCTGAAACTCGATCTGCTGAAAGTTCAGGCGGAGGCCTCCGCCTACCTGATCAACAGACCTCACTAAATTAAGGTTTTTCTTACTTTTCTGTCGCAAGTTCAATCCCCTCTTCTCATGAGGTGTCGGGACGACTGCGCCCCACCTTGAGCTTCGCGAGCAGATGGATCGGAGATTGATGAGGCTTGCGAAGAATCAAGCAGCCAAGTTTAAGGTTCCGTGTTGGTACTCATAATCTGCGGATAAAACTTAATCCAGCGCGGTGATGCTTTTCTGCCACAAAGAACACAAAGAGCGCAAAGCTTTTCATGAAGTTTTACCTGTCTGCCGTGCCGGCACAGGCAGATGTATTTCATGGTTAAAATTCTCACGCGGAGGCACGGAGCTTTCCGTGTTTTTCCGTGCCTTCCGGTGCGCCAAGCAAAGCTTGGCAGAACTTGCAAATTGAACCTAAAAGCGTAGGTTGACTTACCTCAATTCGAGCAATCGCCTCAGTGGTAACAGGATACCGCTGTTGTGTTCAACTGTCGCGCAGTTGAACACTCTTCTTGCAACGTGTTGCCGCTGAGGCGATTGCAATGCGCGAAGTTGTCAACCTACGCTTTTAGGTTGAAAGGTATTTGCCTTATGAATTGACCATTGCATAAGTAGTGACGCGAGCATCGTGAAGGGCGACCGACACGGTGAAGCCTCGCGACCACGAATGTGCGAGCCATAACGAAAGTGAACCCACGGGTAAAGTCTCGTTATACCAGTTCCATGTGGCCAGTGCTTCTGATGGCATGAAGCCAGAATTCGTCCTTGAACAAGAATGGTACAACTGAAGGGCGGGGCATGGCGGGACAAAGTGGGATAGCGCGTACAGAGAGTTCTGCACAGGAACTTGGGAGACCTGCTCGGAGTTTTCAGACGCCTGTCCCGAATGGCACTAACTTAAGCCCTGTTTCCAGCTCTTACTCTTAATCTTAATCCTAATCCTAATCGATCCCAGCAGAGTTTTCAGACGCCTGTCCCCTAATTTCCCCTGTGTTTAAAAACCACCACCACTTTTTGTGTGTTTCGTGTGGTTCGTCACCTTC
>CAZKJH010000068.1:0-20736 GCA_964553035.1 uncultured Lentisphaerales bacterium | reverse complement strand
CGCGTCACGGCGCATCCGTCGCGCACCTCGCGGCGGCCCGCGGGGCGGTGACCCGCCCATTCCGCTTCAGCCGCCGTGATGCGCACCACGGGCGGCGGCGGAGCCGCCTCTGCACCGTGGCATCGGACTTGCGGCTCCTGATGCCGGCGTCATCGCCGACCTCCGCAGGCTGGGGCGGATTACCGCCCTGGACTCGGTACGAGTTGCCGCAGCAACGCCACGACGATTATCACGCGCTGTGGAACGCTACGCTCCAAACTTCGTTTGGTCTTCCTTCGCTATGCTCAGTCAATGTCGAGCGACCGATGGGTGCGCACATGGCGGCGAAGCCGCACCATCAGACTGGGCCAGCCTAAGCATTGATCGATTGCGAACGCAGATATCACGCACTTATACTGTGATGAAATCCATGCTGGACAGTTCAAAGGAAAAGTTATTAACAACTCAGCACACTATGGAGGAATGCGAAGCATGCGCTGATACCTTGCTTAACGCCAGTTCACAAAGAGCACTCGATCAAGCGATCGATCGATACTCTCATGCGATCAACGCGTCAATTTTTAAACAAAAAACTTCCCACTATTTGCTTCCTCCCAACTTTCTGGGTTCTCATCAGGAGAAGCTTACTTATTTGTCCCGCATGATGGGGCTCAAGATTAGTATCAATGAAAAAGCAAGTATTCTTGATGTGATTCAACGAATGTCCCATTTCGGGCATCGGCTCGATAAACTTCCAGATTAGATTGAGATATCCGAGTTGCTACCGGAATTCAAGTCTCAGGAGGCTGAAGTGAATGCTCGAATCGACTCTATTCGTGCTCAAGCGCTTCAAGCACTCCAGACTTCGATTTGGAAAGACTTTGAGGTGTACCAAGAATTTGCGAAAACGCAACCAACTCCTCCCGATCTTGATCCGCTTTTATCCCAATATATTAAGGAGTATTGTTCAGAATTGACGGAAAGAAGCTGCTTCCAGTTGGCATGGCAGAATCTGCTTCGAAAGGTTCAGGGTCTCTATGAAAAATCCTACCAAGGGCATGATTTTACTTCTGCTCTTTGCTATGCCTCGCAATTACATGCGTGGGATAAGACTCCAATATCGGCCGAGGCGGTGATCCGAATCGAAGACATCCTTCAGACAATCGACCAAGCGACGGATTCGGTCAAAAATCGTGACTACCGAACCGCCTTAAAATTTTTCAATACCTTGATTGAAAAAGTGGGGACTGGAGATTTTCCGCTGAGTGTTGCGGACTGGACTGGCACAGTGAATTCACTCCGCAATCGTGCCCGTCTTATTGTCTTTAAACGTTGCCTAATTTGGCTAAGCGTACTTCTCGTTTTATTAGCAGGTTTAACAACTCATACGATTCGCAGGCTCGCCGAATCAAATCGCATGAAAGAAGAAATCACGGTTAAAGTTCTCTCTCAGTTTCTTTCGCAGACAGGCTCTGTTCGCGTAGCCTCCGCTGAGCTGGAAGAATTAAGGAAACAGAGCGAACGAACAGAACCGGTTCTCACAAAGCTTTTGCAGAAGGGTCTTCCTCGAGCAGTTCAAAATGGAGATCGAGACGCAGCCTTCATCCTTGCTCGTTGTTCTGAAGAGGGTTTTGGAGTTAGAAAAAATATCACAGAGTCCTTTAGTTGGTGCCATAAAGCTGCCGAGCTGGGTCATGTCGCAGCACAACACACTGTGGGGAATTTTTATGCAAATGGTTTAGGTGTAGCGAAAGATTTGGTTGAGGCAGCGAAGTGGTTTCGCAAGGCGGCCGATCAAGGTGATGTGGAAGCTCAGTATAAACTCGGACTCTGCTATAAGAAGGGTCTGGGAATAAACGAAGATTTAGTGTCGGCTATAAAGTGGTTTCGTGAAGCTGCGAGCCACGGGTCTGAGAAAGCGCTCCTTGAGCTCGTTTGGTGTTACAAGAACGGGGGCGGCGGCAAAGATTTGCTGGAGGAAACGAAATGGTATCGCAAGGCTGCGGAACTCGGCGATATGTCGGCCCAGCTCGAACTTGCTGGTCGTTATAAAAACGGCCTAGGTGTAGAGAAGGACTTCGTAGAAGCCGCGAAGTGGTATCGCGCGGCTGCGGAATTTGGGGATGCTGCGGCACAGGTCGAACTTGCTTGGTGCTACAAGAACGGTCAAGGAGTAGACAAGAATTCTTATGAGGCTGCGACTTGGTATCGCAAAGCGGCAGAGCAAGGGCATGCGATAGCACAGAACAATCTCGGGTATTGCTATGAGAACGGGCAGGGTGTCTACAAAGATTTGGACGAGGCGATGCAGTGGTACCGCAAGGCCGCCGAACAAGGGCTGGCGGAAGCGCAGAATAATCTTGGTTTTTATTATGAGAAATGGTCTGGTATAAAAAAAGATCTGCCGGAAGCGGTGAGATGGTATCGCAAGGCTGCCGAACAAGGGCACGCAGCAGCTCTAGTCAATTTGAGGAGGCTTAACGCACTTTGAACGGAAGGGCCAATTCCCTGCGCGACCAGCCGGTGCCGGAATCATGAATGCAAACGGTAAGATGCCAAGTTGCGTAAAAAGATCGACGGCTGTTTTCACTATGTCCCAAGCGTCTTCGAAAGGAATGTCTTTGGGGAGCATCGGGTCGCCCTCGTAAATCTGTTGAGCCTTGGCGAGCTCTTCAGGCCAATCTAGAAATCACTCGCCATACATTTCCGTAACCACTCGGCGCAGGGACGATGCATCAACTTCCGACAGGGCACCCAACTTGTCCCCAAGCCGCTGCTTGCTGATGGTTCTGATCTGATCCACCGCGATTTCCGCCGGCTTACCTGCACACTTGATTTGCACCCGCGACCGCCAACTGGGATGCAACTGACTGGTCAACGGACATATCGTAACCGTCGCCAGTGCAGCGTTCAGGACATCCAAGCTTACCACCACGACCGGCCGAGACTTTGCAATTTCTGAGCCGCGCACTGGATCCAATTCCGCCCAGAGTATGTCATACCGCTTCATGATTTTCCCTGTCGCGTTTTTCTGGGGAGAGTTCCGTATGCGCCCGGCTTGTCTGCTACCACGTCCGCTGCCTCCCACGGCAGATCCGTCAGTCCATCGGCTGTCACCGACTCCCAATCCGACCAGTCCTCGACCGCCGTCGCCATCGCTTCCGCCGTCTCGGCCCATGATAGTTTGCCGTTCGCCTCCCGCTTGGGTTGTAGCAAGATTCCGTCTACACCTTCGACCATAACCGCTACGTCGGTAAAAGCATAGCGTCGCAAAGCTTCCGCAGGAATGCGAACTCCACGAGAATTGCCAATTTTTGCGATCTTCAATTCCTTCGTTTTCATAACCTTCCTTTTCCTTTCGTCGATGTAATTACTGTACTAACATTTAGCTTGTGAGTCAACCCCTTGCCTTGGGTTAGAAGGCTTAAATGCAAAGGTCGCTAAGTTTTTAGATCCGGAGGCAACTGCGCTGTGGTCTTTTATACATAAAAGCTTCGTGCCTCCAAGTCTCCGCCGTGAAAATTTTTAACCAGAAGAGCAAGAAGGGCAAGAAGTTTTTGATAGGCTGAGGCGCACCCGACCTTTGAGTTGGCGCCTTTGAGTTGGCGTGTTTTTCGTCTGGTAGGTTTGGGGGAATCATGAGATAATGCTAGCTCACAACACCGAGACCACAATCAGATGAAAATTGGACGCAACGACCCCTGTTCTTGCGGAAGCGGTAGAAAATACAAGCACTGCTGTTTGGCGAACGAGCTAGCCGTCAGGGAGGAGGCGAGTACCGCCGCTATAAATTCAGGATTTTCTAGCGACGAAGCATTATTTGCAGCGAGTTTCCTAGAGTCCGGTGGTGATGTCACCTCGCCGCAGTACTGGGAGGCGATGGAGCGGCGAATTCCGAGCAAGTTGCGGAAGGAGTTCGAGCCGATCATCCGTGAGGTCAAGGCTGCTGCTGACTTTGAGGCGCATCGGCATGCAATCGAGGAGGCCCAGGTTGTGCTTGAAAAATACCGAAAACCTTTCGAGCGATTGTTGAAAAACCAGAAAAAGTTGTTGGCGCAAGCTGAGAAGCTTTTTGATGAAGCACCTTTTGAATCCATGTGGTTTTCGGCAAAAGATCTTCAACGAGCTTTCGAGACGGTGGGCTATCCTCCCATGAACCAGAATGATGCTCGCTTTTTCGAAGTTGCCCGAACGACTATTGATTTTCTTGTGGATGTCCCGGATCGTCACGAGCTGTCGCGACGACTGTTCATCCTCGTGCCCGATTACGTCGAAGCAGATCGTCCTCTTGATGCCTGGATCCTTCAGCACAACGCTGTGATGCTGGACGATCTGCCGGAAAAGGTTTGCGGAATTTTCCTGCTGAGCATGTTTTTTCACGGCATGAAGGACTGGGAGGCGGAGCGAGAACGAGAAGAACTCGCGCTGTTCAATGAGATGGGTCTCGACCCAGACGAAATGCGACGAAGAGGCTTTGAGGAGGTAGAGGCGATGATTCAAGAGGTGACTTCAAATCCAGACAAGCTCGGGGAAGTCGAGGCGTTCCTCGAGTCACATCCGCAATTCAAGTCCAATATGGAGGCGGAATGCTGGACATCTGAAGAAGCTGCTGCGAATGTTTTGCAGCGTGAGGATGCCCGAGCTCTGCTCCTGACATTCGAGGAAGTTGAACCTTGGTTTTCTGTTTTCGAGGGGCGGATTTGCGAACGGCCCGAATTAGTTGAAGCCAAGCAGAAGGACGCAGTACAGAATGACGGAGAGGGCACAGAGATTGCCACGATTCTCTACGCGGTAGGGAACGAGATGGCAGGTGCCATTTTCAAAAAGCCCCGACTTCAACGTCTTGTCGAAGCGATTCACATCTATCGTCGCGGCCTTTCCCCTTCGGATCATGAAGGAATTTTAGGTGTAAACGGCGCACTCATGGCGACAGGTTCGGACACCTCGCCGACGGAGAGTCATTTTCTGTCTATGCTTTGCGGAAATTCGTTATTACATGCCATAGCAAGTTTGTCGAAAGGGGCAGAATTGCCATTAAAACCTATACTGATTGATGTTCGTTCGGCAGAGGAATTTTCCGAGGGTCACCTTGACGGGGCATTGTTGATGCCCCATACGCAGATCGGCGCGATGATTGGAGCGCAAGTGCCCGATAAGAACACGCCGATTATTCTTTATTGCCATAGTGGCTTACGGGCAGTCATCGCCAAATGGACGCTTAAGGTCAGGGGATACAAGCGTGTTCAAAATTTTGGCGGTATGAAGGCCGCTGGGAAAAAACTTAACGAGAGGGTTGTTCTATGAGGCAAGATAAACCCGCAGGCGTGATAGGTGCGTCTAATTTCTTTGAACTATCGGTGGCTGTCGCCATTGCCGTTTTCGGCGTCTCGTCGCCGGTAGCCCTCGTCACCATCGTTGATGTGCTCGTGGCATTCCCTGTTATGCTCATCTTCGTCCGCATCGCGAATAAGACACGCTGGGCTACTGATTCTGTGGATGTCAGACAAGTCAGACCTGTCCGACTAAGCTCATAAGCGTCAATTCGGTCAGTGAGGTCAATCCAGTCACAAAACTCGCAGTTGCGATCCGTTTTTTGTGTAATCAACCCGCCTTTTCTGGTATGATGCGCGCCCTTTTCAAAGAGTCGTCATGCAACATGTATTTCTTCAAAAAAGCGGGTGTGAACACCTGACCGTGTTTTTTGCAGGGTGGGGAATGGATGAAAATCCATTCCTTGATTTTCGTGCGCCTGAATCTGATCTTCTGATCTGCTGCAACTATACCGACCTCGATTTCAATAGCGGTTTGCTTGAGTCCTATAAAAGTGTCCGTGTGATTGCTTGGTCGCTTGGTGTCTGGGCGGTTTCTGCACTGATGGGCGACTTCCCAATTCTTGCAGAGAATGCCACCGCCGTGAATGGTACACCGTTTCCAGTTGATGAAACACGGGGCATCCCTCCGCGCGTTTTTCAGGGTACATTGCAAGGGCTATCCGATGCTAACCTTGCGCGTTTCGACCGTCGGATGTGTGGGGACGCTGCGACGCTTGCGTCTTACACGTGTGTGCATCCGAAACGGAGTATTAAAAGCCTTGTGGATGAGCTTGCATGGATCGGTCGAGAATCGGCAGTCTGTAAAGTTTCTCCACAGTTCAAACGTGCAATTGTTGGCAAGCGTGATGCGATATTCTCCTGCGCTAACCAAGAGAATGCGTGGCGCGGGCTTTGTCCCGTGGACGTCATCGACATAGCGCACTACAACCGTGAGCTTCTTCGTTCTGTGGTTTGTGGGGGAGGTGAGCATGGATAAAGCGCTTATTGCACGTCATTTTGGTGGAGCCTTCCAAACCTACGATAACAGTGCCGTCATCCAGCGCCTGATCGTAGCGGAGCTGGTACGCCTGATGCTTCTCAATGGGTTTCCGAAAAATGCTGCGATTTATGAGGTAGGTGCTGGAACGGGTTTGTTGACAGACCTGATTTTCAAGACGTTTATGCCTTCTCGGCTTGTGGCGAACGATCTTTGTTTTGAGGCTGAAAAGCCACTAGAGGCGATCTCAGGACAAATTGAGTTTGTGCATGGTGATGCCGAGACCCTTTCGGTTCCGGATGGGTGTACGAATGTTGTTTCCTGTTCGGCTGTTCAATGGTTTGCCGACATTGGTCAATTCTTCCACACCCTTTCACAAGGACTACCTGTTGGCGGATGCTTCGCTTTTTCAACTTTTGGTCCTGAGAACCTAAAGGAAATTCGCGCTGTTTTCGGTGTTGGGCTTGACTACAAATCCCTTGATGAGCACACGGCTTTGCTTGAGGTTGCAGGGTTTGCTGTCCGACATGCGAGTGAAACGTTGGAATCTATTGTTCTAGGTACGGTGACTGATCTGTTGCGGCACATCCGTGAAACGGGAACCGGAGGTATTGCCTCTGCGACCTTGAGCGTTGCGCAAACACGAAGGTTCTGTCGCGAGTACGCAATACGCTATGCTGTCGACGGGGGCATCACGTTGACCTATCATCCGATATACTTCATTGCGGAGAAGCGATAATCATGAGTGGGAGCGTCTATTTTGTAAGCGGAATTGATACCGATGCCGGGAAGAGTTACGTCACCGGCTATCTGGCACGAGAGTGGACTTCGGCTGGCATTCGAACCATTACGCAGAAGCTCGTGCAAACGGGCAACATCGGTATGTCGGAAGATATTCTTCTTCACCGAAAGATTATGGGTATCGCCTTGCTCCCAGAGGATATTTCCCAGCTCACGATGCCCGAGCTCTATCCCTTTCCTGCATCTCCGCATCTTGCGGCTCGGATGGAGGGCCGTCCAGTGAACCTCGAAAAGATTACAGATGCGACGGCAACGCTTGCAGAGCGATACGAAGCCGTACTGCTTGAAGGGGCTGGGGGTTTGATGGTTCCGCTCAGTGACACGTTGTTGACGATCGACTATGTGAAAGCCTGCGGTTATGCGGTGATTCTCGCAACCTCGGGCAGGTTGGGGAGCATCAACCATACGCTCCTGTCGCTGGAAGCCTTGAAGAGCCGTGGGATGAAATTGCAGTCGCTGGTTTACAACTCATTTCCTGAAGGAAATCGGTTGATTCAGAAGGACTCTGAAGCCTTTTTCCGTGTGATGCTTGCACGCGACTGGCCTGATGCTGAGTTTTTGACTGTACCGATTCTCGAGAATTAATGCCGCACGAACATGCGTACAGCAGAAACGCCAGTCGGGATAATCCTCAGAAATCGCCTCAGAATTTCTTAGGGGTAAAACGGATGTTTGACTTTTTTTCTTTAAATCTCACATTTGGCTTGACATTTTGTTTGACTAATGTGTACGATCGGCGTAATCTCGTGATCGTTGTAGTAGAAGGGATGTAACGAAATGTTCGGCGCAGGTTCAAACTAAACTGATTTGGTTCCGCTCTTTTTCCGCTATTGCAACGTGATAACCGAGCATAACGGAGTGGCACTGAGGTTAGGGGTTTACCTTGTTAGACCCGAAAAAATAGGAGGCTAAACATTGAATACACATATCAACCAGCTTCTCATGCAAAAAGGAGGCGATGTCGTAACCGTTGGTTCCGATGCCTCTGTTTTCGATGCCATCAAGATGATGTATGACAAGAACATTGGCTCTCTTGTTGTTGTTAACGACAGCGGAAAGCTCGTTGGAATCTTTGTGGAGCAGGACTGCTTTAACAAGGTCATCCTCGAAGACAGGTCGGCTCGCGATTTGACAGTCAAGGAGGTGATGACGACAAAAGTGATTTATGTCGCCCCCGATGCCAACGTCGACGAGTGTATGGCCATTATGACGAGCAAACGTATCCGCCACCTCCCAGTCTTGGACGGATCCAAAAACATTGTTGGCATCATCTCCATTGGCGATCTTGTGAAGTCCGTCTCCTCTGAACAGGAGTCGATGATCCGGTCTCTCGAGAAATATATAGAAGGATCCCTGTAAGGATTGGTCCACCCCTTAAGGAGAATTGAATGACTGCATCATCGACTGCGGCGTGTGCATCCAGTTGCACGTGTTCTGAAGTACTCCCAGAGGCAGAACTCAGAGAGGCACTAAACGAGATTGTGGCCCAGTACAAGGACAAACCCGGAGGGCTTATTCCGGCTCTTCAGACGGCCCAAGCACTTTATGGATACTTGCCGGAGGATGCGATCAAAACTTTGGCCACGGGATTTGGAAAGACGCTTAGTGAGGTGACTGGTGTCATTTCATTCTACTCCTTCTTTACCCTCAATCCGCGTGGAAAGCATTTGGTGCGCGTATGTCTGGGTACGGCATGCTACGTGCGTGGAGGCAAGGCCGTGCTGGAGGCTTTTAAAAAGAAGTTGGGTGTAGATGTGGGCGAGACGACGCCGGATCGGCAATTTTCGCTCGAAGTGGGGCGTTGCTTTGGTGCCTGCGGAATGGCGCCTGTCGTGATGGTCGATGAGACCGTTCATCAGCGTGTCAAGCCTTCGCGCGTCGGCGACTTAATTAACCAGACTCAAGCCAGCGATATGGTCGCCGAAGAAAAGGAGGACGCATGAAGTCCAGAGCATTGCCTAAGTTGAAGCGTGTAGCCGATCTTATTGCCTTTCGCGATAAGTTAAAACCTGCCGTCAAGTCAGGTCAAAATAGCGGAGCTCGCCAGATTCTGGTATGTTTCGGAGGAAGCTGTCTTGCCTCGGGTGCCAAAGAAGTCCGCGACGCACTCAATGAGGCGCTTGTGAAGAACGGCATCGCCGAGCAGGTTTCGCTTGTCGAGACGGGATGCATGGGTCCTTGCGTCATCGGCCCCGTCATCCTCATCGGCGAAGACAGAACTTTCTATCAGGGTGTGAAGCCGACCGATGCCGAGGAGATCGTTTCCTCTCACCTTTGTGGTGGCAAGAAGATTGAACGCCTGATGGTGACCGATCCAACTGGCAAGACGCCTTTCCCTTGCCGCGAGAGCATCGAGTTTTTTAAACGGCAGACGCAGATTGTCCTTCGCAACTGCGGATGGATTAACCCCACGCGCATCGCGGACTACATCGCCCGCGAGGGCTATTCCACCCTCGCCAAGGTGTTGTCGGAGATGACGCCGTCGGCTGTGATTGAAGAGATGAAAGCGTCGGGACTCCGTGGTCGCGGCGGTGCTGGGTTTCCGACGTGGCTGAAGTGGCACCTCACTCGCGAGACGCAGGCTGAAACGCGCTATGTGCTTTGTAATGCCGATGAGGGCGATCCCGGTGCCTACATGGATCGCAGCGTTCTCGAAGGAGATCCGCACAGCGTGATCGAAGGCATGGCCATTGCCGCCTATGCTGTCGGTGCTGCGCAGGGTTATGTGTATGTGCGTGCGGAATATCCGCTGGCTGTCGAGCGTCTGACGATAGCCATCGAACAGGCGAGAAAAAGCGGCCTCTTAGGCAAGAAAATTCTTGGTGTTGACTTTTCATTCGACCTTGAGATCCGGATGGGCTCCGGTGCCTTTGTCTGCGGCGAGGAGACTGCGCTCATCGCCTCCATCGAAGGCAAGCGAGGTGAGCCACGTCCGCGTCCTCCATTCCCAGCGCAGAAAGGGCTCTGGGGTTGTCCCACCGTGCTTAACAATGTCGAGACATACGCCAACGTCACCGCCATCATTCAGAAGGGCGGTAATTGGTACTCTTCCTTCGGAACGGCCAAAAGCAAGGGAACAAAAGTTTTTGCCTTGGCGGGAGCTGTCCGCAATACGGGTCTTGTGGAAGTTCCCATCGGCACATCTCTCGGCGAGGTCATCTACGATATTGGTGGGGGCATCCGAAACAATCGCCACTTCAAAGCCGCGCAAATGGGCGGCCCTTCCGGCGGATGTATCCCACGCGAAAACCTTAATGTCCCACTTGACTACGAGTCACTGGCTGAACTCGGTGCGATTATGGGTTCCGGCGGTCTCATCGTCATGGACGAGGACACGTGTATGGTCGATGTGGCTCGTTTTTTCATCGAGTTCGTGCAGGAGGAATCCTGCGGCAAATGCGCTCCCTGCCGAGTCGGGACGCGCCGGATGCTCGAAATCCTCGAGCGGATTTGCACGGGGCAAGGTGAGGAGGGCGATATCGACAAGCTTGTGGAGCTTGGCAACTTTATCAAAACGGCATCACTGTGCGGCCTCGGCCAGACGGCTCCTAATCCGGTGCTATCGACCATCCGCCACTTCCGCAACGAATATGAAGAGCATATCCGCGATAAACATTGCCGCGCAGGTGTCTGCGCTGGCCTCGTGCGCGCACCGTGTCTGAGTGCTTGCCCAGCCGGTGTCGATGTGCCGGGATTCGTTTCGCTTGTCGGTGACAAAAGGTATGCCGAAGCGCTACGACTGCATCGCGAAAAAAATCCGTTTGCCTCCGTCTGTGCACGAGTATGTTTCCATACTTGTGAGGACAAATGCCGCCGTGCCTCTCTTGATGAATCTGTGGCAATCCGTGGCATCAAGCGCTTCATGGTCGACCAAGAGGTGACGGTACAAGTACCCGAGGTGCGTGAAAAGGCGGAAAACGCTGGGCGGAAAATTGCAATCGTGGGTGCTGGCCCCGCCGGTCTTTCCTGCGCCTATTTTCTCGCTAGGATGGGTTATAAGCCCGATGTTTTCGAGTCTGCATCGCGCCCAGGCGGTATGCTTGTGCAGGCGATTCCGGCCTACCGGTTGCCGCGTGAGGAACTCGCACGCGAAGTGCGTATGGTTGAGCATTTGGGCGTTAATATCGAAACCGACAAGGCGATGGGACGAGACTTCTCGCTCGCGGAGTTAAAGGAGAAGGGTTACGAAGCGGTTTTTGTTGCGGTGGGTGCGCCACTCGGTGTTCTTCTGGATGTTCCCGGAGCTGATGCAGACGGCGTGACGGAGGCGATGAGCTTTTTGCGCCAGTATAACATTCGTGGTTCTGTTCCGGTCGGAAAGAACATCGCCGTCATCGGCGGCGGCAATGCAGCAATTGATGCTGCGCGTACCGCCATCAGGCTCGGGGCTGAGCGTGTGACGGTGCTTTACCGCCGCACACGCGAAGAAATGCCGGCATACGCAGAGGAAATTGAGGAGGCTCTGCAAGAGGGCGTGACGCTCCGGACGCTCATGCATCCGGAAGCCTTCGAGGTCAAGGCTGGCAAGGTTACCGGTGTTCGCTGTAATCCGATGAAACTTGGCGAATTTGATCGATCAGGTCGCAGGCGTCCTGAGGATAAAACGGAGGCGGAGGGCGAGATCCTTCCAGCCGATCAGGTCATCGTTGCGATCGGTCAGGCATTGGATGTCCAGTCGTTGGGGAAAGGTGTAGACGTGGAGTTCACGCCGCGCGGCTGGATCAAGGCTGATCCGCGGAGTGGAGCCACGTCGCTTGACTGGCTGTATGCCGGCGGAGATGCGGTATCCGGGCCATCTTCCGTCGTGGAGGCAATCGCCGCCGGTGAACGCACTGCCGTTGCCATCGACAAGATGTTCACGGGAGAGGAGCACGCCTTCTGGAGGGGCTACCACGATTCGGGAGCCGAATTCGATCCGGATGCGGATCCTGTGGCATACGGTCGCGAGAAGTTGCCGACGATCGGTCTCGAAAAACGACGACGCAATTTCACGGAAGTGGAACAGCCCTGGAACGAGAGTACCGCCGTGCGTCAGGCGAAGCGTTGCCTGCGCTGTGACTATGGCAAGCAGACGTGTGAACACGAGTAGGTCTTTTATCCATTCCAATATTCCATTCCCATTATGAACATTACAATTAACAATCAGAAGATAGAGGTTCCCGAGGGGGCGACAATTCTACAGGCTGCACGTCAGGTGGGAGTTTCAATTCCCACGCTCTGTAATATGGAGCACCGCGAAGCCATCGGAGCCTGCCGCGTCTGCCTCGTTGAGGTGGAGGGAGCTCGGACGCTCGTGGCATCTTGCTCAACTCCGGCAACTGACGGTATGGTTGTGCATACGCATAGTACCAAGGCACGGACTGCCCGCCGACAAGTGGTGGAGATGCTGCTTTCCGAGCATGATGGCAACTGCCAGACATGCGAACGTGGCAGCGACTGCGAACTCCGCTCCATTGCAGAGGAAATGGGCATCTCGAGCGTCCCCTTTCAGGGTATTAAGGCGAAGGCTCATATCGACGATTCCACACCGGGGCTGGTGCGCGACAATTCCAAGTGCATTAAATGCCGCCGTTGCGTGACGGTCTGTGGCGAGGTGCAGGGTGTCGGCGCATTGTTTCCACAAGGTCGAGGTTTTGAAACGGTCATTGGGCCCGCCTTCACACGCGACCTTGATTCCGTGGCTTGTGTGCAGTGCGGACAATGCGCGGCAGTTTGTCCCGTGGGCGCCATCATCGAGAAGTCCTCGATCCCAGAAATCTGGAAAGCACTGGAGAATCCGAAACTGCATGTCATCGTACAGACGGCACCCGCGATCCGCGCTGCTCTCGGCGAATGCTTTGACTACGAGCCGGGAACGCGCGTGACTGGCAAAATGGCCGCCGCGCTACGGCGTCTCGGATTCGACAGCGTGTTCGATACCAACTTCGCTGCCGATCTCACGATTATGGAGGAGGGGACGGAGTTGCTCACGCGGCTGAAGCGTGCGCTGGTGGATAAAGAAGACGTTGCGCTTCCGATGTTCACGAGCTGTTCGCCCGGATGGATCAACTTCGCAGAATTTTACTTTCCGAAGTTCCTGCCGAATCTCTCCACCTGTAAGTCTCCACAACAGATGTTCGGAGCTGTGGCAAAGTCCTTCTATGCGCAGAAGATCGGTCGCAAGCCCGAGGAGATCGTTGTGGTGTCGGTGATGCCGTGTACGGCGAAAAAATACGAGGCGCAGCGCCCCGAGATGAATTCCAGCGGTATGCAGGATGTCGACTATGTGCTCACGACTCGCGAACTCGCCAAGATGATTAAAGAAGCGGGAATAGACTTCAGGGCACTGTCGGACGAAACGATGGATGCGCCCCTCGGTCTTTCATCGGGTGCGGCAGACATTTTCGCGAATACCGGCGGCGTCATGGAGGCCGCGCTACGCACAGCATATGAGATCGTGACGGGTAGAGAACTGCCAGTCGAGAATCTTCATGTGAAGGCGATCTCCGGACTCGATGGCATCAAGGAGGCGGCCCTGACGATTACCGGCACAACGAAGGACTGGTCATTTCTGGAAGGCGTGGAATTGCGTGTGGCGGTATCGCATGGACTCGCCAATACGCGTCGCTTGCTCGAACATATTCGGGACAAAGGGACACGTTATCATTTTATTGAAGTGATGACATGTCCCGGTGGATGCATCGGTGGTGGTGGACAGCCGCGGTTCACCGACGATTCCGTGAGGCTCAAGCGTATCGCCGCACTTTATAGCGAGGACGAAGGTAAAAAGCTACGCAAGTCCCACGAAAATCCTGATATCCAGACCCTGTACAAGGAATATCTCGGCAAGCCCCTCGGTGAAAAGTCACACCACTTGCTCCATACGCACTATAAGCAGAAGGATTTGCTCTAAGAACATCCCCGTCATTCCGTCCTCATGGTATTAATCTTTAAGGTTTCGAAGATCCTTCACCCGTTTGGATTTTCCTTCAAAGCGTTCCAGCGTATTGGGCTGTTCGAGGAAGACTTTCACGTGAAGCCCGGTAATGCCGGCAATATGAGAAATGATGCGATCACGAATGTTATTGAGTTCGGAAATGGAATCGACCATCCCCTCAGGCTTTAATTCCACATGTACCGTGACTTCGTCCATCGTTTTGGGTCGGCTGACCTCGATCATGTAGTGAGCAGAAGCCGCAGGGATACTGAGAAGTGCTGTTTCAATCTGTGAGGGATAGACATTAACGCCACGGATAATGAGCATGTCATCGGTTCGGCCCGTGACCCGGCTCATCAACACGGAGGTACGCCCACAAGGACACGGTTCGTGGCAGAGTCTGGAGATGTCGCGTGTTCGATAGCGGATGAGCGGAAACGCTTCTTTGTTGAGCGTCGTAAAGACAAGTTCGCCTTCTTCACCTTCAGCGACGGGTTCCAGCGTCTCAGGGTTAATGCACTCCACAATAAAATGGTCTTCCGCAATGTGCATGCCATTACGGTAAGCACATTCGCCGGATACGCCAGGGCCTTGAATTTCGCTCAGTCCGTAGTTGTTTTCAACGTAGATGCCGAGATCGTCTTCCATGCGGTGGCGCATGCCTTCCGTCCAAGGTTCTGATCCGAGAAACATGCCTTTGAGCTTGAGCGTGGAGCTGTCAATCGCTCCTGACTTGATTCCATCAGCAAGATGGAGTGCGTAGGAGGGTGTACAGATCAAGAAGTCGGCTTCCATGTCCTGAAGGAGCAATAATTGGCGCGCCGTATTGCCGCTTGATGCGGGTAACACCGCCGCCCCGATTCGTTCAATACCTTGATGCAGCCCAAAGCCCCCCGTGAAGAGACCGTAGCCGAAGGAGACCTGTGCTGTCATGCTGGCACGGAGTCCACCCGAATAGAGAAAGCGTGCGCAGAGATCGGCCCAATTTACCATGTCCGATTTCGAATAAGCGACAAATGTAGGTTTACCTGTAGAGCCGGAGGAACCATGGAAACGCACAACCTCTTCACGAGGTATTGCCAAGTACCCCAACGGGTAGTTGGCTCGTAAATCAGACTTTGTCGTGAAGGGGAGTCGCCGAAGATCGTCAAGTGTTTTGATCTGGTCTGGCTTGACACCAGCACCATTGAACGCCTTTTGATAGGCTGGCACATCGGAGTAGACTCGCGCAGCAACGGATCTGAGTTTGGCGAGTTGCAGTGCGCGTAATTGCTCAATGGGCATGCATTCTTGTTCCTGCTGCCAGAAGGCGTTTTCAACGAGCGGCTTTGTGTTCATCATAATACAATTTCTCTTCTTTCACGAACGCAGAGCCAGTTCTTGTTCATGCGTCCCTACGGTTAGTTCTGGAACGTTGTCTAGTCGAAAAGGTCAAAGTGGCCAAGTATGTTCAGGTTCGCAGACTTCAGTGTGTCTGTTGCCTTGTCGGGATCATCAAACCGGAAGACCAGTACGCAGCGTTCGCTCTTTCGGAATGTGAATGCGTATACGTATTCGATGTTGATGCCAGCGTTGCCGATTGCGTCAAGAACTTCGAGCATGCCTCCGGGGCGATCATCAACTTCAACGGCGACGACTTCTCGCAATTGAACGAGATAGCCTGCTTCTTCGAGTTTTGCTGCGGCCAATTTCCAGTCTTTTACAATCAGACGCAGGATACCGAATTGCTGTGTGTCAGCGAGGGAGAGCGTCACGATGTTGATATTGTTTTTGGCTAGCGTTCTACAGATTCCGCTCAGATGGCCAGGCTTGTTCTGCATAAAAACTGCAATTTGTTGGATTTTCATAGTATTCCTTCTTTGGGGATGATGCGCATGATAAAGCTTAATTGCTACGGAGATCGGTTACGCGCTTCGCCTTGCCTTCGCTTCGGGGCAGCGTGTTGGGCTCGACCAGCATAACCTTGACTGAGATGCCGATGATGTGATGGATGGTTTCGCAGATTTTGGCACGCAGGGTTTCAATTTCGCTGATTCTATCGCTAAATTTTTCACGCGGGATTTCGACCTGTACTTCAACTTGATCCAGATTGTCCTTGCGGGTGATGATGATTGCGTAATGGGGTAGGGTAGCGTCGAGAGACAAAAGCGCAACTTCGATTTGCGATGGGAATACATTGACGCCGCGAATGATGAGCATATCATCGGTACGGGCGCGGATTCTGCGGATGCGGCGGATCGTTCTACCGCATTTGCAAGGCTCCGTATAAATCATCGAGAGGTCGCGTGTCCGGTAACGAATCATCGGCATTGCTTGTTTTGTTAAGGTCGTGAACAGCAGTTCGCCTTCCACTCCATCGGGCACGGGTTCGAGAGTCTCGGGATCAACAATTTCGGGATAGAAGTGGTCTTCGAAAATATGAAGTCCGCAATGATGCTTGCATTCAACACCGACACCAGGACCGCAAATCTCTGTCAGTCCGTAGATGTCAAACGCTTCAATGCCCGATTCCTTTTCAATGCGAACGCGCATTTCATCCGACCACGGTTCAGCACCGAAGACGCCGACGCGTAATGGAAGTTGCTTCATGTCGACGCCCTGTGCTTGGGCGGCTTCAATCAGATGCAAGAAGTAGCTCGGGGTGCAGGAAATCGCCGTTGCACCGAAGTCGCGCATCAGCATAATTTGTCGTTCAGAGTTTCCGCCAGAAACTGGCACGACGGTGAGCCCCATGTCTGTGGCTCCCTGATGGATGCCGAGGCCTCCCGTGAAGAGTCCATAGCCGTAAGAATTCTGAATGATATCGCCTTCGGCCAGACCGCAGGCCGCCAAGGCGCGCTGTACAGATTCGCTCCAGAGTTGGAGATCGCTTTGTGTATACGCAACGACAATCGGTTTCCCGGTTGTGCCCGAAGAGGCATGAAAGCGAACGATGTCTTTCATCGGTGTCGCGAAGAGCCCGAACGGGTACGTGTCGCGAAGATCGGATTTGGTGAACGTGGGAAGAAGCTCAATGTCGGCCAGCGTTTGGATGTGCTGGGGCTTTACATCGCGTTCATCGCAACGGTTTCGGAAGAGTTCAACTCGGTCGTAAGTGTACTGAACCAGCATTTGGAGACGATGGAGTTGAAGTTGGCGGAGTTGTTCGGGGGGCATGAAGTCTTGAGCACTGATGGGGTGCACGGGCGAGTTCAGATCGTTCCAGTAGTTTGAATTCATGAGAGTGATATTTAGTTATTTGTGTTCTCACGCTGATGCGTTTCACTCAGCGTGAATACCTCTGCCGGGAGTTGCGCAAGTAGAGTTTCAAAATTTTTTACTTCGCCGCTTTAATTTCGTCCCACGTTTTCGTATAAAGGGACAAAGCTGGTCCTAGATTGCCGAGAACCTCACCACGTTTAATGGTGTCACTGCTCGGGAAAACCGTCGGATTGTTCTTGATTTCGTCAGGGAGAAATTCAACCGCTGCCGTGTTTGGACACCAGTAGGAGGTGTATTCCATATTTCGAGCGGCGACCTCACCGTCGTGCAAGAAATTGATAAACTGATAAGCCAGTTCTTTATTCTTGGCGCTTACCGGAATAACCATCTCGTCGCAGCTCAGCGAAAAACCTTCCTTGGGGAGGAAGAAGCCGATATTCTCGTCCTCGGACTGCACCTGACCGATGTCGCCACTGTAACCGTGTACGAGTAAAAACTCTTCGTTTGCGATTCCGTTCTTATACTGTTCGTTTTCGAACTTCGCAATATTGGCCTTCCACTTAATCACGACATCGCGCGCCTCGGCCAATTCGGTTTCGCTCGTTGTATTCAGGCTGTACCCTTTGTAGCGAAGTGCGGCACCGATGGTCTCTCGCATATCGTCAAGGATGGTAATGCGCCCTTTGAGATCCGTGCGGTTTTCAAGAACAGACCAACTCTCTTCAATTTCGCCAACACGATCTTTCCGGTAAGCGAGACCCGTGTAGGTGATCATGTACGGAACGCCGTAGGTCATCTCCTTGTCGAGGGCACATTCGAGATAGGCAGGGTCAATATTAGCGAGATTGGGAATCTTCGATTTGTCGAGAGTTTCAAGTATTCCATTGTCCGCCATGATTTTAACCATATAGCTGGAGGGAAAAATGAGATCGTATCCAGATGAACCTGCTTGAATCTTTGAGAACATCGCCTCATTTGAGGCAAAAATATCCATGACAACGCGGCAGTCGTTTGCCTTCTCAAACTCTGCAATGAGATCAGGATCAACATAGTCGCTCCAGTTGTAAACGTTCAACACCGTTTTCGGTTTACCGCATCCTGACATCAAGATGGCAACAGCAAATAGGCAGGCCATTATTTTTTTCATTCCTATACTCCTTGGTGATTCGTGATGAGTCGTTTTTGTTTCGTTAAAAATACAAGGTTTAATTCACTAGTAAAATAAGGTTATACGGCAGAAAAAACAACTGTTTTCTTTCGAATACCTTCCGAATTTTTGAAATAGGTGTGGTTTTCAAGCTTTGGCGGATGGGTCTGACAGATTGGACGGATGGGATAAGACTCTTAATCATCACACATAAACCGCTCTTGCAATCAAAATCACCAGAACAACGAGAAGCAGGACGAGAAGAAATCTTTTATTGCGCTTTTCAGGGGTTCCTGATGCAGTACTGGGATAGGCGCGGCGCTCGGTGAACTGATGCCTCAATTTGTCGGTCAGGCACATGCGCTGGTTGACAGCCCAACCGCATCCTTCCAAAATGGCACTCAAGTCCTGCCGTGCGAGTTTGATAATGCCTCCCAGAATGATAGGACCGAGAATGACAAGCACGGCCACCAGTGCGGAGTAAATTCTACCTTTGATCGACATCTCGGCAAACGATTTCGACAAGACCGCGAAGCCTGAACCCAAGGCGGCAATAGAAATACTGATGCTCATCAAGAGGGTTGCAGGTGAGGCAGGTGCAGCGGCTGCGGGCGGCGCTCCAGTGATCGGTGCCGTTGTAATCTTATCTGCACGCTTCATGATCGCATCTTCTGCTGAAGTGGAAAGCCCTTCGATCTTGCCCATGATCATCTTACCAACCTTGGCAAACGGGGCAATGACGGCTTCGGTAAGACTAATCGGGTTTTCAATAATTTGAGTAATTACGGCATCATGTTCGATGCCGTCGATGCTAAAAAAAACACCGCGTTTGCCGACATAGAGATTGCCGCGCGTGCCAGAGGTTGCTGGTACGGCTACCGTAAACGATTTTGAGGGATCTTCCAGGCATTCGATCTTGAGGTAGAGTGTAAAAATTCCACTCGTTTTGGCAACGACACTGTGCGCAACAGGATCTGGCGTTTCCATGGCAAAATTAAACCAACGGCCATCAATTACGGCACTTCCACGTTCGAACATGGAGCGGATCGCTGGCGAATAAAACTCGCTTAGGCTAACAAAGTTGTTAATGAATCGCAAAAGATTGCCGTGGTAGAGAATTAGCTTTTCGAGCTGGCTGAATGCCGCAATACTTCGTCCGACATCCTTGTCCGCTTCAATCAAGTTTAGGACGTTGTCGAAGAATGGACCCTCACGCCACGTGAGCAAGCTCTCAAAGGGTAGAGTCTCGACAATTCCACCTTGTTTTGAAGCAAGGTACGCTCCGTAGGGTGCAAGGATTGATTTGACTCTAATCCAATCTTCCTGTGAAGCTGATTCCATCTGGATGCCGAGAACTTTAAAAAAAAGAGTGTCGCGAATCGCAGCCATATCTTCTTTGTAAATAGGATTCACAGCCGGTCCAGATAACGGCAGGTGTCCGATGTCATCTGGGCGGGCAAGGGGCGCAAAATTAAGTGCGTCACTGGCATTTTCCGCCACGGCATCTGCCGCAAGGAATTTGCTAGCATTTTCAGGATCGAAATCTTTGAAGCCAGCTAACATAAAAAAAGTTTCGATCTGCGGTGCATAGTGCTGCGCCAGTTCCCAAATGATATGCGTATCATCGCCGAATGGTTTGATATCTAGCCCTGCTTGGTCGCCTGCTCCTTTCCAAACAATATAATCTTCAATTGCTTGTTTGAAGGCGGAGACCTGTTCTAATGAGATCCCGATTTTACCGCTCAGGTCTTCACTTCCACCTGTTGCGATGACAGCCGCGGTAATGTAGTCGGCTTGCTCGGCGTCTCCGGTCGCTTCTGCCACAATAATGCCATCGCCGTTTAAGGGCTTCATTCGAAGCTCGTCCATGCAGGTTCTTACCTGCTCAAGCGTAATGGTTTCAGCCGAGGAACCCATCTGGGCTGCAACATAAGCAGCCGTGATGAGGAGTCCTGCGCCGTCAGGCGACTCTTTCCGGATCGAATGTGTTTCGATCGCAAGGAGGCCTTTGTCCATGCCGCTTGTGTCAGACAACGTTTTGAGACACCAGCAAATAGCAGCTCGTAGTTCATCCGTTCGGATGCGGCCATTGTTGTCATAATCTAAGGCGCGGAGGAACTGTGCATCGCATTTGAATGCGGTGGTCGGTGCGCTGGTAACAGCCCAGTGCGAATCATCGAGCTTCAAGACATTGGGAATGTCTTTTGCGGCTTGAACAACGAGTTGGAAGGCTTTACCGTAGCGTTTGAATTTCATAATTTTAAAAGTTGAATTGTGAACTCAGTCTGTGGCAAAAAAAGCTTTGTCGCGAACTTTGTCGATAAGAGAAGTCGCTAGTTGCTAGTACATTGTACAGGCAGAAATGACGGTAATTTTCAGGTAG
>CAZKJH010000067.1:0-20744 GCA_964553035.1 uncultured Lentisphaerales bacterium | reverse complement strand
TGAAGTTTCATGTGTTTCATGGTTCCTAAATTACGAGTTACACCCAGAAACCATCCTCGGATGCACCGCGTTTAAGCCAGTTGCTGTGGACGGTGGCACTCGAGGGTGACGACAAATCGAAGGTCTCGTTCGTAACCACGGCGGTCAATGCGAATCCGGCGAGTTGCTGGTTTTCAGTAAGCGAAATGGCTTCAGGAGTGGACTCCCGCTGCTCGCCAGAGTTTAAGAGTACCGCTAGAGGTCGCGTGACTTTTCCCAGATCGTTAGTACCCGGTTTTGCTCCACCGTAGGCAATGACGGCCACCATGAGGGACACAAAAGCAGCGCGGGCAGCGACTGGTAGACGCTTGAAGGCGGCTCGCTCCTTCGTGAACTGTCGTGATCGGAAGGTGTTTTTAAGTGCAAACGTAATAGCCAATGCGGTGCAAGCGACAACGACCACTGACCCCACATCCGCCATATCCGCTGCATGGGATAGCGAGTGATGCCCATCCGGGGTCTGCTGTACCGAGGTAAAGGAAGCGTAGTCGTTTACAAACGAGGAAGCGTTGTTTTGCTCGTACATGGTTTACCTCAGGAGCAAGATGACAGCGGCGTTCGATAGCTTGACGGTGATCTGTTCGTTTTGGGCGTCAACGCCTCTCGCTGTGATCTTGAGGAGGTTCCAATCCTTCGAATACATCCACGCAGGAGGGACAGGGACGCGTGACTGCTCTTCCGTCGAAGGGTGAGTTAAGCTTGCACTTCTCCGTATCTCGCCTCGCCTTAATCTACAGTCGTGATTGGTGATCGCGGACCATGCTGACCTCGTAAATCCTCTGATATCAAATCTTATTCCAGAATCGATTTGATGGCATCGTCGATTGATTGCTCTTGATCAGCATTGGGCTGAACTTCGAGAACAGGCGCAGGCGGAACTTCCTTTAGTGGAACTTCAATTTTTGGTCGAGACGGTGTCGGTGCGAGAGGCTTCGGTTTCTCTGGGACTGCGGACGGTTTCGTCTTATCTACAACTGTGGATGGTTTCGTCTTCTCTACGCCTGTGGATGGTTTCGCAGGAGTCAGCATTTCAGCCGGAGCTGCTCCTGGATTCATTAGAGTTTTCACAGGGACTGGCGTTACAGTCGAAGTTGTTGTGGGCTCCAGTGCAGCTTTCACAGGAACTGGCGTTTCAGCCGGTGTTGCGGGTGCCGGCATGGTTTCTGAGGATTCCGATTTCTTAGCAGGGGTTTCCGTGTTTCCCGCCTTCGTACGTTTCGCTTCCGCGTGTTCATCTCTGTCGGAGAAGTGCGAATACGGATATTTGCTACCGGGACGATTCGTTGGGGCGATCTCGGGATCAATTCCATACTCGTCATTCAATGAGGTGAGGTGACGCGTCAGGGGATAGCGTGGAGGGATGACGGTTTCTTTTCCGCGTTCGATAAGTTTCGCCTCCTCTTTTTCCGGGAGGGGGTCTGCAAGGCGACTGTTTGACCAGCCGCTGTTCCAGATGCCATCGGTATCAAGAACCGCTTTTCTATTGCGCGTTTCATCCTCAATCTGACCTGGGGTGTCGAGGACGCGTGGAGTCAGGAAGATGACGATTTCGTTGCGAGTTTTTGAGATTTCTGTTGATCGGAAGAACCAGCCGAGTAGGGGGATGTCTCCTAGTAGCGGGATCTTTGAGTTTGAGGTTGTTTCTGAATTGGATGCTAGACCACCGAGGATGACCGTCTCACCGCTCTGGACAGCAACATCGGAACCCATTTTCCGTGTGTTGACGGTGGGCAGATTCTCTCCATCAATGATTTGCCCTGAACCGAGATCCTGCCATTCCTGCTCAATGGTGAGAACGATATAGCCCTTTTTATTGATGCGTGGGGTAACCTTGAGTTTGACCCCGATGTCTTCATTTTTAATGTTCTTAGTCGTATTGTCAGAGTTGCTGCCGTAGTATGTGGTGCCATCGGAGTAGTAGATGCGCTCTGTTGATTCGAGAATGGCTTCTTTGTTGTCGAGGGTCGTAATGATGGGCGAATTCATCAGACGGGCGCGTGAGTCGGTCTTGACCGCTTTGATGATCAGGTCGACGTTGAAGTCGAACAGGGTCGCCATCAGCGTGGCTCCTGCGCCGTAGCCAGTCAATGTACCTGTTGTTGTTTTGTCCAGCGCATTGACGGCTGTCTGGTTTCCGCCGCCACCGGCAGAGGCGAAGGCTAGAGCCGGGCCCGTTCCTTCATCGCTTTTTCCCGCCAGCATCGCACGCTGAACCCAGTCGACTCCAGACTCGAAGTCATCCTTGAAGTTCAAGCTGATGATGACAATTTCGATTGCGACTTGCGAGAGCATGATGTCCATCTGCTTGATGATTTCGCGGATGGTCAGGATGTCGCCGTAGTTGGACATGATAATGATTGCGTTCGTGCGTTTGTCGGCGAGGATTTTGATGCTCTCGCTATCGAGCTGGCCGACCTTTGTCCGAGCGTCGGCTGACAACGCAGGTTTTTCGGTAGTGACGGTAGTGGTGGGGGCTTTGGCTACGGGCGTCTTGTCTGAAGTGTCCCCATCGCGGCGTACTGATGGCTTGGCATCGCTCTCGGGGGCTTTCTTGTTGCCGATGAGATCATTGAGGATTGTGGCGACATCTTCCGCGACAGCGTGTTCGAGACGGTGGACTTCGACGACGACTTCGGGGGCGGTCGGGACATCGAGCTTATTGATGACTTCTTGAAAAAAGACCATGTTCTCGGGGCGCGTGATGATAATCAGGAGGTTTGTCCGCTCGTCGGCAATGATGCTCACCTTGCCTCGGATGATGCCGCGTTGTGCTTCGGCTACGAGGGCTTCGAATGTCTCGGCACCCTTGGGTTCTGATTCGGACGCTTTGCGTCCGGGGAGTGTAACGCCCGGCGGTAGTGTGCGCCTTTCGGTTCCTGGAGCACCTGTGCTGCGCTCCTGGGCAGTGGACGTTGCCTTGCCTTGATCTTCCTGGGCGCTTTTCACAATCTCCTCGATGCGCGCTTTAACGTCCGAAGCCTTGGCAAAGTTGATCTGGATGAAGTTTGGAACTTCGCGCTCGATGACGGGTTTGTCGACGTATTTCAGGACTTCGACGATTCGGTTGACCGTATCGGCGGAATCAGTAATGAGAATGCTATTCGTTCGTTCGATTGCCTGAATTTGTGCCCCGGCCCGTGAAAATCCGGTGATGATGGCTTGGGCTTCGGCGATGTCGATGTATTTGAGTTCGACCATTTGCGAAATAAACTGCCCTTTTTCTAGGATTTTTGGAAGCTCGCCTGTTTCAGGGTTGGCATAGATCGTCTGGGGTGCATGCTTGCGGAACTCAGCGCTGGGAACGACTTTCAGGAACTTGTCGCCAACGGGTTCGAGGGCAATGCCGTTCAAGTTGAGAATCTGCTCGATGGCCGTAAGGTACTGATCGTTGTCGAGGGGGCTGTCAGGTGTGGTGCGCAAGGTGATGTTGACGGCAGGGATGCCAGGCGATTTGATCACGGTGCGTCCTGTGCGCAGGGCGTATTCCATGATTACGAGATCCGCAGAAGCTTCCTGGAAGTTCAGGGCGTTGGGGGAATCGTCGTAGGGGATAACCGGTGATGTGCCTGAGGCGGACGGCTGCGTGACGGCGGCTCGGGGTGCAGCGGGTGCTCCTTCTGGCACGGTGGGTGCAGTAGGCCGAGGGATCCGAGACGTCGGGGGGAGCGTCGGTCGGCCTTGTTGCGGAATTGCCGTGTTCGACACCAAGAGGACGAGCACGGTGGCGGTAATGAGTCGGGTTGAAGTGGAGCAATAGGTCTTCATTCTGCGGGTCCCTGTGTGACGCCATCAGCCGGCGTATTAGCAATGTCTTTTGTCGGAGGAGGCGTTTCGCTGGGAGACTCAACGATCTGGGGTGCCGCCACCGACAATAGAGCCGAGTCTATCAAAGGAGATGTTCCAACCGGCGTGTCCATGATCTGGGGTGCTGCCACCGGAGTTGGAGTCGAGGTTGCTGTGCCTCGCATATAGGCGCAATACAACACAAACGACCCCTTCAATATCCCTTGCTTATTTGGAACAGGTGATACCTTTAATTCACGGATGTTGAGCATCGCACCTTCGGATTGCATGGCATGCATGAATTTGAGAAAAGCTTCAAGCGTCGCTTCCCATTCGCGCACTTCGATCGGAAATTCATAGACATCGCTGATGATCGTTTCTTCTTTTGCGCTGCGGTTGCGGATTTTTACACCGTGCTGCTCTGCTGCAAAATCCATGATGTTCAGCCAGTAGGTGTCGACTTGCTTCCCTTTTTCGAAAACCGGCATTTGGTCTTTCACCTTGTCATAGCGATCTGTCCAATCTTGCGCTGAAGCGATCAATTCGCGCTGCGTTTGGAGGCGTGCCGACAGTTCGGTGACCTTCTCTTTTTTCTTGGTGATCAGTTCCAGACGAGAACGCGTTTGGGTTCCGAGTAACCCGAAGGCAACCACAAACAGCGTAATAGCACCTAAAATCTTTTCGCTTTTTAGCATGCTCATTCGGGTTGCGCCCCCATCTGTTCTTGCGTCTTGAATTCGATGCTAAGCTCGAAAACATTCAGGCCAAGGGCTCGGTTCAGCGTGGGGCCAGAGGCCAGTTTGATTTCGCGGAAAAGTTTGCTGGTTTTCAACCGATCCATGAAGTCATAGACGAGCGTTGAGACAGTAGAGCGCCCCTCGACGAGAGTTTGGTTTTTGGCGCCATTGAATCGAAAAGAGGATAATTCGATGCCTTGGGGTAGGGCAATGGCTACTTCGAGTAAGGCCTCCATCGGTGAGAACGTGCGGTCTGAATAGCGATCAATAATGCCGATGCGATTTCTCAGGTCAACGACTTTGGTTTCGTCGGACTCATGGCGTTTTACTTCTGCAGTCAGCGATTTGGTGCGTTGGTCGAGAAGGGAAGGCCAGCCGTAGAACCATCCCACGGCGAGGAGCCACAAGGCAGCACCCGCCAGAATAGAATAGCGGTATGTGGTGCGAAACTTTCCTTCAGCGAGTTTCGTCCTCCAACTGTCAGGGAAGAGATTCATCCCTGCATCCTCTACTGTTCGCTGGGCAACTCCGAAGGCAATAGGGGAAAACGATTTCGGTGATACGGTCTTGACTGCCCAGCCGCGGGAGTCTGCCAGTGCGGTAACAGCATTTTGCAATTTTAGTGAATCAGAAAAGCACACAACCCTAGTAATTTCGGCCATGCCGTGATCCTGCTGCGTCTGCATGAGCGCCAACAGCGTTGTGTTGAGGAGGTTTTTAGCATCGAGAGAGGCCATTAAGCCCATGGAACGAATGGAGACGGGTTTGCCAGAGTCGAGAATGACCATCGTGATAGACGGCCCCTCCTCTGCAACGACAACCTCACGGGGTAGGCTTCCAACTGCACGCTTGTCCGAGAGAGTTTTGAGGAGGCCGAGGATGCGTGCGTCAATACGCTCGACGCGGCTGAGATTTAATCCCGCTATCGCGCTGATTTCTTCAATATAAGAGACGGGAGTAGAAGCCGAGAGCACAAGCGAACTCGTCTCATCGGAGAACAGCACTTCAAAAGAACAAACCATCTCGTCGAGAGGAAGTGGCGCATCCTTTTCCATCTGGTTAAGCGACATGGAGGCAATTTCTTCCAAGTCTGTGGAAGGGAACCGAGAAGTCCGGAGAATCAGCCGAGACGTTGGTATGGCCAAGGTGGCAGACTCTGAAATTTTCGACGCAACCTTGTGCATATACTCGGCTAATGCCTTTTCAAACTGGGTAGGATCAGAGAATGCGTTTGCCTGCGGGATGTCGCCGAAGCTTCCAGAAGCGGGCATAACTATTCCTTCGCGAGACTTTTCAGCCCGCGCCCACTCGAGAGTCTTCCCGTCGCAAGATAATGCTATACTGCTGTCCTTCATCGTTTTATGTGCTACAAGGTTCCTATCTATTAGGCCATAAAAGAACTAGATTTGTCATTATGTCATAAACAGCACATGAAGACAATGCATTTCGCGTAATTACATGGATTCAAAAGCATTTAAGGTGGAGGCAGCGAAGGTTTACCTTAACCCTTACTTTTTCACTTAATCTCATTCGTAAACGAAACAAAACTCTCTTGCGAATCAGTCTGGTAATCCGTCGAATATTGCGTAGAAAGGAAGACCGCGAGCGCCGAGCTGGGTCATGAGAGCTTTGATTTCAGGGTCATTAAACTTCGTGCAATCGACTTTAACGGCGTGGTAGCCGGACATGGCTGTAATCACGGTTTCATCTTTGAAAGTGGTTTTCGCCATTTTATGGCAGGCGGCGCACCAGTCGGCTGTGAGATACAGCAGAACCGGTTTGGGGTTTCTCGCGTAATTTGTTTTCATTTCGGTATCGGATGAAAGCCAGTTGATACCACCAATGGTTGCCGCTTCATCTTTTTCGGGGAGCATGATGCGCCATGCCGTGTGGGCGTACTTGAAGGCGAAGATGATGAAGACGGCAGCAAAACCGTATTTGATGATGTTCATCCATTTTCCCGGGCGTGGCAGGGTGGCGACTCCGCCACCGAAGAAGGCCCACGGGAGCCCCATGCCGAGTCCGAGGAAGAGGGGGAGTGCCGCGCCGGCTGGAGAGCCGTTGCTCACGAGGGTGGCGGAGATCACCAGTGTCCAGATTAAGACGGGTGCAACGCAGGCGCCTGCGAGGAGGGCGGATCCAACGCCAGCGGCAAAGGCACCGAGAAGGCGCAAGGCGGGTGAGGTGGGCTTCTCTTTTTTTGCACCGCCACGGCGGAAGAAACCGCTCAAGCGGGAGAAGTCGATGGTGATGACATCAAGCATGGCGAGTGAGAGGACGGAGAAGATGACGGCAATGACTGCATTGAAGATCGGGTTCGATTGGATGGTGCCAAAGGCCGTCCCCGTGAGCACAGAGAGGATTCCGAGGGAACCGAAGGCTACCGTGATGCCGAGACCGAAGCATGAACCGACGATGAGTCCTTGGCGTTTCGTCGACTGGCTGGCACCGATGCCGAGAATCGCCAGGTTCACGGGGATCAGAGGGAGCACGCAAGGGGTGAAATTGAGGAGAACGCCGCCAAAGAGGATCGAGACGATGAGCAGGAGTATCCCGCCTTTTGCAAAGGCCGCTTCAAGGATGTTGTTTTTGGGGGGAGTAGCGTTCGGATCGAGGAACTTCAAAAACTCATCGGCTGAGGCGTATGCAGAGAGTACGCGAGACGGAGCTGAGGGGTGCACAGACTGGTCGACAGGTTCTGCTTCCTTCGAATCGAAAGCATAGAATTTTTTGGTTTCTGGCATAAAGCATTGAGATTCGGTACAGGCTTGCCAGCCGACGGTCACGAAATGTGCATTGGTGAAGGCTTCTGGCAGGACGTAGTTCAGTGAGACATCTGCAAGGTAGAACGGATCAACCGCGCCATCGATGTTCTTTTCAACGGGCGTGGGTGGATTGACTGCGTTGAGTTCGAAGGTTTCGCCGGATGGAAGTTCAGCCGACGCTGATATTTTTTCGGCGTACACCATGAAGCCCGCTGGAATAGAGAATTCAACGACGATGTTAGAGAGATTGCTAAAGGAGAGATGAGGAGCAACCTCGGCGGCGTGCGCATTTACAGTGAGGAGCGCGAGGGTTAGAAAGAGATAAAGATTTTTTTTCATAATGGGTCTCCATTTTTGCGAGCATAGAAAAACGTTCATGCCCAATTTTTAGTGTGCGTTCGTCTGGATGGCGGTTTCTAGTTGATTGATCATGACATCTGCCGCGACAGGATCTGCATAGTAAAAAAGCAGAATGACAACTGTGGCCAATGTGCACGTTACGAGTCCGATAAGGGCCCCGATCTTCAGCCATTCGAGAAAGGCGATATGGGCACCGTATCGTTTTTCCATCATGCCCAGAGCGACGATATTTGCCGTCGAGCCGATGGCGGTGATGTTGCCGCCGAAGCAGGAGCCGAAAAGCATGGCCCAGCGGAGGGGACCTAGTTCGGGGTGAGATTGAATCAGCTCATTGATGATCGGAATGAATGCGGCAACAAAGACGATATTGTCGACAAAGGCCGAGCCGATGGCAGTGATGCCAATGATGAGTGGTGTTAGAATGAATCGGTTGGTGCCGAAGGTTTCGGTGAAGCGGTCGGCAACGACATCGGTGATCCCAGTAATTTCAAGCGATCCAGCGACAGCGAAGAGGACGAGAAAGAAGATGAGCGTCCACCATTCCACCTCGGTTTCGATGTAGTGTCGTGCACGTTTACTCCGATAGATCATGAGAATCCCAGAGATCGTCAGCGGTGCGACAATGAGCATCGTGTTGGGAGCCAGGCCTAATCTATTTTCGATAAAGCTGTGTAGTGCGATGAAGATAAGGGCTGCAGTGAGGATGAAGAGCCCACGACGGTAGGGAATTCTGACAAGGGGACCTAACCCTAAGTTGCCTGCGCGGCGTTTGGCGAGTCGATCATCGAGAATCGCGATATCCTTGCGAGCCCAGAACATAAGGATAGCCATGGTTACCATGAGTGAGAGGAGCATAATCGGGGTGGCGTGGGTCAGGAATTCGCCAAAGGAGAGGCCTGTTTTGGTTCCGATCAAGAGCCCTACTGGGTTGCCTAGCATCGTGCCGGTCGAACCGATGTTAGTTGCAATGACACTAATGAGTACGAAGGGGGTTGGACGAAGCTTCAGGGTGTCGCAAACCTGAAAGACAAGCGCCAGCACGAATACAATTGATGTGACCTCATCGACAAGGCTGGCCATAATTCCAGACATGAAAATCAGGGTTATGACGAACCGCTTACCTGACATGTTCTTTGCATTTAAAATAAGTTGGATCAGCCACGTAAATAAGCCGAGGTCTTTCAGCACACCGACAAGCGTCATCATCCCTATGAGAAATAAAATGATGTGCAGCTCTGCTTTCTCCATCATCTGTGTGAGCGACATGACGTTTGCGGCGAGCATGACAGAGATGCCGATAAAAGCAACGGCCAGCCGCATGTTCCAAAATAAGAGCGTGGCGGAGATGATGGTGATGAAGGTGGAGACGGCGATGACTTGACTAGAGGTTATCGGTGCTGTCGGTGTGCCGAGCTGGGTGGTGAGCCAACCTGCTGAGCACGTCAGGAAAATCATCATCAGCAACTTGGGGAGCACTGATTTGAGGGTAACGGATTCGGTTTCGCTGTGCATCGCATTTTAGTTCCGAAGAATCTTATCTAGAAAATGGGGAAGGGTGATCACGCCAAGAAGTTTTTTGCCATCTACGATGTAGCAGATGCTCGCATTGCGTTTTGCCATAGCTTCGGCAACGGCGATAGCCGGCTGCTTCACATGAACCGTCGGATATTCGTGATGGAGGATCTCGGAGAGCCATGTATTTTCCTCGTTGCGTAGAACGTTTACAAACGGTTCAAACTGAAGAATCGGAGAAAGATCATCCATCCAAAGCAGATAATCTGGCATGCAAACGCGCAGAAGGGCGTCTGCCGTGACGACACCAGTCAGGTCGCCTTCTTTGTCGACGACGGGAATTTCCAATAAGTTGTGCGTGACAAACATGTCGATCGCATTTTTGAGGCTATTTGTCTCGAGCAACTTATATAACAGGGGTTCCATGATATCGCCAGCGCAAATAAAATCGGGGAGAATCAAGCCGTCACGCCGGAAGAAACTGACGATTTCATGGGGTGTCGACAGGGTTGCGGCCTTTTCAGCGGCATCACCCGTCTGAAAAGTTTTGGCGAGTGCTGAGATAATCTGGAGATAAACGGAGGGTTGATCCTTGGGTACCAGTACGAGAATGACGAGTTTGACAGATGATCCTTCACCGTTAAAGCGAATTTCTTTGGGAACGGTGGCGACAGCGACGAAAGGTTTTTCGATTGAGTCGATTCTGGCGTGAGGGATTGCAATGCCATTGGCGACGACCGTTGCGCCTGCTGTTTCCCTTTCGCGGACGGATTCAAAGATACTCGGAACGTTTCCAATGCCATGGTTGAAAGCCAGTCGCTTGAGCATCTCCATGATCAGCTCGTCTCGATCTTGAATTGGCGTCTGACAGAGTACATCTTCCTCATTTAAGAGGAAAACGAAATCGCGTGATGATTGCGGGTTTGGTTTCATTTGTGATCTAGTTTGCTTCGTCGCTGATTTGCTATAAGTCGTTACATGATTTATACCACTGTCAGCCTTGTGGGTGTTTAGAAGAAAGCTGACGTGAGTTCGGCGAAATCTTTGATGATATACGTGGGCTTAAAGGGCGATTGGGCGACGTCGGCTTCGGTGCTGACACCGGTAAGGAGCAGGACAGTGTCGATGCCGGCGTGAATGCCTGCTGCGATATCCGTATCCAAGTTGTCTCCGATAACGAGTGCTTCGGACTTCAGGCAGTGGCACTTATCGATGGCCATATCCATCAAGTGTCGTTCCGGCTTTCCGATCACAATCGGGTTGCGTCCAGAAGCGGTCATGACAGCGGCGACAATCGATCCCGTTCCGGGAACGGTTGTGCCCTCGAGTTTCAAGCGTGGGTCCATGTTTGTGGCGATGAATTTCGCGCCACCGTCGAGGAGTTTGCAGGCGAGCTTGAGTTTATCGTACGTGAACTGTTGGTCAATGCTTACGATGACGTAATCGGGGGAGTTCTGGGTGATCACGATGCCTTGGTCTTCCAAGGCCGTTTGCAGTCCATGTTCTCCGATGATGAAGGCTGAGCCGGAACCGACGTAGCGTGCGGTAGCGATGGCGGTTGAAACTACATCGTCGGGAACGCAGCCGATTCCGTATGAATTCAATTGATCGCAGACGGCCTCGGGGGTTCGATTCGAACGATTCGTGGCGAAAACACTGCGGATTCCATTCTTGCGGCATTTGCGAATGAATTCAGAAGCACCCGGGATTTCATGGTCGCCGGCATAGACCGTTCCATCGAGATCGAGGAGGAGGGCTTTAATTTTAGAGAAATGATTTTTTCGTGTCATATAATGAATGGTTTTTTTTGATTTAAAGTCGCCTCGTGGTAGGGATGTAGAGCAAGAGGCCAAAAGCAAGAACAAGAGTGGGAAGCCCCGCTCCAAGGACTGCGCCGAGTTTAAGCCATCCAGACTCAGGGTCGATGCCGACGTGCAGAACAGAATTCGTATTGATTTCGGAGCTTGGCCGATTGTGTTTTCCAATCAACCAGTCGATCGCCGATAGCAAGAAGACGGTGTTGCCAGCGAAACCTTTTGAATTCATTGCATTGGAAATGAAGTCGGAGTCGCCGCAGACGACGAGGCGAGTGTTATGTTGGCGACCAGTCAACGTTGCTCCACCGATTTCGCTGGCAGCAGCAATGGATACTTGATCTTGCGTTTTGTCGTGATCTTTTACGGCATCTCTTGGAGAAATCATAATCAGGCGAGTTGTTTTTGGCTTATCGGCACGTTCGATGCCAATCGGATCAGAGGTGGTCGTGTCAACCTTGCAAGGATTCGCAAAGAATGTCATGATGTTTTCAAGACGTTTCGTGATTGGATGGTCACCGTAATATGTTGTTGAAACGTGAGATTGGATTAAATTGTTTTTTCCGCCGGATGTAACTTGAATGCCCCAGTTGTCGAGAATTGGTGTCAACCCGCCAGCGTAAGCATCATCGATTAAGATCATCGCTTTTCCGCCTTCTAGCAGATAAGTTGAAATCATTTCAATCTCGTACTGTCCATACATAGTCCTTGGGCCGGCAATGACAAGCACGTCGCAGTCAGTCGGTATTATTCCGTTTTGCTGAAGATTGAGTTCCCTCACGATGATTCCGTTCAGCCTGAGTGCATGGGAGGCAACGGACGCACCGGTGATCTGGTGATGGTTGGCTGGATCATATTCACCGTGACCTCCGACGAAATAGACGACAGATGCGGCAATCGGGTGAAGCAGCTCCATCATGGAGGAGGTGCAGGAACGTTCTCCATTGAACCAGAGTCGCCTCTTGTCAGGAGCTTCTTCATCAATCCCCTGACGATCGGCTTGGAGATTGACCATATCGTCTTCGGTGACAAGACGGTACTGCTGGCCAAATTCAATGATGATGGAGTTTGCTTCCACAGAAAAGCGGCGCATCAGTGCAGTCGTTGCAGCAATGTCGTGATTGACTGCTAGGGTTCTCGCCTTGATATCAAGTCCAGGAATCAGCATCGAGGCTTCGACGTATTCCTGAAGCAGGCTTTTCGCAGCCCTGTGGAAGGGGTGTGATCTTTCGAAGAGAGCCGTGATTCTGATTTCGCCTTGACTGCTTTTCAGGAACTCGAGGGTTCGGGGGGAGAGTCCTCCATTGGATTTAATATCGAATTGCCAGTGTGCATAAAGCAAAGTTGCGCAGTAATTGGCAACAAGGAGCGTGACAAAAGCAAGTGAGACGGCTAAAAAGACATTCAGTCGTGCCTTGTTTCTGCCGCGCTTGATTTCAGAATTGAGTTGACGGGCATCCAATAGTTCTTCAGACATCTCCACACCGAATTTATTACGAGAGTATTTTATCAATAGTAGCGAGTTCGTCTTGTTCAAGCGGCTTTGCGCTTGCAGCGGCTACGTTTTCTGTGACTTGTTCGGGCGAGCTGGCACCGATGAGAGCCGATGTTATTCGCTTGTCTCGGAGTACCCAGGTTAGGGCAAGTTGGGCGAGTGATTGACCCCTAGCGGCTGCGACATCCGCGAGACGTGTCAATTTACCGAGCAGTTCTGGGGTGAGTTGTTTTCCAAGCGATCCGTTGTTGGCGGCTCTTGAATCTGATGGAATTTTTCCCGTGACGTACTTGGATGTGAGTAGGCCTTGGGCGAGTGGGCAAAAAGCGATGATGCCCATGTTGCAATCATCAGCGGCAGCCAGCAAGTCGTTTTCAATCCAACGATTCAACATGCTATAGGATGGCTGATGAATCAGGCAGGGCACTCCGAGATCGCGTAGAATCTTGCTGGCTTGTCGGGTCTGTTCTGGCTTGTAAGAGGAAATTCCTGCGTATGTTGCTTTTCCACTTTTTACGGCAGAGGCAAGAGCACCCATCGTTTCCTCAAGTGGTGTTTCCGGGTCGAATCGGTGGGAGTAGAAAATATCAACGTAGTCAAGGCCCATCCGTTTCAGACTTTGGTCAAGGGAGGCGAGCAGATTTTTCCGTGAACCGTAATCGCCGTAAGGCCCCGGCCACATCGTGTAGCCGGCTTTGGTCGAGATGATCATTTCGTCACGATACACGAGGAAGTCATCGCGGAGAACTTTGCCAAACGTTTCTTCGGCCGAGCCGGGAGGGGGACCGTAGTTATTGGCCAGATCGAAGTGGGTGACGCCCAAGTCGAAAGCCCTTCTGAGGATGGCGCGGCTTGTTTCATAAGGACGTGTTCCACCGAAGTTCTGCCAGAGACCGAGTGAGATGGCAGGGAGCTTCAGCCCTGATTTTCCGCATCGGCGGTAAGGGATCGTGTTATAGCGTGTATCACTGGCAGAGTAGGTCATTTCGTATTCTCCTTTTTGTAAAAGCGTGTTTTAGTTTGCTCTAGAGCTTTGAATTAAACTTCTGTGCGACAAAATCGCCGCCTGCGTCACTGAGATGGAGTCCGTCGTCGCCGAGGTAGGCGGTTCCATCGCCGAATGCCTTGTAGAGATCGACAAGCGCTACACCTTCTTCTTTTGCCAGTGCGCGGAGCATTTCAGCAATAGTTGCCGCTGCTCCGTCATAAAGTTCATGCCCCCCGATCATTTTCGGAGGGGTTCCGATGATAGGGATACAGCTATTGGCCTTGCAGACGTTGATGATTCCTCGGATGTTTTCCTTGGTTATGTTAGGATCTCTACCGTGAATGGCATCGTTTGAGCCGAAGAGGATGCACACATATCCAGGTTTACGGTTGACAACGGATGAGATGATGGAAGCGCCGTAGGAACTCGACGCGCCAGCAACACCAAAATTGAGAACTGTTTTCCCTGACATCGCACCTAGCCGCGAAGGATAGGGAGCTCCTTCGCAATTATACCCTTGTGTAAGGCTATCGCCGATGCAAGCAACTAACTCAGGGTTATTGTCGCCAACATCGCCACCGCCACCGCCACCGCTATCGCAGCCAGAAAAAAACGGCGTCATGAGTAGTCCAGTTGTAATTAAACCCACAAACAAAATCTTCTTTGATTTCATTAGCTTCATACCGTACTCCTATTTTATAGACCTAGTTTTAATTTTGAACATCAACGTCCAAATGCAATGCGTTGGGCTAGGCGTTCAGGAAGCCCTGCCGCCCTGATTTTAGCCTGTGTCGCCTCAATATCGTATTCAACCCGGTGAAAACTGATTTCTCGCTGTAAGACATCATAGATGCAGTAGGATGCACGATGATCATTGTCTCTGGGCTGACCGATGCTACCTGTGTTAATGAAGTAGCGTCGACCGAGACCGATATGGATCGTCTGCGGATCATAGCGTTCGACTGAGCCACCATGTTTTTCAAAGATAACGGGAACGTGGGTGTGCCCATGAAAACAGACTTGCGTATTTTGATAGCAGAAGTGGGCTTCAGCTTCAATCGAGTCGAAGACATATCCCCAGCGTTCGGGCATATCGAGCGTGCTGTGCACGAGTGTCATCCCCTGATGAAAGGCATGCAAAGGAAGATCTCGCAACCAGCGAGCCCGGTCGCCAGCTAACTGTCTCCTCGTCCAAGCCACCACGCTGGCTGCCATGGGATGAAAGTCGTCAAGAGACTCATCGTAGGCGCAATAATGATCATGGTTGCCGCGAACGGTGAAGCAGTTAAGGCTTCTGATGAGGTCTACGCATTCGTTTGGGCAGGCATTGTAGCCCACGACATCACCGACGCACACGAAGTCTGTAACGGACTGTGATCGTGCATCCTCAATGACAGCTTCAAGCGCATCTATGTTTGCATGTATGTCTGCAAGAATTGCGAACTTTTTTTCCATTCGAGTGTGTCGTCTACTGAATACCTAGAAGCAGCGAGGCAACTTTGATGTCTTCAGATACGGTGATCTTGATATTCGGGAAGAGAGTTTGAACTAAGTGTACGGGTTCTCCGAGTTGTTCTACTGCGCTGGCTTCGTCGGTAAACTTCATACCGTCTTTTTCTGCCTTGACGAGCGCACTTTGGAGTAATTCGAACTTGAAAGTCTGCGGTGTCTGAACTGTCCAAACCTTTGCACGATCAATGGTAGAGGTTACCACTTGGCCGCGTTCGACATATTTAACGGTATCCGTGACTTTCGTCGCTGCAATGCCAGATCCCGTACGTTTTGCCGATTTGATGGTTTCTGAAATCAGAGCGGTGGTCACACATGGGCGAGCGGCATCGTGGACGCAGACAATTCGTGTGTCCAAACTGCAGACCTCGAGTCCATTGCTGACGGAACTCTGACGTGAAGCTCCTCCTGCCACGATAGCGGTTACCTTGCGGCAACCGAACATCTGTTTCACCCCTTTGGCGGCAATGAGTTGCTCTTTCCTGACAACCAGCACGATCGCGTCGATGTCAGTGCATGCTTCGAACGTCATGAGCGAATACGCGAGGACAGGCTTCGAGCCGAGGCTTAGAAATGCCTTGTCGACATTTCCGCTCATGCGTTCGCTTTTTCCCGCTGCAACGATTATTGCCGTTGTCATGGTTGATCCCTTTCGATTTATTTACCAGAAGTGAAGCTGGGGCGTTTGTTACGATACCACGCCAGCATGATGGGTGAGGCAATGAAGATCGAGGAATACGTGCTGACAATAATGCCGATCAGCATACAGACCGCAAATCCCTTGATGTCACCCTTAGTGAAAATCATCAGCGAGAACACCGTAAAAAGTGTGGTCGCGGATGTCAGGAGCGTCCGGCTCAGCGTTAAGTTAACGCAGCGATTCGTTAGCGAATTGAAGTCCGACTTCTGATCGCGCTTGAGCTCTTCTCGTACGCGGTCGAACAGCACGATCGTATCGTTGACACCATAGCCGACGATAGTCAACATGGCTGCGACGATGGTGAGATCGAACTGGAACCCGAGGCAAGAGAAGATGCCGATGGTGATGAGGACATCGTGCACAAGCGCAGCAATGGCACCGAGAGCGAATCCGAACTCAAACCGAAGCGTGATGTAGATCAGCATCGCGATTGTAGAAAGTAAGATGGCCAAGGAAGCACTTCGTTTCATTTCGTTTCCGATCTGTGAGCCAACGGAGTCGATGTCGGTATAGACAAAGCCTGCGTCCTTCGTTGCATCGGACTGGGTGAGCGCTTCGGTTAACACATCCGAGACTTCACGCCCGTTGAGTTCGGAATGAACCGTCTTAACTTCAAGAAAGACTTGATCCTCCGTATGCTGAAACTGAGGATCGGCATCGTCAATACCTGCGTCTTTAGCCGCCTTGATAATGTCGTTTCGTGACACGTTTTCTGAATTAGCTACGGTATAGCTCACTTTCGCGCCGCCTGTGAAATCGACTGCAAAGACGGAAGCAGGTTTTTTGACCGCTCGAGCGACCGTGATGGCATTCGTGACGACGATGATGGCGACGGAGGCGATGGCGCATGCCATGAAGTATTTTGTGAATGGAATGTTGAGCTTATCGCTGACTAACTGTACCATGCCCATTGGCTTGGTGCGAGTTTCCTTGATCGTTGCTTGAAAGATCATCTTGGTTACGATGAGGGCGGTGATCATGCTGGCCATGATACCGGCAATCAGCGTGACCGAGAAGCCTCGGATAAGACCCGTTCCGAAGGTGAACAGGATGATGGCCGTAATGACCGTCGTGAGATTGCCGTCGAAGATAGCGAGGAAAGCACGCTGATAACCAGCCATGATGGCCGCATACGCTCGCTTGCCATTCATCTGCTCTTCACGTGTGCGTTCGAAGATCAGCACGTTTGCATCAACGGCCATACCGATGGTGAGCAAAATACCTGCGATACCTGGCAGGGTGAGAACAGGGAGCCGCAGGAGGCTTCCGCCAGACATCGTGGAATCCGAGGTGAAAAGGCTGAGAATTCCGGAGGTGATAACGGCACAAAGCGGAAGCAGAATGATGACGAGGGCCAAGGCCAAGGCAGCGACTGCACCCATATAGCGGTAGTAGATAATCATAAATACGACGACCGCGATAAAACCCACTACAATTGCAGTTGATGCCGAGTTGATGGAGTCTTTCCCGAGTGTCGGATTCACAAACCGCTTGCCCATGAATTTGAGCGGTGCGGGCATGGCTCCTGCGTTGAGCACGTTGCGAAGGATATTGGCTTCGGCGGTTCCGAAGTTTCCAGAAATAATGGCATTGCCACCAGAGATCTTCTCATTAATGACAGGAGCGGAATAAACGACACCGTCAAGAACAACGGCAAGCTGACGACCGCGTACGCCGTCCTTGTTGGATGAACCATAGGGGCAGTATTTGCCTGTAATCTCGGCGAACTTCTTCATTCCGGCAGCATCAAAAGCCAAGGTCACTTGCGAGCGCCCGTACATATCGAGATCGGTGTCGGCCTTACTGATGCTTTCGCCTGTCATGAGCGGACGACGCCCAACGAAGCAGGGGGAGAAAACATCCGTGTCATAACCGTCTACTTTCTCTTTTTCAAGCATGAAGACATAGCCCACATCGGGATTGCCGAACTGCTGGAGTGCGCGGGCGTCAACCTCGACTGCTTCTTTGTCGCGAACGTAATACTTCTTGTCGGCGACATTGGCAATTTTATAGCCCTCAGGAGCCATTCCCGATTCAATGAGCTTACTCGCTTGTTCCGCAGATCGGCTGCTGACCAATCGGAAATCTAAAAAGGCCACACTACGGATCAAGCGCTCAGCCTCGGCGCGCTTCTCTTCTGAAGCACCAGGGATTTGAACGTAAATGCGTCCGTTTTTGCCGCGCGTGATGACGGGCTCGTCAGTACCCAGACTATCAATGCGGTTTCGGATGACCTCGACGGCTGTTTCGTCGGCTGTTTCCGTTGCAGTTTTGATCCGGGCTTGGATCTCGATCTCGGGTGTTCCTTCAGGGAAACGGCCTCGAATGGTATCCTCAAGAGCTGATTTGTCGAGCTCGACGGTGAAGCTGTAGCCTCCCCGGAGGTCCAGTCCCAGACGGATTTTTTTATGGGTGGGGACGACTAGGAGTACTGAGAACGAGACAACGAGGGCGAGTATGAGCCATTTTAACCATGAATTAGATTGCATATCTTTGAGTCCTTGGGTGTACTTGTTTTGAAAAAGGGAAGGTGTGTTTTAGCGCGTTGTGTCCGTCGCGACAATCGTGTCGTTTGTTACGATGCGCTGTACAGCACCACGCGCGATTTCAATGACGACACCATCAGCAATTTTTACAAAAAAAGTTGTGTCCTTAACCTCGGTAATGACACCAACGATGCCGCCGCCGAAGAGAACCTTCGTTCCGGCACGCATTTGGTCGATTTCCTTTTTGCGTTCTTTCTCCTTGCGCTGGGCGGGACGGATCATAATGAAATAGAGAATGGCGAAAATGAGGACCAAGGGAAGCATCTGGCCGAGACCGCCTCCCATCATCGGAGCTTGGCCTGTTCCAGTCGATGCGGATTCTGTTTGCGTGCTGGATGCAACGGGTGCGCTTGCCTGAGCCATGGTAAGGAATGTGGTATACGAATTCATTGTCTGTGTTTTTGTTGTTTGTTTTTCAAGCTAGCGTTACTGGGATTCTTCCGTTTTAGGTTTGAGTTTTTCGGCCACCTGGCGTCTAAACTCGTCGAAGCAACCGTCTTCAATAGATTTTCTCAGCTTCTCCATAAACTTCATGTAGCAATGGATGTTGTGCAGAGTCAGTAGTCTTACTCCAAGAATCTCTCCAGCATTGAGTAGATGTCTGACGTAGGCTCGGGTGAAGTTGCGGCAACACGTGCAGTCGCAGCCTTCTTCAACAGGACGCGTGTCCTGCTTATACCGTCCTGCCTTGACTTGTAAGGTTCCGTCTTCCGTAAAGGCCGAACCATTTCTGGCGTGCCGTGTCGGGATGACGCAATCGAACATGTCAATGCCGCGTGCAACTGCTTCTACGATCTGCCACCTGTCTCCAACCCCCATCAGATAACGAGGACTTTCCTCAGGTAGATGAATCGCGCTGTCTTCAACCCCTTTGATCAACACTTCTTCAGGCTCGCCAACGCTCACGCCGCCGATGCCGTATCCATCGAAACCGATATCAACTAGGCCTCGCGCACAACGCGCCCTGAGCTCTCCGTAAACTCCGCCTTGGACGATACCAAAGACAAGTTGTCCGTCAGCTCTTTCCTGTGTAGCGCAAAGAGATGCCCATAATAGTGTTTTGGATACTGATTTGCAAGCGTATTCAGGGGTGCAAGGGTAGGGAATGCACTCATCAAAACACATGGCCACGTCGGAGCCGAGAATGCGTTGCGTCGTCATGGACTCTCGCGGACCCATGAAGACCCTGCTGCCGTCGATGTGCGAGTTGAATTCGACACCGTCATCGAGGATCTTCCTCATGTGTCCCAGCGAGAAAACCTGAAACCCACCGCTGTCGGTGAGGATAGGGCCATCCCACCCCATAAACTTGTGGAGACCGCCACACGTCGTTATGATGTCATTGCCCGGCCTGAGCAATAGATGGTAGGTGTTTCCGAGAATCATGCCGACATTGAGTTCGTGTAAGTCTCTAGGTTCTAACGTTTTAACAGTTCCCTGTGTTCCCACGGGCATGAAGGCCGGTGTTTCCACCGGTCCATGCGCTGTGTTCAAAACGCCCCTCCGGGCGGTGAAACCACCTTCCGGAAGAACTTTTTGGGTCTTGGAAACTGCGAAACACTTATGCATGCTGCTGGCGTAGAACCTCGTAGAGGGCGATGGCACCGGCCACGCCCGCGTTCAAGGACGAAACCTTACCGAACATTGGAAGGCTGGCCAGGTTGTCGCACTTGCCGCGAACCGGCGAGCTGAGGCCGTGGCCTTCGCTTCCGATGATAATGCAGACCTTGCCTTTGTAGTCAATCTCGGTATAGGACTTCGATTCTGGAAGGGCTTCCAGCCCCGTCATCCAAACATTGAGGGCTTTGAGGCGCTCCATGACGCTGACGAGATTGGGCACGCGCGTAATTAGAAGATGCTCAGCGGCTCCTGCGGATGCACGAACGGCTGCAGGCGTTACGCCTACAGCTCGATCCAGCGGGAGAACGATGCCCGTTACGCCAGATGCTTCGCAGGTCCGGATCAGCGAACCGAGATTCTGAGGATCGACAACATGATCGAGGATGACCATCAGGGCGTTGCCTTCCTTCGTTTCGATTGCGGTCAGTACCTCTTCCAACTCTGCGTACGGATACTCTTCGCATACAGCCAGCACACCTTGATGGTTGGCCGAGTTGAGCCACGAATCCAGTGTTTCGCGCTTGTGGTACTCAATCTTGATTTCGCGTTCCGTGCAGTAGTTCTTGATTTCAATGACTTCTTCGCTGTCCTTAATGCCATCCGTGAGCATCAGTTCTTTGACAACGCGGCGCTGGGCACGGAGCAGTTCCCGAACGGGTTGACGTCCGAAAAGCAACTCGCCCACGGGGATTGCCGGAATATGCGAGGCCTGCGGCTTGGGTGCCGCTTCACTAGTGTCACTGGACGGGGCTTTATCCTCCCATGTCTTGCGGAATCCTCCTTCGCGCCGATCTCCGCCACCAAATCCTCCTTCGCGCTTTTCCCAAGGCTTGCTGAAGCCGCCTCCACGGCGATCACCACCAAAGCCTCCTTCGC
>CAZKJH010000066.1:0-20837 GCA_964553035.1 uncultured Lentisphaerales bacterium | reverse complement strand
CTCTCGAAAATCACGACTAATACGAGCTTTCACAACTCATGCGTCAGCACTGAAATCATTTACTGTAATCGGTTACGATTTGTTGAACAGCAACCGTTGAGTTTGGGTAACCAAAATGATAGAATGAACGTATCGAGAAATAAAATAATGAAAATTTCTGTTATTACAAACGAGACCATCGCCGGCACGCCAGCGGCTGTGCGCAAGCTACATACCCAAGCCAAACACCTTGGTATCGAAATCCTCGATCCTGTGTCTCCCGAAAAGCCAGACTTTTATCTCGTTCTCGGTGGCGACGGCTCTGTTCTCCGAGCCCTGCATACTGTTTCCAACAGCGGTATTCCTTTGGTGAACATCAATATCGGCTCGCTCGGCTATCTGACTTGCGCGGGACTGGACGATCTTGAAAAAGTTCTAGAATCGCTCATCCAAAAGAAGTTCACGACAATCAAACGCTCAATGCTTGAAGCCAAATGCATCGATTCTGCCGGCAAGCCGCTGCGTCCACCCTGCTATGCGCTCAATGATATGGTTGTCTTGCACGGCGATTCGGGACGAATTATCGGCATCGATCTTGTCGTCGACGGAACCGATGTCACGCAGTTTCTTTGCGATGGATTGATTGTCGCAACCCCTACCGGAAGTACCGCCTACTCCCTCTCCGCAGGTGGACCCATTGTTTTGCCAGACGCACACGCACTAACTGTCAATACCATTTGTCCGCATACCCTGACCTCACGTCCCCTCGTGCTATCCGATACGTCCGAGATTATCTTGCGAATTTCCAGATGCTGGTCGCCGCTAAGCTTAAGCTTCGACGGACAAATTGCCACCATGCTCAACATTGGAGACTGTGTCGTGATCCGCAAGGCAAAACGTAAAGCCGTGCTGGTGATGTTACCCGGATACAACCCCTTTACCACGCTCAGTCTCAAGCTCGGTTGGAGTGGAACGCTCCTGAATTAACGATGTACGTTCTTTTCAAGTCGTGCCGCCCTATCGTTTAGAAACGATCTTCCCGTTCTCCTTGCCCAGAACGGGGTCTACGCCGCGCTCTGCCGCCAGTAGTACCGAGGCGGTAGACTCGGAATAATTCTCTGAATCTACGTTTCAATTCTCGCCTCTCTCGCTACGTTGTGGAGTATGGCACCCTGACACGTTGACCCTTTGACGCTGGGCGATTCGGGTTATCATCTCGAGTTAGTCACGCTCGCTTTCGCAGGATTGCTAGAGAATATATTGAATTTGCAACACACACTACGCAAATGTTACTATGGCGGTATAAAGATCGTTCTACGTTGGTGACCGAACAATATGCGCGTCCTGCGCAGAAACTCGCCCAGCACGAACACTCCGTTTTCTTCAAAGGAATCATGTCATGTTTAACCCAATTCAAGATCCGATTCTAATTTTCACGATCATCGCACTGGGAATGATGCTTTCATCCCTGCTTGCAGAAAAATTGCGTATTCCCGACCTTGTTTTGCTGCTGGTCTTCGGTGCTGTTCTCGGCCCCAATGGACTGGGTGTTCTGGAACGCAATTCAGCGATCACTCTTTTCGGTGAAGTTGGCCTTCTCTACATCATGTTCCTGGCCGGACTGGAAATCGATCTTCATCGGTTTGCAGTCACCAAACACAAAAGTATCCTGTTCGGCTTACTGACCTTTGCGATTCCACAACTTTTCGGAACGCTTGCCGGACATTATATTCTCGGCTTCAACTGGAGCGCATCCCTCCTACTAGGCAGCATGTTCGCCTCACATACCCTACTGGCTTATCCGCTGGCAAGTCGCTTGGGAATCTCACGAACGGAACCGGTTTCGATTACGGTCGGAGCTACCATTCTGACCGATACACTGGCCCTGCTCGTGCTCGCTGTCATTGCGGATTCCGCCCGAGGCATCAGCCTCGGCATCACATTCTGGGGAAGTATTGCCTTGGGCATGGTCGCACTGGTCAGCCTGACCTGGTTTGGAATTCCACGACTGACTCGCTGGTTTATGGAAAACTTCACGGAAACGAGTGGCGCACAATTTCTCTTCGTACTGATTACCGTGTGCGGCTGTGCTTACCTGTCCCATTTTGCCAAACTGGAACCCATCATCGGCGCTTTTCTAGCCGGTGCCGCATTCAACCGTCTCATTCCGAGGCAGAGCGTTCTGATGAACCGGATTGTATTTTCCGGCCACACCCTTTTTATTCCCTTTTTTCTCGTTTCAGTCGGGATGCTGGTCGACACACTCACGCTCGTCAGTACGCCACGCGGATGGGCTGTAGCCGCAATGATGATCGTCACCGTCATTGTAACCAAATATGCGGCGGCATGGTTTAGCGGTTTTCTGTTCGGGTATGATCGCGATTCGCGGAAAGTCATGTTCGGCCTCAGCGTGGTGCAAGCGGCAGCAACGCTGGCCGCTGTGCTGGTGGGTTACAATCTCAAAATTTTTGATGAAACCGTGCTCAACGGTGCCATTGCCATGATCATGGTGACCTGTCCGCTCGGCTCCTGGATGGTTGATCAATATGGCCGCAAGCTGGCGGAAAAAGCGTTACCTCGTGAACATTCAACCGTTACCGGCCAAAAACTGCTGATACCCGTCGTACATTCTGACTTTGCCATCCAAATTATGGATCTGGCATTTCTCCTCCACGACAGCTCCGCAGGTTCGACCTTGCACCCAATGACCATCGCCCATGATGATCTGAATTCTGAAAATGCCGTTGCAATCGGTGAAAAACTGCTCGCCCACTGCCTCTCCCATGCTGCGGCAGCTGATATGCCCGTCCATCCCTCGATCCGCGTGGATATCAATGCTGCCGATGGCATTGCACGAGCGGCAAAAGAACTGCACGCGACAACCACCCTGATCGGCTGGGAAAGCGAACAGACAAGCAGTGGACGTAATTTCGGACATGTCATGAAGAAGCTCCTCGTCAACTGCCCCTCGCGACTGATCTTCTGTAGACTCGTTCGCCCACTGAATACCACCTCGCGACTGCTGGTTCTCTTGGATCCGCTTGCCGAATACCGCCGCGACATCACGGCGTTAACCCGCGATATCAAACTCCTCTCCAAGCAAATCGGTGCCGAAATCCGTATCTATTTCTCGGCCTGCGTCTCAGAAGAATTCAAGATGAAAATCACGAAAGCAAAACCCTCGCGCCCCCTTACGTTGATCGACTCCGAAACGCTGTCCATTGCCTGTTCGACGTTTTCCGCAGATGTCAACCAAAACGACACCCTCCTCATTGGCGGCGAACGCCGCAGCGGTCTGCTCTGGTCTCCAACCATCGACCGCATTCCCCAACGAATGGCAGCCAAACACCCGAGCAACAATATCCTCGTTGCTTATCCCGCATTGGTCGACTATGAAGCAGAGGAAGAAATTTCTTCGACGAGACAACTGGAATCGGGTGAATTCGACCTTTACTCTGTTGAATTAGAACAGGCAGCAGTGCTTGACAACGCACTCGTCAAAATACCCCATGCCGTCTTTCCCCACAACCCGACGATCCAGGATACAATTCGGGGGCTTCTCACCTATTCTGCCAAATCCTATCCCGTTGAACTCGCACCGGGCGTTGTCCTGCTACACGTCCATTGCGACAACATTAACAAACCTCTTCTCGCTGTCGCACAAGGCTCTTTCCTGTTCCCCGAAAACACGATCACGGCGCACATCCTATTGGCACTCTTCTGTCCCAAAGCGCAATCGACAGAAATGCATTTGCGGTCTCTCGCCGTCCTCGCTAAAAAGTTCAACAACTCACACTTCAATATGGAGGTTGCAAAAGCCCATTCCGCTGCTGCAATCTGCAACCTCCTGAACACAAAGCCAGAAGTCCCCTCCGAAGAGAATTCAGAAGAAGCTTTTTAAAACAGCAATTCTAATTATGGCAAATCTTCTCTGAAGCGGCGTGCTCGGAGAGCCCGCCCTACCCTGAAAACAGTGCAAAATGATGTATTCACGAGGTAGGGCGCGATCTCCGAGCGCGCCGTATCCATGAGTTGTGACCATAATTAGAATTGCTGTTTTTAAAATTCGCCTGTTGACATTCCCCGTCAAACCGCTATAAACTGCTTGTCGACTCGGGGAATTGATTCAGTGAGGATGTTTAAAGGAGAATTCCCCCGATATTACTATGATCAAAGGGACAATACACGATGAAACACATCTGGCTCTGGTGGAAGAAAGAGGATCTGAGGACGGAACAGCGGCAACTTATCGACGAAGGCCGAAACATGGAGAGTGTAACATCAGAATTTGATCGCCTGCTTGCGCCCGACTTTCCTGAGGATGCCTCATTCCAAGATGCCGTAAACGCACTGCTGGACAGAACAATCCTGTTGCCGACGAGACGGGATTATCCCTATGTCGAGCCGTCCGATCTGGTGGGCATACGCGCTCAGCGTCCGTCCGGTTTACAGCCAAGGTCTTGCCAGCTCACTTCATCTGCCAAGCAATCCCGCATTGCCGGTGCGTGGTTGGGACGGTGTGCCGGCTGTCTGTTGGGCAAACCTATCGAGGGTATCCTCAGTCCTAAATTGCATGTGTTGCTTGACCGCTCAGGCCAGAAGGAAATCACGGACTATCTCTGGCAGTTGCCGGGACTCAAGGAGGATGACTACAGGGAAATCGATTTCGCCAGATTGCTGGACTGGCGGCGCACTGACCACATGCCGGAGGACGACGACACCAATTACACCGTCACGGGCATGGCGCTGGTCAAGGCAAAGGGCATCGGATTTTCTCCTGCGGACATGGCGGCCTTCTGGATGGCGAACATTCCGATCCTGCGTACCTGTACTGCGGAACGCGTTGCCTACCGGAATTTTGTGGACAATATCGAACCACCCCGGTCCGCCAGTATCAGAAATCCATACCGCGAATGGATTGGCGCTCAAATTCGCGCCGATTTTTTCGGTTACGTGGCGGTGGGCAGGCCCGAATTGGCCGCCGAACTCGCGTGGCGTGACGCATCCATTTCTCACACGAAGAATGGCATCTACGGCGAGATGTGGGTGGCGGCAATGCTGGCGGCGGCAATCGGAGAGAACGACATGCGCCGGGTTATCAAAATTGGCCTAGGCGAAATTCCAGCCAAGTCCCGCCTCGCAGAAGCAATTCATGATGTGCTGGACTGGCATGAATCGAAAGCGTCCTATTTTGAGGCGGTTCAACACATCCACCAGCGCTGGGACGAAAACAAAGCGCATCATTGGTGCCACACCATATCGAATGCCCAGATTGTGGCGGTGGGTTTGCTCTATGGCGAGGGTGACTTCGAGAAGTCTGTTACGCGAGCCGTTTATCCTTGCTTCGACACGGACTGTAACGGGGCGACGGTTGGGTCGATCCTGGGGATGATGCTGGGCGTAGAATCCCTGCCGTCCAAATGGACGAGCGTTATGAACGACACCGTTCATACGGGGCTGTCGGGATACCATGTGAGCAAGATATCACGGCTGTCGGAAGAGATGTTTCAATTGCACATGGCGGCGGAGAAATCCAAAACTTCATAACCACAGGGTGATGGGTATTCACTAACCGATTACCGGGTCTTCTGACTTTGCTCTTGCAATTCCGACACAGAGCTTGTAAATTACAACGCGTTCCTCGCCCTTCGGCGACGGTAACAATCAGGGGAGCCGTATCAGGCTGAGAGGAAGCAAGCGCTTCGACCCTTTGAACCTGTTTGGATAATGCCAACGTAGGAAGCACATGCGCCCCCATGCGAAACGCCAGTCCCACGCAAACAAAAAGGATGGGTTCCCCTTGCACATGATGATCACGAACCCAAGGAATCTAGCACTATGAAAGACACCCACATGACACCCTTCAACCACGGACTGATCTGGTTTGGGGCTGCAATCTCCATCGCCGAAATTCTTACAGGCGCACTGCTCGCGCCGCTGGGACTCAAAAAAGCGATGCTCGCGATTGTCCTCGGACACCTTATCGGCGGCGGCCTCATGTATCTGGCGGGACTCATCGGAGCCAAAACCCGGCGTAGTGCCATGGAAACGGTCAAAATGTCTTTCGGTGAAAAAGGCGGACTTCTCTTCGCCTCACTCAACATCATGCAACTCGTCGGCTGGACGGCCGTCATGATCGCGGCAGGTGCCGCTGCAGCCAATTCAATCTGGCCAGCAGACAGCGCAATCTGGGCCCTCGGACTTGGAGTCTTGATCCTTATTTGGATTTTTGTTGGAATCGGCAATATTGCAAAACTCAGTCTCGTCACCATGGCGGCTCTCTTCGCGTTATCACTCCTCATGAGTAAAATCATTTTCGCCAGTGGCAGTGTCCAGACCCTGACCACAGAAGGCATGTCCTTCGGCAGTGCAGTTGAACTCTCTGTCATCATGCCGCTATCGTGGTTGCCGCTGATCTCAGACTACACACGATCCGCAACCCGAAAGCCACGACTCGTCACCTTTACCGGTGTCGCCGTTTACTTTCTTGCGAGCTGCTGGATGTATGCCATCGGCGTAGCCGCGGCGATTTATACTGGAAAGTCCGATGTGGCCGAAATCATGACCGCAGCGGGATTCGGAATTGCCGCTGTGCTCGTGGTTGTGGCTTCAACGGTCACCACGACCTTTCTGGATGTCTATTCAGCCGGTGTCAGTGCTGTCAGCCTCACGAAAAAACTCAACGAAAAGCACGTCGCCATCGTCGCCTGTCTTGCTGGTACAGCCCTTGCCATTTTTGTACCCGTCTCGAAATTCGAATCTTTTCTCTACCTTATCGGCTCCGTCTTCGCACCCATGATCGCCGTCATGATTGTCGATGCCTTTATTCTGAAGCGCAACCATCTGTCGCAATACTTCAGCGTAACGGGTCTCGCGGTCTGGGCCTTTGGCTTCGCAGCCTACCGCTACCTCATGCATGCCGGATTCGAGACCGTTGTCGGCCTCACGTTTCCCGTGATGATCCTCACGGCGGTCGTCGCTCTCCTCGTGGCGTTCATCACGAAACTCTCAGGGGGACCTAATGCTAAGGCCTAACATATCGATATGCTGAATACCATCTTCAAATATCGGGCTGTCACAAAAAAAGATCCTCAAATACCTTGTAGTTGGTTTCTGTGAACCCCTGTCGTCCATACACCGCCTGCGCCGCGGCATTGTCTTTCTCAACGTAGAGCCGACACCCACAGATGCCCTTCGAGTTCACGGCTCGTTCTCTAACCTCTTTATAGAGCGCTCGAAATACACCCCGCCTGCGGAGCTCGGGTTGCACGTAAACGCTCTGAATCCACCAGAATGTCCCGTTTCTCCAATCGCTCCATTCTGTCGTGACCATGAGCGATCCGACAACTTTTCCGTCTATCTCAGCAACGAAATAGAAGCCATGCGTGGTATCCTCCAGAACTGCACACACCCCAGACGTGAGAACTTCCGAGTCGAGGCGTTTCCGCTCGGTTTCCTCAGCCATCCGCAGGTTAAACTCAACCAGTGTCGCTGTATCGGATGGAAGGGCTAAACGTATCTTCATATGATCCTTCATTTTCCTTGATTCCTCCTTGTTTAGAGAATGACTGTGCTGTCTATTATGGCTTGTCTTCAGTTAAACCAACAACCGAATTGCGGGAGCAGTTTATCTCTAGCGGAGTGAAGATGTCAACCGGCGAATCAAAAATCATTTCAATTCAATTATCCGCGAATGCATGTTATCATTTTAACTGTTCTCGTTGATCAATCCTATGGCCTTAAAGGAGATTTCATGTCCAAGCTGCTACCCATTACCCATTTCATAGACTATGTGCATTTTAACGACCGAACACGCCCGTATATCATGGCAGAGTTTGCCGCCAATGGGGAAAAAAACTTGGTTTTAACCCATGGGCTGGTTCGCGAGGTCATGCGCTCACCTGAATTTGCCAACGTGTTGCGCAAAGACATCAAATCGGCAGGAGTGAAATTTGTAGATGCTCATGCACCCTACGGAACGCTTGAAGATCTCAACCTGCCATTCGAAGACTTGCGGCCAACCATGCTGATGCGTTTTAAACTTGCCTTACAAATCGCTGCCGATTTCGGAATAGACAGTATCGCGTGTCATGGCGGCGGCACGCCCGAAGAATTTTCAGACTACTCCCTTGACCATCTGCAGACTTGCGTAATCCGTTCGTTGGAGGAGCTATTGCCGACAGCAGAGCGGCTAGGCATTGTAATCGCGGTTGAAAATGGTTGGACCGCCACGGCAACTCCGGAGAGGCTTCTGGCTGTTCTCAATCACTTCAATTCGGACACGCTAGGACTTTGCTATGATTCCGGGCACGCAAACGTAATGGCAAAAAATCGCGGTGCCACAGAATCAAATGCCATCAAAACTTGGGAACGTTTCGGTGAAATTCCTTATGACTCCAAAATTCTCGAGAAAATGCAGCCTCACGTCACGACCTGTCATTTGCATGACAATAACGGTCTTACGGACCAACATTACCTACCTGGCAAGGGCAATGTCGACTGGCCACACATTATTGGCCTTCTCAAAACCGCCCCGCGCCTCAAGTACTTCCAGAATGAAGTACCACTGATTTACAAAGGCGCAAGCGTTGTTGAAGTTTGCCGCACATTCCGCGAACTGATTCGCGGAAAGTAATGTTGGTATAATCAAACTATGAAAATTACAATTCTTGGAACCGCCGCCGCTGAAGCGATGCCAGCCCTCTGGTGCGAATGCACGACTTGTGAAAAAGCCCACCAACTGGGAGGGAAGAATCTTCGTCGCCGAACCTGCTATTTACTCGATGACGACACACTGGTTGACTTTGGCCCCGATGCTTTCTGGCAGGCAACCGAATTTACGATTGATTTGCTCAAGATCAAACGTATTATCTACACGCATCGACACTCAGATCATCTGAATCCTCTCGAGCTTTCTTGGCGTTGCAAGGGATTTAGCGCCGTTTCTCGCAACATCAAAATCTTTGCCGCCCAGCAGGTCTTTGACCGAATGATGCCGAATGCAACCGCAGACAGCATGACAGAAGAGTTAGAGAGGTTGCATCTCACAGCTTACATTCTTAAGGCTGGGCAAGACGTAGAAGACGGTGGTATCGGCATTCTACCGCTTCCAGCCAATCACGACCCGGGCGGTTCGCCTTTCTTCTATATCCTTTCACGCAATGGACGCAAAATCTTGATCTGCAATGACACGGGGTATCCCTCTGAAGCAGCTTGGAATTTAATGGCACGCCAGGAAATCGATGTAGCACTCGTCGATTGCACAACGGGCCTGGCCAATCCCGATTGCGCAAACGGACACATGGGCGCTAACACGGTCATAAAAGTTCGCGACCGCCTGCTTGAATGCGGCGCACTCAAAGCCAATGCCACGGTCTATGCCAACCATTTCTCCCATAATGGACACGCATTACATAGCGACCTCGAAGCCTTCTTTATTCCCAAAGGCATCAATGTCGCCTACGACGGGCTTCTCTTGGACATCTGAGGCCCGCTGACGCGCTCCAGCTAGAAATGCGACTTCGGCTCTACTCCAATGGCGTAGACATGGAAGCCGAGTGCAAAGAGTTTGGCATGATCGAGGAAATTGCGTCCATCAAAGATGAAGGCCGGCTTACGCATGGACGCATAAACGCGATCCCAATCAAGTTCCTTATAAAGCTTCCAATCCGTCATGACCGCTACGGCATCAGCACCTTCAACCGCCTGATAAGGATCGGTTTCGAAGGTTACGCGGTCGGCTACCGACGCAAGATCGGTCTTTGCATTCTCGAGTGCGTAGGGATCCGTAACCACAATGTCAGCATGCTCCTCGGCAAGCAACTTGGCGACAGTCAGCGCTGGGGTTTCACGCGTGTCCGAGGTGTCGGCCTTGAAGGCAAATCCGAGGAGAGCGATTCGTTTACCGGCGACCGTGTTAAACATGGCGGTGAGCATGGTGTTGACAAAACGGTTCTGTTGGTAGGTGTTCATGGTCACCACTGAGCGCCAGTAATCGGCTGCCTGCGACAAGCCCTGTGATTCACACATATAAACGAGATTCAGAATATCCTTCTTAAAGCAGGAGCCACCAAAACCGACGCCAGCCTTGAGAAACTTTGAACCGATCCGGCTGTCGGCCCCAATGGCCCTTGCCACTTCGGTTACATCTGCCCCAGTCTTTTCACAAAGCTCGGTTAGCGCATTGATGGAAGATATTCTCTGCGCCAAGAAAGCGTTGGCGGCAATTTTCGAAAGCTCTGATGACCAAACATTTGTTGTGAGAATACGCTCACGGGGAACCCAGGACGCATAGATGTCTACAACAGCCTGGCGGGCTGCCCGCCCCATTTCGGTCTCATCGGAACCAATGAGGATGCGATCCGGAGATTCGAGGTCGGTAATGGCCGTTCCTTCTGCCAGAAACTCAGGGTTGGAAAGAACCTCGAAATGAACCCCATTCGATTCTGCAGAGAGCACACGTTGCATGGCCGCTGCCGTGCGCACGGGAAGCGTTGATTTTTCAACGACGATCTTGTCACTTTTTGAACAACGCTTGATCTGGCGAGCCGTCTTCTCCCAATATTGGAGATCCGCAGCATAGCCTGCGCCTTGTCCGAAAGTCTTAGTCGGCGTATTCACCGCCACGAAAATAATATCGGCTTCCTCGATGGCCTTATCGACATCTGTTGAGAAAAAGAGATTGCGATTCAGAGTTTCTTGAACGACTTCTTTTAGGCCTGGCTCGTAAATGGGGAGTTTGTCCGACTGCCAAGCGGCAATACGTTTCGGATTGATGTCAACGACCGTCACTTTTCGATCCGGACATTTCTTGGCAATCATCGCCATGGTGGGCCCACCAACGTATCCAGCACCGATACAGAGAATATTCGTGAGTTTTTTCATAGTAGGCTTAGCCTTTTCTTAACCTGTTAATTTGTTTATAGACTACTCAAAACCTGAGATCTTTGCAAGAATGAATCGATGTCGCGAATGTTTTGATAGCTTGTCCAGTGTTTTCATGCTAACATAAATTTCTAATTATTTTATATTAAAGGTAAATCATGGATTCAATTCGAAAACTCTTTAAAATTGGTTTAGGGCCTTCCAGTAGCCATACGATGGGCCCCCTGCGTGCGGCGCAAGATTTTTCATCGCGTCATCCAGAAGCAGTGCGCCTGCGCGTCACCCTTTATGGAAGTCTCGCGGCAACAGGTAAGGGGCACATGACGGATAAAGCAATCAACCGTGGCTCCGCACCGGTTCCCGTTGAGCTTATTTGGAAGCCAGAAACGGTTTTGCCGTTGCATCCCAATGGGATGATTTTTGAAAGCCTTGATGCTCAAGATGGTGTGACCGACACGTGGGAAGTATACAGCATTGGTGGCGGTTTTTTAAAGTCAGCCTCTGAGACAGATGTCGTTGCCGCACCCTCCCTCTATCCCTTGAATCAAATGGATGCCATTCTCGGGTGGTGCAAGGAGCAGGGAAAGTCGTTGTGGGAGTATGCCCTAGAGTGTGAAGGGCAGGATATCCTTGAATACCTGAAAGAAATTTGGGACGTGATGAAGGCCGCAGTTGAACGTGGCTTAGAGTCTGAGGGTGTTTTGCCGGGAGGATTAGGACTTCAGCGCAAAGCCTCGAACTACTATCAACGAACGAAGGGTCTACGCTCAAGCTTGCAGAGCAGGGGTTGTCTTTTTGCCTATGCGTTGGCTGTGGCCGAAGAGAATGCGGCCTCAACCGGATTAATTGTTACTGCGCCGACCTGTGGTTCGGCGGGTGTTTTGCCAGCGGTTCTGTACTTTTGCCACAAACATCAAGAGGTCACCGAAAAGCGCATTCTCCATGCACTCGCGACGGCTGGCCTGATCGGCCTGATCGTGAAAAAAAATGGCTCAATCTCAGGTGCAGAAGTTGGATGCCAGGGCGAAATTGGTGTCGCCTGCGCGATGGCTGCCGGCGCTGCTAATCAATTATTCGGAGGAAGTCCTGCACAAATCGAATATGCTGCCGAAATTGGACTTGAACACCACTTAGGTTTGACCTGCGATCCGATTAACGGACTGGTGCAGATCCCATGCGTTGAACGCAATGCCTTTGCCGCAGCGCGTGCAATGGATGCCAACCTTTACGCAAGCCTCTCGGATGGATTGCACCGCGTCAGCTTTGACAAAGTGGTTCGAACGATGCTTGCAACAGGACGTGACCTTCCGAGCCTCTACCGTGAAACATCAACTGGAGGATTGGCCAGGAATGATCTTTGAAACTAGATGCAAGTTTCAGCGACAATAGATGGCAGTGGAATCCTTTGACTATGGACGTTATGAAGAAGACTCAAACAAAACTTTTATCACCTGCTGGTGGACCCGAGGCGGGCTATGCTGCTTTTTTCTATGGTGCCGATGCCATCTATTGCGGCTTGCAAAGTTTTTCTGCGCGTGCCGAAGCCGTGAACTTTTCACCAGAAGAACTTCGCAGCATCGTCCACTACGCCCATTCCCTAGAGAAACGGCGCGAGGTCTTTGTCACCGTCAACACGCTTCTCAGCGAATCCGAGATACCCGAGATGGCCGATGCTATCCTCACGATTGCGGAGGCAGGTGCCGACGCGCTCATCGTCCAAGACATGGGCGTGGCGCGCCTCGCCCGCGAGATCGCCCCTACCCTTGCCTTGCACGCCAGCACGCAGATGGCCATTCACAACCTTGAAGGAGCACGTGCTGCCACAAACTGGGGATTCAGCCAAGTGACCCTAGCACGTGAACTGACCATCGATGAAGTTCGCCGCATCGCGGGCGAAGGCATTCACACCGAGGTCTTCATCCACGGCGCACTTTGCTACAGCTATAGCGGACTCTGCCTGATGTCCGCCGTCCGCAACGGTCGCAGCGGAAACCGTGGGCGCTGCGGCTACCCGTGCCGCGACCGCTATGCCGTGTCCGGATCGGATACCAACGGCCTTGCCTTCTCCATGAAAGATCTCGCGCTCTCTACCGATGTTTCGAAGCTGGCCGATGCTGGCGTGTCTTGCCTCAAGATTGAAGGACGAATGAAGAGTCCGCTCTACGTGGCCGCCGTCACCGATTTCTATCGTCGCATCCTCGACGGCACACTCACCCGCGAGAGCGATCTCGTCAAGGCCCAGAACGATCTCAAAACCATTTTCAGCCGGAAATGGACAAAATTCCATTCCGATGGCGTTCATCATGACGGGGGCATCGACCCCGATATCACGGGTCATCGGGGCGTGCCCATCGGTATCGTTGACTCGATACGCTCATTCCCCGACGGAACCCGCTGGCTACGCTTCCGAACCGACCGCAGACTGGAACTCCACGACGGAATCCAAGTTGATCTCCCCGGGCAAGACAGACCCTACGGCTTCCCCATTGACAAGCTCGACACGTTTGGCCAGAGCCGTGGCATTGTCTTCGAATGCCAAGCCGGCAATTCCATCAGCATCCTCCTTCCCGAAGATTCCCCACACATACCCACGGGCGTAACCGTCTACTGCGCTTCCTCACAAGAGGTGAAAAAACGTTTTGCCTCCGAAATGCCACTCGCAGCCGAACGCAAGCCCCGAATGCCTATCGCGATAACCGTGGCAATCCGAGCCGATCACGTTTTGCTCAAAGCAGACCTCGCCTCCGACCCTACCGTGACGGCCGAATCTGTGATGAGCGATACGTATACAGTTGCCAAGAATCCAGAGAAAGCCAAACAAGGGATCACGGAATCTTGTGGCAAGCTCGGCGAATCGGAATTCTCCCTCCACTCGCTAACCGTCGACAATCCCGACAGCCTCTTCGTCCCCATGTCGCAGCTCAACGAACTCCGCCGTCGCGTCTGCGTTGATCTTTCCGCATCGCTCGTGGTAGCGTCTACACACCGCCACGACACAGTTGCGGCGGTGGTAGCGTCAAGACCCTGCCACGTCAAGCCGGAGTCGCCTATACGCGAACGCTGGGTCATCAAAACAGATCAGCCAGCCTGTCTCGACGAGATCAACGATTTCGATGAAGTTATCCTCGACCTGACTTCCGTTTCCGACGCCGAGATCGAACAGTGCACAAAACGTTATGGCGCTGAGCGGATTCGACTTGCGATCCCGTTGATCATCCGGGCATGGGAAAGCACGCCGCTTCACGAGCGGATCAGCCAACTCGTCAAAACGGGTTGCACGCGATGGATGGTTTCGAATCCAGGAGCTTTTGAATTCATCCCTGCCACCTGCGATATCCAAGCCGATTGGACGCTCTCGGTTTGGAACTCGGAGGCGATTGCGGAATGGATCGACAAAGGTGCATGCGGCGTCACGCTCTCTCCAGAAAGCACCGAAGCCGATATCGTGGGACTGCTCGCCGAATGGGGTGATGTCGCGACCGTGATCCTCTACCAAGACACACCGCTCATGATTTCAGAGACCTGTCCACTTTCCTCACTCGGTGCTGGATGTGGGACGTGTCCACCAAAACTTGGTAACGATGAACCTACGCGACTTCATCCCCTTCGTGGTGGCGACGATGTGCTCGTCACCATGCAGAGATGTCGTACCTTCATCACAAATGAGCACCCCACCGATATTTCGAAACGCCTCGATGTACTGCGAGACAGTGGCGCTTGCCTCTGGCGCCTCGACTTCTGCCTGCGTCCCTACTCTGCCACAGATGCTTCACAAATCTGGAATCGTATCAGAACCGGTTGTTTGTAATCGAAGCATGAAAGAAAATTCTACATTCGGCTTGGGGGTGTCCTCGCCCCTAAGCCAGATTCCGGATCTTAAAACATCTCGGCAAGGAATTTGGCTGTATAGGACTTTGCAGGGAGCTTTTTCGCTAGCATGGCAGGATTGCCTTGCGCCACAATCCGACCGCCGCCGCTACCGCCTTCCGGCCCCAAATCGATAACCCAGTCTGCCTCCGCAATGATGTCGGGATTATGCTCGATCATCACCACGGTGTGACCGCTCTCAACGAGCTTATGCACAACCTCGATCAGATTATCAACATCAGCCATGTGAAGTCCCACCGTCGGCTCATCGAGCACATACAGCGTCGTCTGCTCACGAACGCCTGGCTTCGGCGTACACCGGGCCAACTCCGTAACCAATTTGATGCGCTGCGCTTCACCTCCACTGAGCGTACTACTCTGCTGTCCCAGTGAGAGGTAGCCGAGACCGACATCGCTCATCAACCGCAGCGCATGATGGATAGCCGCATGGGTTTCAAAAAACGGCAACGCTTCCGCTACGCTCATTGAGAGCACTTCGGCAATTGTCTTGCCATTATACTTGATGTTCAGCGTTTCGAGATTGAACCGCGCACCAAAACACGTCTCGCACGGTGCGGTGACATCTGGCAGGAACGACATTTCAATCTTCACCACACCCTGCCCTAGGCAATCGGGACAACGTCCTCCTTCAATGTTGAACGAGAAGCGCGAAGCATTAAACCCACGCAACTTCGCTTCCGGCGTTGCTGCAAAGCGGTCACGGATATCCGTCCAAAAGCCTACGTACGTCGCAGGACAAGACCGCGGCGTCCGCCCAATGGGCATCTGATCAACCTCAAGAACGCGCTTAATCGACTGAGTGCCGAGAATCTCACGACAGCCAATCGGCGTGACCTTGCCCTTCGCGACGTTTAACGGACGCAAGCTATCGTAAAGCACGTCGCGCACCAGCGTAGATTTGCCAGATCCGCTAACACCTGTTACCACCGTGAAACGTCCGATCGGAATCTCAACATTAATATTATCGAGATTGTGTAAAGTAGCGCCATGCACAATCAACTTCTCAACTTTATGGCAATCCCGATAGTCGCCACGGATTGGATGCACGCGTGTTTCGCGCAAACACTGCGCCGTGCGTGACTTCGTGCTGAGCATAAGGTGTGCCAGCGAACCGTGTGCCACGACGTGTCCTCCTTCAACGCCAGCTCCGGGTCCCATATCCACAATATAATCTGCTCGGCGCATCGTCTGCTCGTCGTGCTCCACGACGACGACGGTATTGCCTTTATCGCGCAGACCGACAAGCGTATCGAGCAGCATCGACGTATCACGCTGATGGAGGCCGATGGTCGGCTCATCAAGAATATAGCAAACACCGCAGAGGTTTGACCCCAACTGCGCAGCAAGCCGAATACGCTGCCCTTCCCCACCGCTAAGCGTCGGCACCGCGCGATCAAGGGATAGATAACCCAGCCCCACTTTCTCAAGAAAGGCGAGTCGCGAAATAATGTCCGAAATGATGCCCATCGCAACGGCTTGCTCACGTTTGGCAAGCTTGAGCTTAGAGAAATATTTGAGCGATTCCGATACCGTCATCTGGGTCATGTCGGCAATCCCCACATCATGAAAGCGAAATGCGCGCGCCTCGGGGTTGAGACGGCTTCCGCTGCAGACGGCACAGGTCTTCGAGCCATGTCCATCAATCGAATCGTCCGCAGCATCAGCAAAATCAAGCGTGCGCCCGCGATCAGCAGCAGTTTTGACCTCAGGTTCGTGTCCACGACCCGCTTCGACACCATAGCCTCCGCAATCGGGACAACGTCCACGATGTGAGTTAAAAGAGAAGAGGCGTGGGTCAGGCTCCTCGAAACTAATTCCGCACGGTGCGCAAGCGCGTGCCGTAGAAAAAACATATTCCTCAAAAACGTTCTTTCCCCTTTTTCCTGTCTTTGTGGTGCCACTGCTGACTGTAGGCATCACGCGTAACATGCCGGAGCCGTGCTCCAGTGCCTGTTTAATACCAACAAGGATCGCTTTGACTTCGGACTCTGCCACGGTGAATCGCTCAATCGGCAGGTCAATATCGTGCTCTTTATAACGGCTCGGTGGATTCCAGGGCTTTGTGTCGCACCACACCCCGTCAACCCGTAGCGTCTTGAATCCGTGCTTGGCTGCCCAGTCTGCAAGTTCCTTGTAAATGCCCTTCCGACCAGAAACCAGTCGTGCCAAGAGCAAAATTTCTTGTCCAGCATGACGGCGCAAAATCTGCGTTAAAATCTGTTCAGGCGTCTGCTTTTCAATCAAGCCTCCACAATCAGGACAATGCTGTTCGCCCAGCGTTAGAAACAGCAATCGAAGATCGTTGTAAATTTCTGTTACCGTGGCTACCGTACTCTTCCACCCACCTTGACTCAACCGTTGCGCAATGGCGACGGTTGGTGGTAAACATGAAAGCGACAGCACTTCAGGTCTCGCTTGCGGCTGCACAAATTGACGTGCGTAGGCGTTGAGACATTCAAGATAGCGGCGTTGGCCTGAGGCAAGAAGAATGTCGAAAGCGAGCGTTGATTTTCCCGAGCCGCTCACGCCTGTGATCACCGAAAACTTGTCCAATGGAAGGTCGACATCGATGTTCCGCAAGTTATGCTCATGCGCTCCACGAACGGAGATCAGCTTGGGCCTCTCCACTGGCTCGTAATCGGCCTGCGCTTCGGCCGCTAGCGCGTAATTGACACCCAAACCATCGCCACGCAATGCAGCACCAGTATGGCTTTCCAGGACGTTGGCGATCTGCTCTGGAGTTCCCACCGCAATAACAGCGCCGCCGTCCACCCCACCCTCGGGACCGAGGTCGATGAGATGATCTGCCGCACGCATGACCATCAAATTGTGTTCGATGACGATTACAGAGTTGCCAGAAGTCACGAGTCGGCGCAAGACCCCGTTGAGCACATCGATGTCGGTAAAGTGCAGACCGGTAGTCGGTTCATCGAAAATGAAGAGCGTCCTCCCCTTTCTGACACCGCGTTTTCCTGCCTCCTCTGCAAGATGACCCGCCAATTTGAGCCGTTGCGCTTCACCGCCGCTGAGTGTGGGCACAGGCTGCCCCAGACACAAATAACCGAGGCCAACATCAACGAGAGGCGATAGCGATTCAATGACTTTCTTGTCAAACGAGAAGGCATCCATAGCCTCGTCAACGGTCATCTCAAGCACGTCGGCGATGGAAACCATTTTCTGCCGACTTGCCCACGGCATGAGTACCTCGCAGATCGACTGGCGATAGCGATGCCCTCCGCACTCCTCGCATTTAAGATACACGTCGCTGAGGAACTGCATCTCAACAAGCTCGTAGCCCGAGCCTTCGCACGTCGGACAGCGACCGAGGCCTGCGTTGAAGCTGAAATCCCCATAAGAATACCCACGCTCGACCGCGGCAGGGAGCTTGAAAAAATACTTACGGATCGCATCAAATGCACCCACATAACTGGCTGGCGTGGAGCGAGTAGTCTTGCCGATCGGAGACTGGTCGACCATGACAATGTCGGTGATGTGATGAATACCATCGATTCCATCGCATTCGCCGCACCATTCCACATTGCGCCCGAGCAGACGCTCCACATTCGAGAAAAGCACATCATTCACGAGCGTGGATTTCCCTGATCCACTGACACCCGTCACCACCACGAAACGGTTCAACGGAAACTCAACCGTGATGTTCTGTAGATTATGCTCACGTGCGCCTCTGACGCGCAAGACAACGTTAATCGGTGAAACTTCAGAAGCATGGTAATACGACTGAGAATTTGCGGTGGAGGTGAGGTAGGGTGCGGTAGCACTGCCTTCAAAAGCGCGAAGGGCCTTGACATCTCCATTAAAGATGACTCTGCCACCTTTGTCACCGGGACCTGGTCCCATTTCCACCACACGTTCCGCAGCCAAGATCACATCAGGATCATGTTCAACAACAAGAACCGTGTTGCCAGCATTGCGAAGACGCTTGAGCACGGAAACGAGACGACCGACATCGCGTGGATGCAGTCCGATACTGGGTTCATCGAGAACGAAGAGCGTATTCACCAGCGAGCTGCCCAGTGCCTGCGTGAGATTAATTCGTTGAACCTCGCCACCACTGAGCGTGCGCGACTGCCGATCTAGCGTAAGATAACCGAGTCCAACCTCGCTAAGATAGGAGAGTCGCGGCATAATCTCATCGAAGAGCGTCTGCGCATCGCGCATCGTCAACGTCGTGCGGAATACATCAAAAAACGTCAAAACATCGCTGATGGGCATCAGCATAATGTCCTGGATATTGTATGACTTGCCTTCTAACGTGAGCCGCCAGTTCAAGGCGGCGGCTTTCAATCTGGCCCCTTTGCATTCGGTGCAGAGTTTGTACTCTCGATAACGGGACAGCATGACACGAACATGCATCTTGTAGGCACGCGACTCCAGCCAGTCGAAGAAACGGCTCACGCCCCACCAAACACCATCATCCCAATCGCCTTCGCCCTCGACGATCCATTTGCGCTGAGCTTCCGTGAGATCCATCCACGGCGTCTTCACTGGAAATTTCGCCTTCTTCGCATGCGTCATCAGATCCCGTTGTAATTCCAAGAAGCTCGCGGTCTGGAAGGGCTTGATGCACCCCTCGGCAATGCTTTTTGTCGTGTCTGGTACGACGAGTGCTTCTGAGAACGAAATTGTTCGGCCGAACCCTCGGCATTTCTCGCACGCCCCCACGGGAGAATTGAAGGAAAACATGTTGGGAGTCGGAATTTGGTACTCGATATCACACTCAGGACAACTCAGCCGGTTGCTGAACTTGACTTCATCTAGCTCCGTCTTGTCTTCACCCAGCTTGATAACAGCAATCTCGCCCTTTCCCTTAGAAAAAGCGGTTTCGAGAGACTCGGCGATTCGCGCACGACGGCTCTCAGAAAAGACAACCATGTCTTGGGCGATACGAAGTCGTCCGTCCGCTTCATCGGAGATGCGTCGATACCCCTGCCCTTCTAGCAACGCGACTGTCTCCTCACGCGTGAAACTTTCGGGAATGGCAAAACGGAAGACAATCAATATCCGCGACTCCGCGTAACCAGCTAACAGCAACTTGTTGATCACAGTTTCTGGTGTATCGGCCACGATTTCATGGTTACAGCCAGAGCAGAAAAGCTGGGCACGCTTCGCAAAGAGCAGTTTCAGATGATCGTTCAACTCCGTCATCGTACCAACGGTTGAGCGCGACGTGCGGACGGGATTGATTTGACGAATTGCAATAGCAGGCGGAATACCTTCGACAGAATCCACGTCTGGCGGATCCATGCGTTCTAGGAACTGGCGGGCGTAGGATGAAAAGGTTTCAATATAACGGCGTTGACCCTCAGCGTAAACCGTATCAAAGGCAAGCGATGACTTACCCGAACCACTGACACCCGTCACGACCGTGAATTCGCCTATCGGAAAATCAATGTCAATATTCTTGAGATTATTCTGTCGTGCACCCCGTACAGAAATCACAGCACGGTCGCCCCCGTGGGCGTGTCCGCAGTCACAACTCTTCTTCTGGGTCTCAGTCTCTTTCATGCGCCGATTATATCATGCCGGCGCGACAGATACAGGCGAAAATAATCTATCACGCTACTGCTCCATTGTAATCTGGAACGAAAAATCAAGATTACATAATCTACCGCAAAATATACTTTTGAAAAACTCCATCTAATCTTGAAAATTTTGTCAAGATTACAATAAAGTTCAGTCAATAACGTTCAGTCATGGCGTTCAGCCCATAGAAGGTTTTCTGCGGAATCAGCATCCGAGGGGCAGAGTTTTTACCCTGTCACTGATAGGAAATTGCTCTTTTGGGGTTAACCATTCGAGTGCATCATGAGCGCACTTGGGCACAAGAACAACATGCTTAGGGCAAAATCATCTTTAAGCACTCGTCTTCAGCAAGCGAACCGATGCTCATCGTTCGTTTGTTTCATCCTGCGTAGAGACGAGATCGAATCATGAATTGTATCCGCACGTATTTCCCAGACTTGGCTGTGACCGCTGAATATGCCATTGCAAGATTGGCATATGACCAATGTACTAGTACATTGTACAGGCAGAAATGACGGTAATTTTCAGGTAGAGTACATGAT
>CAZKJH010000065.1:0-21600 GCA_964553035.1 uncultured Lentisphaerales bacterium | reverse complement strand
GGCGTCTGCTCCTTCGCATGTCTATACACCCCCTAGCACCTAACCCCTAACACCTAGCACCTTCCCCGACGGGTCACCGCCCCGCGGGCCGCCGCGAGGTGCGCGACGGATGCGCCGTGACGCGGACTTGGCGGCGAACATGACGGAAGGAAGAGCCGATCCATCGCAGGAGGGCGACGGTACGCTTCGCAGGTGGCACACCGTGCGCGTGTAGCGGAAAACAAGCCGAGTGCCCCGTTTCAATGGATGCAGCACGAAGCCCGCGCGCTTCCGGCTGGACTTGCGTCCGCCGGAAGTGCGATACGGGCAAAGGGATGCGCCATTCAAACGGAGTGTAGAGGCGCCGCTACAGGCGCACCGCTGAGGCAAAAGCCGCGCAACGCCCCAGAACCCGCACGTTCTCAAGCCGAAGCATCTCTCAAACGGCTTCCTCTTCGGCTCGCTGATCCGCACATCAATGTCGACACCCCTGTCGCTAACCGATTACAAGCTGAAAGTTGAAGATTATAATCGTGCTGCGGTTGTTGGACATTCCAGGCAGCCTATCATGAAAACGCGATACAACATGCTGGAGAGCGAGACGGCGGCGAGCTGTTACTGTCATTTTCGCCAGAAATAAAGAGGTCTATGCTCGGGGGTGTGAGGTGTGGTAGACGCGCCGGAGATGGTCTACAGAGACGTGCGTGTAGATCTGGGTGGTGGAGAGGCTTTCGTGGCCTAGAAGCTCTTGTACCGCGCGCAGGTCGGCACCTGCGTCGAGCAGGTGCGTCGCAAAGGAGTGTCGTAGGGCGTGCGGAGAGTAATCGCCAGGAATCCCTGCCGCCGTTATGCATTTTTTCATGAGGCGTTCGATCGATCGTGTGGTGAGGCGTGTGCCTTTCCAATTGCGGAAAACGGGTTCTTGTGGCGCTGCTGATGCTGTGTCCCAGATGCGTCGCGCCGCTTCCAGCATTCTGTTGAGTGCCTTGATTGCGGGGCGACCCAGCGGACAAATTCGTTCTTTGCGTCCCTTGCCGAAAACCTTGATGCAGGCTTGAGAGAAATCGATGTCCTTGAGGCTGAGTCCAGCAGCTTCTCCGACACGCGCGCCTGTGCTGTAGAGAAGTTCAAGAACTGCAGCGTTACGCAAATCAAGATAGCGTGCTTCTAGCTCCTTGTCACTGGTTGCCTCGCGTTCAAACTCGGCTGGCGTGTTGCGTTCGAGAAGATCGGTGATTTCGTTTACTGTGAGCACGGTGGGAAGGTCGCGGCGCATGCGCGGCCCTCGAAGTCCAGCAAACTGATTCTCTCTCACAAGGCCTTCGCGAATCAGAAACTTATAAAATGTCCGCATCGCCGACAGCTTGCGACGAACCGTTGTGGGTTCTGCCTCTGCACGCGATAGCCCAGAGAGGAAGGCGCGCGCCGTGTTTCGGGTTATGCACGTCCAATCGAATGGAGGCTTTGCATCTTCTCCAAACGCAAATTGGGCGAATTGCCCGATGTCACGCACATAGCCGAGCACGGTGTTCTCCGAGTCGTTTCGCTCCGTTTTCATGTGGCGAATGAACAGGTCGGTCAGCGTATCGCCAGTGATGAAGTGAAGAAAAGACATGGAGAGAGAAGTTGCTAGTCGCTAGTGGCTAGTCGCTAGTGGTGAGTAGTGAGTTGCGAGTAGTGAGTAGGGCGTAGTTTGCGCGGGGGGAAACTTCTGAGAAGGGCGTAGTGAGTCGTGCGTAGTTTCCGCTGGGGACACCCCAGACCCCGTTGTTCCAAAACTTTGTCGTGAGCTTTGTCGCGAACTTTGTCGTTCTTCTCTGAAGCCCGTGACTCCGTAAGAACTTGGACAATACTGCAATTCGTAATTTCTAATTCGTAATTCGTAATTTCTTAACGAAAGAAAGTTTTGAGGAAGTCGTAGGGCATGGAGTCGTCGATGAGATTTCGTGGACTTCCATGGGTATCGATGAGGTCGGTGAGGACGTTGAGGGTTTCGTCCAGCACGACATCGTGCTTACGGAATCGGTCTTCGCGTTCCTTCTTACTTTCGCTTCTAGGTTTTTCGTCCTCAATAGGAGCGAGGGCTCCTTCCATACCAGCATCTCCACCAGCCAAAGCATTATCGGCTGAAATTTCATGTTTGAGTTTTTCGTCTTCTTTCGCGCGCTCCATTCGGGTCTCAAAATTTAGCGAGACGACGGTGTTGGTGGTGATGCAGGCGAATCGATCAAGGAGTTTGATATGGTTCTGCCATTTTTCGTTTGCTTCAAGACGGTTTGCCGAATTTTCGACAAGCTGGCTGATTGTTTCGTCGAGAACGTCGACTCGTTTGTATCGTGCCGGTCCCGTGCGCGACCAGGGAATCGCATTCGGAAGTTTGTCTTCTCCTAATTGGCTATAGTGCTCAAAGATAGATGGCAAGCGGATGTCGGCGGAAACGCCACGAATCTGCGTGGAACTTCCCGTTATTCTGTAAAAGGAAGCGGTAGTGGCCTTGAGGGATCCGTAGTCGCCGTTCCGAACGGGGATCAGCGTTTGCACTGTTCCTTTGCCATGGGTGTGGGAGTCGCCCACGACGATGGCGCGGCCATAGTCCTGTAGGGCTCCGGCAACAATTTCGGATGCCGAGGCACTGAGTCGATCAATCATGACAATCATCGGTTTTGTGAAGGCGATGGCCGGATCGTTGTCGGGAAGCGTGATGGTCCGACGCGATTCCTTGACCTGCACGACGGGTCCAGTCTTGATAAACAGACCTGTGAGATAGATCGCTTCAGGTAGAGAGCCGCCACCGTTGCTGCGTAGGTCGAGGATAAGGCCCTCCACGTTTTCTGTGTTCAGGTCTGCAATCAAGCGTGCGACATCGATTGTTGCACTACGTGGGGTAGCATCGGAATTGGCCCCGAGTTTCATGCTCGAATAGAATGTGGGGAGTTTGATGTATCCCAGCTTACGCGTCACGCCCGTCGCATCGACGATCTCCTCCAATCTTGATGAGGCGGCTTGCTCTTCCAGCTTAATTTCGTCTCTAACCAGCGTGACGATTTTGGTGGAATTGGCATCGTTTGCTGGGATGACTTGGAGTCTGACAACGCTGCCTTTTGGGCCACGGATCAATCGAACGGCCTTATAAAGGGGCCAGTGGCGTATGTCCACGAACTCTTCGTCGGCTTGTGCAACGCCGATAATCTTGTCCCCCGGTACCAATCGTGTTTCCGAAAGATCCCTTTCTGCAGGGCTACCTGGGATGATTTCTGCAATCTTCGCCGCACCGTCTTCGGTCTGAAGCTGGGCTCCGATACCTTGGAGGGAAAGCTGCATGTCGATCCCGAAATCCTCCTGTGCAGTTGGGGAGAGGTAGCTGGAATGTGGATCGTAGGCCATGGTCATGGCGTTGAAGAACTTGCTGAGATAGAACTCCTCATCACTATCCGTGAGAATGTTTAAATACTGGCGATAGCTTTTAATCGTCTTCTCAGCAGCTTCGGCAAGGGCTTGTTCTTCGGACTTCATACCGGTAGCAGCCGTGACATAGAGAGTGACGAGTGAATCAAGTTTATCGGAAGTGGAAACAACTTGGTTGGTCGATGTTTCCGTTGCTAGAGCAGTGTCTGTTACGCTCTTGATGACAACTTCAGCCACCGCGTTGGTGGGAGCGTCCGGACGCTGCCACGAGGGCACGAGAACTCGGCAAAACTCCGCACGGAGGGTCGCATTGGTCGGCAGGGTAGGGAGTGCCAAGATAGCGGCATCAAAACTGTTGAGTTCTTCCGTAAGTTCCGCTTTGACGGGAGCGTTGGTGTTGTCGGTTCCTCTCTGCATATAAGCTGCAATTTCAAGCCGAAGTTCGTCTTTCTTCGCCTCGTTTTTCTCGTTGGCGAGCGTTGTGGAAACCATCGAGGAGACGAGTGAGTTGGCGATCATGCTTCGCCACAGCTCGTCCTGTTCCTCTTGATTGGCAGGCCATGGCAAGTCATCGCGCTTCCACTGATAAGTCTTATCTGTGGTGAAGTCTACCTCGTTCGTGACGTTGTTTTCGACAAAGTTGACGCGGTCGCGAACTCGGTCGCGCAGCCGGGTGAAAACCGTTTGGGGGAATGTCAGATCGCCCGCTTTCATTTCGTTCGGGAGTTGTGTTTTCGATTTTTCAAATTCATCGATATCGGCCTGCAACAGAAAGACGTGCTGATAATCGAGAGAATTGAGATAATTGGTCCAGGCTGATGCCGACATGGCTTCGTCGAAAGCCTTGTGAAGTAAGTGTACGTCTGGCATGTGGATGCCCAGCAATTTCGCGATGTCGGCGTACATCTCGAGTCCCAGCGTTGAGGTTTTATTCGCATCCGCAGGCTCAAATTCGGAAACGAAAGGAACGCTACCTCCACCGTCGTTTTGGGCGATGGAGGTAGAGAAGTCATCTCTGCCGGAGGCGGTAGAAGCCGTCGATTCGTGCCAGAATGAGGAGACAAAAGAGGCCGCGATAATCCCGGCAAGCCCAGGAACAATCCATAAGCTGAAGTTTTTTTTAGGTTTCATTTTTACTCCGCATAGATATTACTCGGCGGATTTCCGTGAAGTTTTTGTTGGAAGCTTAATGTTGTGTTTAGCGATAGCTGCTTCGGCATTTGGTATCTGATCCTTGTAGCGAAGAAACATCCTTTCGAGAACCTTCATCTGTGCTTCCGATAAATGCTTCTTAACAGAAAACTGTGTGGCAACCGACTTAAAAAACTCTGAATCGTCATAGACTCTGCGACCCTTCTTAACGGGTTCTTTCCATGTGGTGACGGTTGCAAGTCCAGCGAGTAAATCCTCGGTTTCGGCATTGTTCTGAACGACAGGCTCGCCATAGATGACCTCGAGGCTTTCGCACAGCTCTCTTGAAAAACCGGGGACTGTTTCCCGGGTGTCTAGGAAAATCTGATCAAGGTAATGACGCTGCTTGGCAGAAAGGCGTTTGCCGCGTTTGACCTGGTCGTGTAGCGAGCTGTAGAACTTCATGGAGCCGTCGCTAACGCCTGCTTGATCGAGTAGTTCGAAAATCTTGAGGGTACTCGCGCGGGGTGGCATGAGCTTTTCGTCTTCCAACAATTCGAGCTGGCCGATGGAGGAAAGGAAACCCTCGAAGTCGTCAAGCTGCGGGCGATAGCGAACCAAGATGTTGAGGAGTGCGCGCAATTGGTTTTGTGAAATTTCTCCACCTTGCGCAGGGGCAGAATCTACCTCTGCCTCTACAGTTGTCTCGTCGACTTCTTCAGTTTCCTCAGTGTCTTTTTTCTTCGATTTTTTCTTTGGTGTTTTTCCTAAGAAAGCGTCTCGGAGTTCATTGACGAATTTCTCATCACTGAATATTCGTTTTCCTGATTTTGCAGGAGGAGCCCACGCTTTGATTTCTTGGAATTTATCGAGGACGGCGGACACGAGGTCGGGGTCTGCTCCTGGCACTTTGGCGGCAATCAGCCAGTTTTTAAGCTTTTCATAGAAGGAAGCCAGCATACCTTGCCAATTAAGCTGGCACGCGGGGTTTTCCACATCGTCGAGCTGAGATTCCATCTCTGCTGTGAAGCTCACATTGAAGAGGTCGTTGTAGTTGGCGACGAGGAACACGTTGACCTGGGTGCCAAGCTCGGTGGGAACCAGGTTTCGCTTCTCTTTAATGATGTACTTGCGGTTGATGAGGGTTGCGAGAATGGAGGCGTATGTTGAAGGTCGTCCGATGCCGTTCGCTTCGAGTGCCTTGACGAGGGAGGCTTCGTTGTACCGTGCGGGAGGTTTGGTTTCCTTACGTTCTCCGGACACGTTGATGGGGTCGAGCTTTTCGCCGACTTCGAGAGGAGGAAGCACCTCGAGCAGGTCGTCTTCGCCTTCTTTTCCTTCGTCTTCAGCAGGTTGAGTCACGATTCCCATGACTTTGAGGAAACCGAGGAAGACCATTTCGCTGGCGGATGCAGAGAGCATCATTTCATGGAATCCATTGCTAGGTGCCGCGGTGATTTTCGCTGTAGTAAGATTGGAAATGGAGTCTGCCATTTGGCTCGCGATGAAACGTCTCCAAATCAGATCGTAGAGCTTCAATTCCTGCGGTCGGAGCTTGCTGGCGAGGCTTTCAGGCGTCCGTGTCGGATCCGTTGGCCGGATCGCTTCGTGAGCTCCTTGAGCGGAATTCTTGTTCTTGTACATGCGCGGTTTCGCTTGAAAGAATTCCTCTCCGTATTTTCTAATGATGAAATCCTTTGATGTCTGTCTGGCTTCGTCTGCAATCGAAAAAGAATCGGTACGCATATAGGTGATCAAGCCCACAGGACCGTCACCGCCGAGTTCGATACCTTCATACAGCTTCTGCGCAATCGACATCGTGATATTCGGGGAATAGCCGAGTGTGTTTGATGCCGCTTGTTGGAGGGTGCTGGTGATAAAGGGAGCGTAAGGTTTGCGCAACTTTTTCTGAGTGCTGAGATCGGTAACGGTAAACGTGCTGCACGCGAGTGCTGCGTCAACTTTTGCAGCCAGGACTTCGTCATTCACATCGGCTTTAACACCGTTGATTTGACGCAACTTGACACCGAATTGAGTTTTTGGGGTTACCCGTTTGCGCAGGGCCGCACCAAAAATCCAGTAGGCTGTTGGGATAAATGCAGCTACCTCCTGCTCGCGTTCGCAGATCAAGCGGAGTCCGACTGATTGCACGCGGCCCGCGCTCAGACCCTTGCCGACTTGTTTCCAGAGGGAAGGGCTGACCTTGTACCCGACGAGCCTGTCGAGTACGCGACGGGCTTGTTGGGCGTCGACGAGATGGATGTCGAGTTCGCTTGGATTATCAAATGCCTTTTGAACGGCTGCCGGGGTGATCTCATTATACTGTACGCGGCGGAAGGTTTTTTCGGTGCCTTTTTTCAGACTTCCTTCGATAATCGACTTTAAGTGCCACGCAATGGCCTCTCCTTCGCGATCTGGGTCAGAGGCGAGGTAGATCTCGTCGCATTCTTTCGCTCTCTTGATCAGATCTGCGACAACCGATTTCTTGTCGTCTGATACGATGTAGGCGGGTTCGAAGCGCGTGTCGTTGTCCGAAATTTTGATGCCCAGTGAATGGGTTGGAAGATCGCGAACATGGCCCACCGATGCTTTGACGATATAATTGTCGCCAACAATCTTTCCGATTGTTTTGGCCTTCGCTGGAGATTCCACAATAACAAGTTTTTTCATTGAGTAGTGTTCCTGTTTAAGATTTTCTTGCGTGGAGGACATTGCCTGCCAGACGTTGGATCTGGCATTTCATCTCGAGACTGATCAGCCGCGGGCTGACAAGCGAGGGGGGCAGGCCGGTCGCGTTGACGAGCGAGTCGGGTGTCATGTCTTCTGTTTCAAGAAGTGAGAGAATTTTTGTTTCAATTTCGTCGAGCATCGGTTTGAGCCGGGCTTTGGAAGGTGAGGGTTCCATCGTGACAGATGATGCATGGGATACGGGTGCGTGGCCGGGGAGCGACTGCAATTCGTCGAGCACCTCTTCCGGTGTTTCCACGAGTCTGGCACCCTCTTTGAGGAGTTTGTGGCAGCCCTGGGCACTGGCATTGTCGATTCTGCCCGGGATTGCCATAACGGATCGACCTTGCTCAAGGGCATGGTCAGTCGTGATCAGGGTGCCGCTTGCGGTGCCCGCCTCGACGACAAGGATAGCTCCAGATAAGCCCGAAATGATCCGGTTTCGCATGGGAAAGGTCTGCCGATCAGCAGACCGACCGAAGGGATACTCGGAGATGACGGCACCGCCGTTGCCGACGATGCGTCGTGCCAGTTCGCGGTTTTCTGTGGGATAAAGTTTGTCGAGAGCACTTCCGACAACGGCGACAGTCCTACCTTTGGCGAGCAGGGCGCCTTCGTGCGCCTCGGTGTCGATGCCACGGGCAAGGCCGGATACGATGGTAATGCCCGCCTGCGCCAGTCGATAGGAGAAGGTCTTGGCATTGGCCCGACCGTAGGTTGTGGGGGCTCGTGTGCCGATAATGGCGAGGGCCGAAAACAGCATCGACTCTGCCGAGCCAGTCACATAGAGTGCGAGGGGCGGATTATAGATGTTTTTTAGAAGGGGAGGATAGCCGGAATCGACGGGTGTTAGGAAGGAAACGCTGTGTTCACTCGCTTTTTCCATTTCGCAGCGCCAATCCACGGACGCAAAAGCTCTGGCTAACTCATCGGCGCTCGCTCGGTTTATTCCTCTTAAAGAAGACAGCTTATCGGCACCTGCAGAGAAGAAAGCGAGAGCCGAACCGAACTTCGCGGTGCCGCTGGCGACCGTTACCGCTCCGATTCCTTGCACCATGTTAAGTGCTATATAGGCTTCTCGTTCTGTCATTTGTGCTGATTGGTCTTTTTAAGTTCTTAATTTCCGTTTTGTGCGTGAATTAGCTAGAACGAATACCACAGCACGATGAACGGATGCAAGCAAAATATTTTTTTTAACCGTGGGGGCGGTCAAAAACAATGAGGTTTTTAACGCAAAGGGCGCGAGTCGAAGAAGGGGTTAGGTTGTAGGTTATAGGCCTTAGCAGCTTCGCACGGGTATTGGTTAAAACCTAGGGCCTAACACCTAAACAAATGCCGTAAGACCTTCGCGCTTGATGGCATGGAGGCCGATCACATCACGCCGTGGAGTGGAGGAGGCAAGACGCTACCCGATAACTGCCAGATGCTTTGCAAGGACTGCAACCGCCGTAAGAGCGATCATTAAGAAAAAGATATTGCAGGGATTCGGGCAATGTCAGAAAGCAGAAAAAGCCCTATCCTAACCGCCACTTTCTGTGATACTATAAGTGACTGTAAATCGGTCGTAAAATTTTGAGCGACGATCTCATACGGATAATTGGAGTCAGCTAAGGAGCGCACCAGAGGTTTAAATCAATGAACTACAAGACTTTTGTTTTGAAGAATAAGAACGGCATGACCATGAAGGTCAGCAATCTCGGCGGCACTGTTCTGGAACTCACCGCGCCTGATCGAGACGGGGTGTTTGAAGATATTTTATTGGGATTCGATAATCCAGAGAAGTTTCACGCAAATGGCTACATGTCCTCGATCATCGGTCGCGTTGCAAACCGGATTACCAAGGGAACCTTTGAACTGGACGGTAAAACGTACACGATCCCCTTGAATGCAGAGAAAGACGGCGTGAAGGTTTCGTTGCACGGCGGAACGAAGGGATTTGATCAAAAGGTGTGGGATGCTAGAAAGTTCGAAACCCCGGAAGGTCCTGCGGTCGAGTTGTGTTATTTAAGTCCTGATGGCGAAGAAGGGTTTCCTGGCAATCTTTTTGTGAGAGTCGTCTATACCTTGATGGAGTGTAATGCTTGGCGCATTCAATACTGGGCGATGACGGATGCCCCTACGGTCGTGAATTTGACGCAACATGCCTATTTCAACTTAAACGGTGGAAAGTACGATGTCCTTGACCATCTCCTTCAGATCAATTGCGATCAGTTCACGCCGTCTGATAAAGCGTTGTTGCCAACTGGGAAGGTACTTCCCGTTGTGGGAACACCTGTAGACTTCATGGAGCCGACCCGCATTGGTGAACGCCTTGACGACCGCTCGAAGTATATCACGCTTGCGGGTGGCTATGATCACAATTATCTTATTAACCGGATGACACCTGGGCTGGCGCTTTGCGCTGTCGTAGAAGATCAGGAAAGCGGTCGGATGATGGAGACTTGGACTACAGAACCTTGTGTTCTGTTTTATGCGGGGAACTTTATTCCTGTCGGAACAAGCGGCAAAAAAGGAGTAAAGTATGGACCCCACCACGGCTTTTGCCTCGAGACCCAACATGCGCCTGATGCCCCCAACAAGCCTGGCTTCGAAAGCATTCGCCTGAATCCGGGAGAGGTTATGCAATCGACAACAATCTATCAATTTGATGCTGTTTGATACCCCAATTTGGGTTTTTGCGTTATGTCAAATACTGTAAAGACTGAAGAGAATACATCCCCAACTCAAGGGACATTGACTCGTAATTCCGTAAGCGGAGCCCCTGAGATTTCGGGTCTGCAGATTTTGTCTCGCTCTGGGGAGACGAGCTCGGCTGACGTTTGGAGTGCGTTGCAGATTTCGTTAGAGCGTGTCGTGACCATTTGGGTGTTGAAGGAGGAGTTGTCGCGAGATGCGGCACAAGCAGAGCATTTTGAAAATGTGGCTCGCGCAGTTTCGCGGATACGCCATCCCAATTTGTTGCAGGTCATCGATGTGGCGAGAACCGCGCAGGGTGTGCCCTACGTGGTGTATGAAAATGTAGACGGAACAAGCCTTGCGTCGATCCTGCATCTTGAGCGGAAAATAGATCCAGTGCGCGCCATGCGCATTGTGATGGAAATAGCGAAGGTGCTTGATTCTGCATGGAAGCAGTGCGGATTTGTTCATCGTAACATCAAGCCTGAAACGGTACAAATTGGCTCAGGAGATACCGTCAAGCTAATCAACTTTAGCAGTGCCACCCTTGTGAAGCCAGGCGAGAATCCCTTAGCGTACGATGATGGCATGGTTGTCGGAACGCCAAGCTATGCCTCACCTGAACAGGTCGAATGTCTTCGTTCCCTTGATTATCATTCAGACATGTACAGTGCCGGTGCGTCTTTTTATCAAATGGTGACTGGTGTTACACCTTTCGGTGACGAGCCAGATCCGATGAAAATACTGGAACTTCAACGCGTAGGCACACTGACGAATCCGCGTGAACTTAATCCCAATATCAAACCGGGCGTTGTACACATCATCCGGAAGATGATGGCCAAGTCCCCGGAAGAGCGGTATCCGTGGTGGCAGGATGTCATTGAGGATCTGCAGCGTGTTCTTGATGGACGTCCACCCTATCTAGAGTCGACGAATTATGTACCGCCGCTTAGTACGGTTGCACCTTCTCCTGCTGAAGCCGAATCGGGTTCTCCATCCTTGAAGCCGAAGCGGCGCCTAACGAATGTTCCGGTTCGAAAATTAAAAACATACGCTACGCAAGAGGGGGATGCTGTTCCAGCAGAACGTAAACCATCCGAGCCGAACTTCATGATGAAGCTTGTCGCGGTGCTTGCAATCGGCGGTTTTGCGCTTTGGCTTACCAATTTCCGTATTAATAATCTTGAAAGGCGCTCTGTAGGAGATAGTACCGAGGCTGAGAAGACGCTCTCAGCCGAGTCTCCTTCTGAGGAGGCTCATGTTGCCGTTGCCGAGGATGCCGCAGACCCGATGGAAGGCGAATTTGGAGGCCAATCTTCCGCCATTCGCGATGATTCTTCTGATTCTGGAGATTCATTAGATGGAGAGAAAACGCAGGTTTCTGGGTCTAGTTTGACAACGCCATTGCAGTCCGATAATACGATTTCAGCAGCCAATGAGATTGCTGATAGGGGCAATGGCGTCTCAGCGGTTGCTCCGCAGCAAAAACTTATTTCGGATATTTACAAGGCTGTAGTTGCGAAAAATTTCGAAGAGGCGAAAGCATTTGCATTTGACCGGTTCAAGGATTCCAAGGATGTTGCCGGCATGGACACCGAGGAATGCAAGCTGATTTGGAGTGCGTTTAACGATGCCTCTTCATTTGAGGATCTTGTTGGGGTTTCCATGACACGGAGTCCTGGAACCAGAACGCTATCTATCGGCGAGAAAGAGATCGTTTTTGCACCGCGAATGTACTCGAATGGTGAGTTGATCGGCACGCTCTTCAACGAAGACGAAACCACGGTGCAAAACTATCGCGTAAAAGTAGCGGAAATGAATCCGGAGGAAATGTACGATGCCGTGCTCTCGTCCGTTGTCGATGCCAATCGCCCAGCATTGCTTTCGCGAGCCTTTCTCACCATGAAAATGGGTGGATGGGGGGCGTTTTCGATCTTGATTGAGAAATACGATATTAAGGAATTGAAACCCTTTCTGGATCACGTTGGAAAATGAAAATATCGATTGCGGTGGCACTGCTTGCCGGTTTCATTCTTTCTGCTTGCAACATTATTATGGGGCCGCTGAACCAAGATGAAGGCTGGTATCTTCTCGCAGGATTGAATACCGCAGGTGGGATGATGCCGTATCGCGACTATCTCTTTACACAGGGACCTGTTCTCCCGTATGTCTATGCCGCGCTTTCGCCGGTATGGAGCCCATTCGGTGTGCTCGGTGGACGGGTTTTGACTTCGGCGATGGGTCTTCTGGTTGCCGTGCTCTGTTCAGGTTTCGCTTATCGGGTTGCGCCGGAACGCGGTCGCGCCATGGCGGCGTTGTTTGCTTGGTTACTGACGGCGTGCTGCCCCGTGTTTAGCTATTTTACAACCATTCCCAAAACGTATTCGCTTTCTGGTCTTTTCATTGCCGCCGCATTCTTTATCCTTGCAGGAGAAAGAACATGGCGGTTTGAGGTTACCGGCGTGCTTCTTGCCTTGGCGGCAGGCACGCGACTTTCTTTGGGTGTTTTACTGGCGGTCCTTGGGTTTGGCCTACTGGCACTCTGCCGCCGTGAAGGGTATCGATATGCGTGGCTTCGCTTTGGACTGGGTGGTGGGATCACGCTTCTTGCGATCTTCGTGCCCTTTGCGATCATGGCACCGGACGGACTCTTCTTTTCGCAGTCCTACCATGCATCGCGAGCTGATATCGGCATTTTTAGCTGGCTCGTGCTGAGGGCGGGGTTCGCCTCTCGGCTTCTGCAAGGGTATTTCCCGATGATTTGTTTTGGAGTTGCTGCCGTAGCCGCTGGATTCCGTGATGTGCGTCGTATTCCTCCTGCGTTATGGTTTGCTTGTCTTGGGTTTTTAGCGGTCACTGCCGTTCATTTTATCGCACCTTTCCCCTACGATGACTACCAAACTCCTATTATGTCTCTTGCGGCAGTGGCCGTCTCTGTGATGTTGTCGACTGTGTTGATGGCGGCATCTTCAAGGAAAGTTCATGTGGTCGTTCGATCAGCGACATTTGTTTCGTTACTTTTTATTATTGCGTCTCCGATGTGCATGACTTGGGTGACGGTACGGCAGGATCGCTTTTGGTTCCAGATGAAGACGACGCCGGACGTGATCAAGCTCCGCGAGGCCGGTGCGTGGCTGCGTGAGAACGCTGGCCCGAGAGGTCAGGTGCTGACGCAGGACGCCTATCTTGCGGTCGAGGCAGGACTGAAGGTTGTTACCGGTCTTGAAATGGGCCCTTTCAGCATTTTCCCAGCACTTAGCGACGCACTGGCAGAGCAAGTCAGGGTGCATAATGTGGCAACCTTAAAGCGTGCAATAGAGACGAGCAATGCCGAAGTTGCGGCACTCAGCGGCTATTCGTTTGCGGTCTCGTGTCCGTCAACGGAGGAGATGGAATCCGAGATCACGGCAGGATTGATGCAAGCCGTGGATGTACGCTATGAGAAGATTCGTAGCATTCCGGATTTTGGTCAGGGACATACCACGCTTGATCTCTATAAGCTCAAACGCTGAAACGGTTAAAAACTACGTGGAATTTTAAATGCAAGTAAAACAAGTTATGGTTCGGATTGTGTTTGCCGCGTTTCTGTTGTGCAGTTGCACACTTCGAGCCGAAATCATGATCGCTGAAAACGGACAGTCCGGCGCAGAGATTATCTTCGCCGAAAACCCAACCCGGATGACGAAACTGGCTGTGCGCGAGCTTCAGGACTACATGAAGAAAATCTCTGGGGCGGAAATTCCTGCGGTGACCGAGACTGGCAATGCTCCGGTCAAAATATACGTCGGTGTGAGTCGTTTCACCGATGCACTCGGTCTCTCCACGAATGGTCTTGCCCACGGTGCGTTCCGCATGGCTTCGGGCACCAACTGGTTGGCTTTGCTAGGGCCGGACAGAGATTTTGTGCCCATGGAACCTTACGGACATCATGACGAGTGGAACAAAGACAAGCATCGGGCTTCGAGGGATTGGGACACGGTGAATGAAGGCGAGTATTACGGCTTTCCCTACTACCGCATGGGTCTCCAACTGCACGCTCCCGAGCTGGGTGTTTGGCTGACGGATGACGCTGGCACCTTGAATGCCGTCTACGAGTATTTGCGGAGTCTCGGCGTACGCTGGTATTTCCCGGGTGAGCTGGGAGAAATCATACCGGACATGAAAAGCATACCGCTTCCGGAGATCAATCGAAGCGTTGTGCCTGATTTTCCCATGCGAAGATTTGGTTATTGGAGAGACACGACGGAGAACATCCTCTGGAACTTGCGGTTGGGGGTCAACTTCGGGCAGGAACTCATGGGACTCACCCAGAACTGCCACGGCAGCAAGTGGATCTACCTGCGCGACGAGGTGAAAATAGCACACCCGGACTGGTATTCGCTGAAGGGAGGAAAGCGAGCCACGGATCACTCATACGGTGGTGCACCTTGCTTTTCTTCAGAGGGATTGTTCCAGCAAAACCTGAAGTTTGCACGAATGATGTTTGATGTGCGTAACGAACCTATGCTCAGTCTGGATGCTTGTGACGGGTATGGAAGCTTGATGTGCGAGTGCCCCCTGTGTAAGGGGTTGGAAACGCCGGAGCGGGGCGGGCTTGGTGCCATGTCGGATTACGTGTGGGGCTACGTCAACCGAGTGGCCACGGAGTTGTACAAAACCCATCCGGATCGTAAGGTGAGCGGGCTTTCGTACAGTTCCTACAGGCTACCCCCCGAAAAAATCGATAAACTCAGCCCCAATTTAGCACTGGTGCTCTGCCAGACGCGCAGTAATTTTTATGATGACAAAACGCAAGACGACAATCGGACGCTGCGTCAGGACTGGCTGGCGAAACTACCGTCCAAAGAGATGTACATCTACGATTACTACCTGCAAAGCCGCCCAAGCACCTTTGCGGCTATTCCGGTCTATTTTCTCCATTTAGTCGCAGAGGATCTGCGATCACTGAAGGGGATCTCGCAGGGCGATATGATCGAGGTCTACCAGCATGCTGATCCGAGTCAATATACATGGCATGCATTGGCCGTCATGCATCTAAACATCTACGTGACAACCCGGCTTTGGTGGGACGCTGGTCAAGACCTGGACGCATTACTTGCTGAGTTCTATACCTTGTTTTACGGTCCAGCCGCAAAGGAGATGAAGGCATTCATCGAGTATTCCGAAGCAAACTGGCCGATGATGACGAAAGATGCAGAAGTGATCGGCCAAACGCTGACGCTGCTTTCTGAAGCCCAGCACACAGCCGGCAATACGATCTACGGCACGCGCATTGACCTTGTTGCCGAATACTGCAAACCCTTGAAAGAACTTCAGACACGGCTTGGCAAAGGACGGGTAAACGTGCCTCAGGCGCGGGCGCTCCCGAGCAGCATGAAAGGCGAGGCGTTGGACGGCAACCTCGATGATAAAACACATTGGCCGAATGTTCGGACGTCCCCGTTGGTTGATGTGGAAACCGGGCGTTCGACGGGAGCCCGCGGTGGGCAGAATCGCACGACGTTCCAGGTCTTCTGGGGCGGTGACGACGCGCTTTATTTTGGAATTCGCTGTTCGGAACCGGACATGACCAACCTGAACGCCACGGCAAAGCAGAATGACGATCAAAACATTTGGGTGGGCGACTATGTCGAGCTCTTGATCGAGACGCAGACGCACTCCTACTATCGCATCGCGGTCAGCCCAGCCGGGGCACTGGTGGATGCCGACATGAGTGGCGGCGGCGATGGGAACTTGGCATGGTCATCGCAGGCCGCAGCAGCTGTGCAGCGCGGCCCGGATGGCTGGACGGTCGAGGTGCGTGTACCCTGGGCCGAAATGGCGCGGGACATCGATCCGCTGACTGGCATCGACGGACGCAAGCCAAGCTTGGTCTATCCTTGGGCCATCAACGTATGCCGCCAGCGCGTGCGCGGCGATAAAGTCGAGCGTGCGGCGTGGTCGCCCACGGGAACCAACCGGTTTGATGATGTAGCGAAGTTTGGAACGGTGTTTGTGAAGTAAGATGTTTGAAAAATTGCACCTGTTTTCCGATGGGTGCTTTTACCTTGTTTAAGCTTACCGATTTATTCGACAACAAAGATGAAACTAGAAAAAAAACTTATGCTTGAGTATAGTGGCTACTTCGCTATCGGAGGTCTTATTGTCAGTCTCACCGCTGTAGATCCTTTCTGTGCTCGCTGTCGTGTTGCTTTGTGACCGCATTGGGATATGGTGGTCACTGACAATCGGTGTCGTACTCTCGTTTGAGAAGAATAGAAAACAAAAAGTAAGGAGAGGTACAGATGGCTTTAAAAGTTCTTGATCGGTTTCCCGGGAGTAATGTCCGCATGTTGGAAATCAGGACGAAGGCGGCGGATCCGGAAGTAATTTTCACGCCTGATCCCTGCGGTGGCACGGAGGCGCTCTGGTTTGACTTTCGGCTCCATGATTCGTCACCTCCGGCGGCTGGAGTGCCGGAGACTTTAAAGATAACCTTATTGTTTTTCGAGACGCTTCTCGGCGGCAATAACGCTGCGTCCATTCGTCCGGTTCTGCGCGAACGCGGTAAAGCCTGGAATCGGCTTAAAGCGCCCGAGGTGAAACGCGATGCTGAAGGTCAGCCGCAGCTTACGTGGGTGGTTCCGTATCCAGTTGAACCGATGGAGTTCGCATTTTGTATTCCCTATGGTTCCGATGAGCTTGCCACAACACTTGAACACTGCAAAGGCTATTGGCAGGAGCGCGACATTGGCCTGACGCAAGGTGGGAAAGTCATGAAACGGCTTTCGAATAACATCTGGAAGGGATGTGATGCGTGTCCCAATCCGCGTGGCTTGTACCTTGTGGCGCGACAACATGCTGGCGAGACTCCAGGCTCATGGGTTTTGGATGGTATGTTGGAGGCGTTCTCGCGTGCGAAGCCTGTGAACTGGTGTATTTGGGTTGTTCCGTTTGCCAGTTTAGATGACGTTGTCTCCGGCGCATACGGCAAGGATCCCTATCCTTATGATCTGAACCGTGCCTGGGGACAACCTCCGATGCGGCATGAGACCTTGGTGATGCAACGTGACCTTCATCGATGGGCAACGCGGTGTAAACCAGAACTCGTTCTTGATTTACACGCACCCGGAGCCTCTGAAGATTTAGGTGTTTATGCCTTTGTCGGTGATTCTGGCAAACCGGAAATGGATAAAGCGAATCAGGCGTGGACGAATCTCTTCAAGGAGGCGTTGACACCGGACTACGCTGTCGGTGATTTTGCGAAGGTGGCTAATTATCCCTCCCGTTGGGATGGGCCGAAGCTTGCTGATTTTGTTCAAAAGGAAATCGGATGCAGTGCCTTCTCTCTGGAGACGCCGTACGGGCTCATCTGCGATACCGTGCTGTTTCAGAAACATTACCGCGAGATCGGGCAGAAGCTGACCCGCGCCATTTTGACGCGCTGGGGACGGGGAGCGGGTTAAGACTATTACGCGACAAAGTTCGCGACAACGTTTGACCCACTGGGTCAGAATCCGTACCGGACGCTGGCATAGACATTATTGTTGTTTTCGAACTGGCCAAAGAACGAGGTGTCTTTTTTGCCGATGAAGATATTACCACCGCACTCTACGATCCAATGGTCGCTGAGCTTGTAGTTCACGTTCGGACGTAGATAGGCATCATCGTCCGAAGGGGAGTAGAAAACAAACAAGCCGAGTCGGAGATTCTGACTCATCATGAGTTTCGTGAGACGCAAGGTCACGACTTGTCGGAATTCCTCCGTCTTGGGCATGCCGTCGGGAAGCGTGGCTTGGTATTCATTATAGTCGAGCATGTTTTCGATATAGTATTGGAAGCCGACAATAAAGTTTTGTAAGACCTCTTGCTCGTAGCCCACAAGATAACGGACTTCACTGTTGCGGATGGTGGGGTCGTTGCCGTCGAGATCATCGGCAGAGCGATAGAAACCGGTTTCGAGGCTCAGAATTCCTTTGCCTAGTGGGCCTCTTGTGCTGGCACCGATCACTTGCAAGCGTGGATAAATGGCTTTTCCAGTTTCTGGGTTGCTTCCCGCCGGACTCTTCCAGAAGCCGTCGTAACCGTATGCGGCTGCTTCGTAAACACCAATGTTGCGGTAAAGACGTCCCGCCCATTCATCGTCGGAGAAAGCGTCGTCGGGCTTGTCCTTGTCGACGATGACGTCTCGCCCAGAGCGACGCCCGAGGGTGGGGTTCCAGTAGGAGAGACGCTCGGTATCGATAGATCGATCCGCATCAAACTGCGGGGAATAAATCAGATCCAGATTCGCGAGGTCGGAGAAGAAAGAGGTTTTGAGCGAATCGGAAGGCGCTTTGAGATATTCATCATCGCGACCGATGAAAAACGAATTCCAATCTTTCGGGAAGAGATCGTTGATGAACAGGAGGTCGCCCGTTCCCCAGGTGTTGACCTGACGCCCGACTTTGACATCCATGAACGGGGCAGGCCTGAAAAGGAAGTTTGCTTGTCGCAGGTCAAACCAGCCTTCGCCATCTTCTAGATCGACCGTATGATCGTCGAGCACGGGATCGTAGAGGAAGTCGGACACCCAGGTGAACACCGCCGTGTCGAAGGCATGGTCGTAACGGAGCTGGAGCCGTGTTTCGCCGACCGTTTCGTTGCGTTCATACGGATCGCTTTGCAGGCGAACGCCTCCTCGGACTTCTGCGAAGCCATCGATATCCTCGGCAAAACGGCCTAACGCAAGAACGTGGGGTGGGGCACTGTTGAGTTCAGGGGAATCGAGCCCAGTGGGCAGTGCAGGTTCTAAGGATTTCGATTGTTGAGAGAGGACTGTCGGCAGGGACGGCTCCGATGATTTTGTTTCACTGCCGAGGCCCATGGGTAGCGCAGGCTCCGAGGTGGGTACCGACGTTGCGAGACCTGCGGGTAATGCTGGTTCCGCAAGTGCAATCGAGACTATGAACACCGCTGTTGCAATGCAGGAGGCTTTTCTCAACAAGGCGATTGTTTTTTTCATTTTGAGATTTCCAATGAGGGTTACGATTAGCATGACGCAACAATTGCAGCGTCCGGAACTGTTGCCGCCACTATCGGGAGTTTTAATTGACGCATTCTCTACAGGAGAAAAATCAACACCGCGATCATGTTTCAGTGAGGAAGGTTTTTGTTTCAGACGGTTTTTGTTTCTCACATTCTTAATTGACATTTTTCAGCGGACGGGTATAGACTGTCCCTGTTTTCAGAGTCGTGCATTGGCGGCGACTGTTTGGTTGTGTACTTCTGAAAGGAGTCTCTAGTCTGGCATGGTCTGCTAATACCCTGCTACACGTCAAGATACATCCATAAACCATTGCATAGCAAGAAAAATCTGACGCATAGCGAATAGCGTTTTATCCAACATGCAGCAAAAAGCCGCTTGCTCTCAATCCGGAAGCGTTATATAATTGCTACATGTTTGATAAAAAGCTATTCGTTGAGCTTAAATCAAAAACAACAATCAATCCAGCAGATCGAAAACAGATCCAAACCCATTTGAAACTTACTGGTCTTAAGCTGGGCTATCTGCTGAATTTTGGGGAGGCTCTATTGAAAGATGGAATCGTAAGAGCGGTCAATGGACTCGAGGAAAATCTCTGCGCCCCAGCGTCTCTGCGCGAGAAAAACAAGCTTCAACCAGTCGCTTCACTCGACGCAGACAAGCCGCGCGAGTGAGCTTGACGTTGGGCACGGGAGAAAGAGATGAAGAAGAGATGCGAATGGTGCGGAGACAATCCGCTCGATAGAGCGTACCATGACAATGAATGGGGCGTACCTGTTCATGACGACCGCCTTTTTTTTGAATTTCTCATCCTCGAAGGAGCTCAAGCCGGGCTGAGCTGGCAGACCATCCTCAAAAAGCGGGAGGGGTACCGGAAAGCATTCCAGCATTTCGACATCCATACAGTCGCCGCCTACACCGTTAAAGAAACCGATCGTCTGCTCAGCGACCCCGGCATTGTCCGCAACCGCCTCAAAATCCAGTCCGCTGTCAAAAACGCACAAACTACTCTTACCATCATCGAAGAGTTCGGATCGCTCGCCGCTTTCCTTTGGCACTACGTTGGCGGAACTCCCATTCAAAACGAATGGAAAACAATCGACCAGGTGCCAGCAAAAACAGACCATTCGGATGCCATGAGTAAAGACCTGAAGAAACGGGGTTTCAAATTTGTGGGCTCAACGGTTTGCTATGCATTCATGCAGGCAGTAGGAATGGTGAACGATCACACCTCGGACTGCTTTAGATACAGGGAAGTCAAAGAACTGAAAATGCCGAACAAAGCTAATTCAGCCGACGCAAAAAAACGTGTGCCTGATTAGCCATCGTACCCCGCACAGGAAGAAAATGAAACATAGTATTATCATCCTCTTTGTTGTCCGGATTCAATTCGCGTTGCTCGTCCATACTCTCTGTCCCCAGCATCACCCAGTCGAGGGGAATAAATTCAGGTAAACGAATCACTTTGCAGGTAATCTCGGCAAGTTTCCGATAGGACATGGCCGTCACGTAAGTAATTCCCGGGCATTCACTTCGAAGCCAGCCTTTGAGCTCTGGGTTGCGGGCAACAATATGTTTGCCACGCCCGTAGATGGGTGAGCAATCAACATAAGGACGGCTTCTCCCATAATCTCACACGATTAAAATCCGCGCTGCGCTGCTACAGTTGTTTGGTATTGCATAACTCCCCCTCTCTGAAATCTTCTGATCTCATAGACTCTCAATCTGATCCTATGAACCCTCAATAGGTCAATAATGGACCCTCAATAGGTCAATAATCGTCAGAACTTCACTTGTTTTTAAAACCTTTTAACAACCTACACCTCAACACTCTTTTCGGTCTAAATTATAATCTTGAAGAAAATATCAAGATTACAATAAGCACTCCAAACCCGAAGGAATACGAGTTGGGAACGTCTCTCCGTCGTTCAACGTGTAACAACGTGCGAATGGCGGGAGGGGCAAGGGTGACACAAGCCCTCCGGCGGACGAGCAGGGCCTCTTTTGACTGGACCAACATGTCGCGCCCGGGGGCACGTGTCACTTGTCCTCCGGCGGACGAACAGGTGTTCGTCCATCCCCTAACCTGATGCGAATGTAATCTTGAACTTTTTGACGAGATTACAGTGACATCGTTGCACGAGAACAGGCAGGCTACCTTTGATGTAGCAAAGGTGTCTGTGCACAGCCAAGATGCATCATACTCCCAGAGTGTCAAGTCTCTAACCCCTTGCTCCCGACCTTGCTCTCGGCTAGTACTCTGTACAGCGCGTATTGGTAAGACAAGATTACAAGATTTACAAGATTAAGTTCTTGGTTTCAATATTGTTAATCATGTACTCTACCTGAAAATTACCGTCATTTCTGCCTGTACAATGTACTAGGGCCTAACACCTACTCGCGCTACGGCACCTATGCTCCCTGTGTTCTTGGCATCTTGCTCAAACCGCGTTATGTTGCGTCCTTCAAATCAATTATCCCTAAAATGAAGAGAAATGGTGTCCACGCAACATAACGCCGCTCGCAACATAACACGACAAAGTTTTTGAGAGTCCCAAAAAGTTATCGCATTGTTTTTTCGCGGTCGCGCCGCGCGGCGAGCTGACGGACTTCGTAAAGCATTGCCACGGCGATTTCATTTGACGCTGTTTCGAACTGATTAGATGCGGAAAACATTT
>CAZKJH010000064.1:0-21607 GCA_964553035.1 uncultured Lentisphaerales bacterium | reverse complement strand
GATTGGCTCTCCTATTCCCATCCCTCTGTGCCTCAAACTCTCTGTGTTTAAAACCAAAACCCCATTACCCACATACTTGCCCCCGGTCACTGACCGATTACAGAAGTGTGCGGTGACGAGTCGTGAGTTGTGGCGGTTGTTTCGGCTCTGTTCGTGTAGCGGCGAGATGCCGCTGCCACTTTCCGGCTTCCCCGAAGCCAGCTACAGCATTGGGCCAAGATCTGGCGGTGCATGTTTTCGAAAACGTTTTCGCTTCGCAACTCGCAGCTCAGAACTTATTTCTTTCTTTCCAAAAGTCGCTCAAAATATTACCATTTGGCTCATCGAAACCAATCAATGGAATGACAATGTTCTGGCATCCAAGAAATTCACAGTCTGCATTCGCTTCAAAACTCCTCTATCCCTTTAAAAGCGGAAAGAACTCAAAGTTCTTCTATTTTGTAAAATGCGCTCTGCGCGAGTTCGTGCCGGGCGTATGTTGTCGTACCCACGTCGAAAAGCTCATCGAGTCGGGACTGAAAAAATTCACGTGCACCGACATCCTCGACCGCGTGCATTACTACAACAAACTGCTTCAACCGGCACCCCTGTCCAAAGAAGCCCCGCAGCTTTCTAAACAGCGAATGGAATCGAAAGGGCAAGTTTATTACTTCGATACACGCGAATACACCCGTTACTTCCCGCAAAATCTCCGCTGGCGGCATCTTCCCGGCGACATCACGTACATTCCTGGAGAGCCGTCGATTGTGAAAAGCAGACCTATTGCTGGCGACAATGCCAACGGCGTGTTGCTAAACTTGAACAAGGTGCGTCATTTCATCTTCGTCCACGACCCCATCCCCTTCGAAAAGAAAAAAACAATTGCCGTTTTCCGTGGCAAAGTCCGCAACAAGGCGAAGCGTATCGATTTATTCAAGAAGCATTTTGGCAATCCGCTCTGCAATTTTGGGGATACCTCGGGTCACTCGGCTGATCCGGATGTGTGGAAAACGGACAAGATGACGATCCTTGAGCAGCTCGAGAATAAGTTCATTCTGGCTGTAGAAGGCAATGACGTGGCAAGCAACCTGAAATGGGTTATGTCCTCAAACTCGATTGCCATGATGCCCAAGCCGGAGTTCGAAACCTGGTTTATGGAAGGCAGGCTCATCCCCAATGTCCATTACATCGCGTTGGCATCGGATTTCTCCGATTTAGTGGAGAAAATCCGCTATTATTCCGAACATAGAGAAGCTGCACAAACCATTATCAACAATGCGAACAGCTACGTTCAGCAATTTCAGAACCCCGAACGTGAACGCCTAATTTCCCTGCTCGTCATGAAGAAATACTTCGCACTGACGAACTGACGATACTTATCAGGCGCGCGACATGTATTTGCCCGTGCGCGTATCGATCCGCACGATCTCTTCATTTTCAATATAATCTGGAACGAGGATGTGCAGACCCGTCTGAAGGACGGCGTTTTTGGTACGCGCCGTTGCGGATGCGGAGCGCATCGAGGGATCGCATTGGACAATCTTAAGATCCACTGAAGCCGGCAGCTCGATGGTCAGGATCTTCCCATCTGAAAGTAGGGCGAAAATATCCTCCATATCCTCGACAAGATAGTCGATATGCTCCGCAATGTCCTCCTCCATCATCATGAACTGATCAAAGTTCTCGGTGTCCATGAAGGTATATTCGCCCTGTTCACGGAAGAGATACTGGACAAGGCGTTTCTCGAAGTCAATAGACTGGTACATTTCGTCGCCTTTGACGTTGTGGTCGACTTTACTCTTCGTAACGAGATTCCTGAAACGCAGGTGGTAGACACTGCTCGCCCCACGTGCGCTCGGGGTAGAAACTTTGAACTCCTCAACCATGCTGGGAGTTCCATTGATGGCGATAACATCGCCTCTTTTGAGTTCACATGCCTTTGGCATACAATTTCCTTGATAGTCTGATTTGTTTCAAAGAGCAGCGCGTACCGCTCAAATTTTTATTTGTTTTTCTCGCCGACAGCACTGCGCAGACGTCCTAGACGTTCCCGCTCGTCGACAGAAAGTTCATCTTTTCGCTTGTCGATGACACCGAGCGTCTGGGTTGCCGTAGCCGTGTCGCCCTGTTTGAGACAAAGCTCCCCGAAATTGAGCTGAATGCGTGGATCGTCTCCGCCCTCTTTTCCAACCGCCGATTTGAAGACCGCGAGTGCTTCAGAATCGCGGTTCAATTTCTGCAACGCCGTGCCGAGCGTATCCCATACCGCGGCATAGCGGTCGCCCCCATTTGAAAGCGAATTTCTGGCAAGCATTTCCGCCATATCAAATCGTTGCGTTTCAATTGCCAGCGCAGCGTAGTCGTTCATCACGTACCACGAAGCATTCTGCGTAAGGCTGATCTGGAAGTGCCGTTCTGCTATCAGGTACTGTTTCGCTTCAACAAGCAAGGTCGCCTTGACGTAGTTCGCAAATGCGTCCATCGGGTTAAGCTTGAGCAGCGAATCAACATGAGCCGCCGCCGAAAGCTGATCTGAGGCCATCATGTCGAGCATGAGCGCAGTACGGAAAGCGAAGTCGGTATCTGCGCCAGCGACCACCGCCTCGCCTGCTAATTTTTGGGCTCTCGCGCTATCGCCCGCTACCTGCGCTTGAACCGCCTGCAATAGTGGCGCGATCCAGACCGGCGAATCCTTGAGTGCCCCGAGCTCCTTCAAGGTCTGCACAAGATTTGTCAGATTCCCAGATTCACTATGGATCGATGCCACTTGGTTTAAGATACGCCCCGAATTCTCTAGAATCTTAACCGCCATCAGCACCTTGACGGCATCCGCGATCCGACCGACTTTGCTGTAGACTCGTGCCTTCTCTTCGGCAACTTCCGCTAGATTTGCATCTGGCTCATTACCCGCGCGCTCCACAATTCTCACCGCACGAAATCGATCACCTACTAGAAGTTGAAGTTTAGCGATCTTGAGCATGAATTGCGAGGTAAAACCTTCTTCTGGAAATTCATTAAGTAATCCCATCGCAGGCTGAGCACCACCAATCTGCATGGCAAAAGAACTGGCAAGCTGCTGTGCAATGGCATTACGGAGCGTTTCGTCATCGATCGCGGTCAAAAACGCTTCAAGACCCCTGCGGTTGTTGATGGCGATACCGGAGGCGGCCCAATACCATTTCGCAGGAATAAATTCTTCTGGCTTCAGAACGTATCCAAAGGTTGAGGCAAGACTCCAAGATCCCTCGCCCCGACGCCCCATCTCGTTCATTTCCTCGCCCAATTTCTCAGCAAGTTCAGGCTTGAAGCCCTCCTTCACGAGCGATGCCTTGTTCAACAACGAACTCGTGTTGCTCTTGTCAATGGAATGGGCAAGTGAAAAAACTTCCAGCGCTTCTTCTTTCTGATCCGCATCATAAAGAAGATATCCGAGATTATTGCCGCACACGGCGGCCAGCGCGCGGATGTGATTCGCATGAGCAAGCGTCGTCCTGTCATCAGAAATTGTGGAAATTTCTTCTCCAAGCGAATCGCGAATCTTGCGGTATTGTGCTGTCGCCCGCAGAACGGCGGCGGTGCTGACATCCGCCGGCTTCACAACCTGATAAACTAGCCCGTAGGGAATAGCCTCAAGCCCAACAGCCTTCGCGAGCGACGGATCCATCATCAGCGCCAGCTTAGCACTCGCAACATCAGGATTTTCTTGCATCCAGACCAGAAGAAAAGGTGCCGTTCCCAGAGCGGCGGCAGCATCAAGCTTTGGACTACCGAGCTTCTTCACCGCTTGTTCAAAGGTGTCAAGCGTCGCATCGGAAGCCTGTCGTGAGGGCATGAGTATCAAATCGATCCCTTTCTCCTTAGCCCGAGACACCAGCAAACCGTCTGCAAAGCCATCGCTAAGAAGCCACGTTCGGCCATTAAGACTATCAAGAATGGCATCGCAACAGAAGTCCGTAAAGGAATTACGCTCGGCATCCACCGCTGCTTCAGATCCTAGGGATCCCAAACGTAACGAGAACGCCAGAACCGAAAATATAACGAAGCGACTGACTTTCATGATAACCTCCTTTGCCTTTGCCAACGACACCCCTACGGCGTCGCTAATGCCCCGCACGATCCCAGATTCCGCAAGACAGGCAAAGCCCCCTTAAACTTAGAAATCCGCAGTTAAGCGGACTCTGACATCAGGGAATATGGAGCGGGTGATGGGAGTCGAACCCACGTGGCCAGCTTGGAAGGCTGGAGCTTTACCGTTAAGCAACACCCGCGCTTTGAAAACAGATGTAAATTTATAATATCAGCCCCGTAAAAGCAATGAAAAAATATTTTCGCTTGCGCCCCAGAAGCAGGTAGTCTATATTTTTGATGCAGAGAATAAGTTAATCACCCCTTTTCAGGCATTCTTTCATGATCGGTGGCACTCTGAAAACTTACCTATAAGCTGTAACCGCTTGTAACAAGTTAATGTATACATGCGACTGTTCGCAAGAGACGAATCCTATGACACTGAAGAAAAACATGCACACGGAAGTCCCAGTCCCAAAATCGTCTCCTGCTTTTGACCCGTCTGACACGAATCTCGAAACGTCGAAGCGATTCGGTGATGCTTGGCTCGTTATCGCCGTGATGGGAGTCGTGTGGGGGCTCCTGAAACTCTGGTCTTATCCGTCGCCCTTTCCAGACGAGTCGCTTCGGCTTTTAGTTGAGCAAACGGGCACGTGGCCTCGCCTGTCTCCGCTAGCACCTCTGTGGAATGGCTTTGGTTGCTGGGTGGCCTCACTAGGCGCAGGGGCAATGCAAAGTCGCATGCAGTTGGCGGGGCATGTAACACTGGCGGTCTCTGCTGGCTTGTTTTATCGGATCACCGTCCGCTTCATTTCGATATTCCTCGATCCCATCGCTACACCCCGCTGGAGCCCCATCGCCGTTCGGCTCGTCGGGATTGGGAGTGTCCTATTTCTCATGTGTTGCCCCCCTGTCTGGCGTGCCGCACAATCTCCACACCCCGCCATCTTCGGACTCTTTCTTGCAACTGCGGCGATGAACACGTTGTTGCGGTATGCAGAACAGCGGACACTCGGTCCCTATCTCCTCTGGGCAGCACTCACGGGAGTCGGCATCGCCGAGTCTCCGCTGGTGCTCCTGTTCTTGCCAGCGTGGATCGGGCTCTTACTCTGGCTACCGTGGGGAGGACTTGAGGATATCGATAATGACGATGAGGATATCGACGCCCCCCCCGAAGACCTTGCCACTACAAGTCCGTCGTGGCGTTGGCTGCTAGGAGGTGCTGTCATCGTCGTAACGGCTACCGCGTGCATCACCTACGCCGTGCAGACCTTTAACGGCACCGATGGGTATGCTTTACGCGGATTCTCTCGGCGACTTGATATCTTGCAGTTCTTCGCGTGGAATTACTTCGTCGAGTTGCAGGGCATCATGCCGCCACTCGGATGGCTCATCGTCTTAGTCGGGCTGCTACTTCCCTGGTTGCTGGCGGTGACGTTGGCGAAGCACGTTCAGGTCGGTGAATTTAGCGCAGGAAAGAGGCTCTTCTACTTAGCAACTAGCCTTGCAACCGTCGTTCAATTGACGGGAATCGAATCGGTACAAATCTGGTCCCTACTGCCCAGCGCGACCTTCCGCGTTGGAGCATGTCTGATCAGCGCGATGACGTTCGGGCTCGTGGCGGCAGCTTGGCTGTTGGAAGCAGAGCGTGTTTTCCGTTACTGGAAGCAAGGTCAACAGACTGATGTTGAGATGATGCCCTTATTAGATAATCAGTCCACGAAGCTTGCTGTAGGAATCATCTATTTGGTGATGGGGGGTTGCATGCTGGGTTCCGCAGGCTTAGCAATTTTCCAGCGGCGAGATGTCGCTGAACGCACTGCGCTGGGCCTGTTTCAGAACTACACCTCGGCGGTCGTCGAAGATGCAGACGATTGCGACTGGATCGTCACGGACGGCGTGTTTGATGATGCCCTGCGCCTTGAAGCATGGCGCACTGGCTCCCCTCTACAGCCAATCTACATCCTGCCAACAAGGGGGAACTCAGTTCTGAATCCAACGGAGCGTCGACTACCCGACCCCGAGAGTCGCACCCTATTCTCCATCAGCCCCCATGTGATGCTCCGCGAATGGTTGGCAGCTCGACCTGAGCAAGCCAGCAAAGTCGCGGCGCAATTGGGTTACGATTTGTGGGTAGGAACCTCCGTCAAGCTGTCGCCCCAGCGAACCCTATTCCACCCGGTTACATCCGACTCCACGATCGCTGATGCCAGCTCACTCATGGATCTCCATCGCCCCTTCTGGAGGAATCTCGAGGCTCGGCTTGCAGAAACAAAGCGAGTCAAAGAATGGAACATGACGCTTCATCTAAACTCAATCCGAAACAATACCGCCCGCGTGGCGAACGAAGTCGGTGTCTTGGCTCAAGACGAAGCAAAAGATGAGTTGGCCATGGAAGCCTACGCCACCGCGTGGCGTCTGAACCCTGACAACATCAGTGCCGCGCTGAACTTGTGGACTCTTTCACAGAATCTCGGTCGCAATCTGCCTTCTGATCTTAAAGATCTTCCGACTGAAATCAAACGACTTTCGTTATTGCTTCGAAAATCGAGCGTGCTTGGGGTGATCCGTCTCCACGGAACCATTCGTACGTCACAAGCCCTGTCCGTTCTGGCTGCAGGGCAACTCCAGAGTGGCGGCCGATCCGAGGCACTTGCTCGCGTGGATGCGGCGTTGCGACTGCTACCGACAGCCTCATCCAAAACACATGCGCTACGCGCAACGGCGGCGAGCTTGCAGTGGCTTACCGGCAATGCGAAAGGTGGTCGGGAATCTTACCTTGCAATTCTGGAGGCGAAGCCGGCGGATATCAACGCTTTATTGGGGCTTGCGGTATTGGAAGCCAAAGAGAGTGGGCTGGAAGCCGCCGTGCCCTTGATCGACAAGGCACGCCAAGTGGGTGCCACGCCCCTGCTCTGCGATCAGCTACAGGCCACGCTATATCTTGAAGCCAACGCTCCCACAGCGGCTCAGACGATCCTGCAGCCATACGTAGTGCAACAGACTCGCATCGCCACGGTGTGGTATCTCTGGGGTTGGGTGGCCATAGCCCTACAAGATCTTCCGAGCTATGAACTGGCTCAGACCGAGTTGCAACGCCTGCCGAACTCACGAGGCTCCGCCGAGTCGTTGGCCTCCAAAGCCGCGATGGCAACAGGCGACCTCCCCAAAGCCTTGCTTCATGCGAAGGCCGCGCTCAGCGAGATGCCTGAAAACCAAGGCTTGCTGGAAAGTGTCCTCCGCCTCTGCACAACACTGGGGGAGTACGACACAGCCAAACCTTTCGCCAAAACCCTCTTAACCATCGACACCGGTCACGCGTTGGCGCGCTACGTCTTGGGTACTCAATTGCTTCTTGAAGGAGACGCAGCGGCCGCCGAACCACTCTTGGCACGTTCAGCCTCGACTGCACGCCATGCAGATACCCTGAACAACTTGGCATGCGCGCAACTCCAGTTGAACAAGCTTGACGAAGCGAGTGTCTCCGCCAAAGCCGCCTTTGAACTCGCCCCCGAGCGTGCGGAAATCTGGGATACGGTGGCCGCTGTCGCCATCGCCCAAGAACTTCCAATCGAAGCCGAAAGTGCTGCCCGCCAGGCTCTGCTGCTAAACCCAAATGCCCCCGATGCCTGGCTCCGACTGGCCGAGGCAGTCGCCGCTGGCGGAAATCTCGAAGAGGCGAAATTATGCCTCGCACGAGGCAACCTAAACGCTGGCACAAGACTCACCCCCGATGTACAGCGTCGCTTGGAACGCCTCCAGACCACCTTCGCACTGGAAGAATAGGCACCTCTTGCCTGTTTGCGCTTCCAAGCACTCCCAACACTTAAACCCCTTCTTAAACAGCACACTTACTCCACTCGCTTACTCTCCTTTCGTGAAGTTTACTACACTTCTTATGGTTAAATCGTCAACGTTCTCTCCCTTTCGCGTTTCTAAATTTTGAAACGAAACTTTTTCGCTTGACAGCAACTCCCTATTTACGGTAGATTCATAGCTGTCAGTAGAGGTTTCTAAAGGTTTCCTCACGTGATTTGAGAATCGAATGCCTCCACAATCCAAGACGGGGAGCAATAATATCATGAACAAGTTACAAAGAATGATTCTGGCACTCTGCCTTAGCGCAAGCTGTGCCAACGCGGCCATCATCACACAAACACAATCTTTTCCCGTCAACACCCCGGGAAGTTCATACAATCTGGAATTTGATCAGTTCGATACTAAGGGTTACCGAACTCTGCAATCGATTCAGATCGTTTACAACCTTTACATATATGGGGGCTCAGTGGCCGTCGACAACGATTCGACAATTTCCCAGACGGTCACGGCGAACATCTCGCTCACCGGCGGTTTGACCTCAAGCGATGTCGGCTTGGTCGCAGCCGGCTTCCAGACTCCGTGGGCAAGCCTCGCCAACTCGATCTCGCAGACGTTCAATCTTGATCCTACCACTACTGATCCCATTAATGAGTATAACAATACAGGGTTGGGCGACTCGGCCGTATTCAATGGTCCTACCAGTGGCAATGCACATCTGGAAACCCAAGACGGTTACGTCAATAGTCTAGCCTATACTGGCTATACGGGACCCGGAACGTACATTATCAGTGCATTGACCACGCAGAACAGCAACGCGACGGGGAACGCTCAGTATTCCGTGACCATGATGCAAACCTACGGCGACGTGACGGTCACCTATACCTACGTTCCAGAGCCTGCGACAGCATCTTTGGCGGGATTCGGGCTTCTCCTGCTCATTCGCCGCCGCCGCAAAGCCTGAACACGTCTCTTTTCAAATTTCCTCTTGGTTACCTTATCCTCGCACGAAGCGCAGTAAGGTAGCCTTTTATTTCCCGATTTCAGCACACTCTCGAGGGCGAAACTGTGCTGGGCCAAATCCCGTGCGAAGCAAGGTGGAGCGCAGCAGTCTCAGCCGACCGTCGCTCGGCGATAGCCTCTCTGCCAACCCAACGAAATTTAAGTAGTGGAGGTCGGCTGTTCACAGCCGACGTTTCCGTCTCCCCAGCATCACGCAAATGCCTGCTACCGCAACCGTCGCACCAAAAGCAAACAGCATTGAATCGGCGGTTTTGCCCCACGCGCCTACAGCAGAATAGACGGCACTGACAATAGCATTGCCTAACACCACCTCCCTCGCCGCCCGTTTAACAGGCTGACGCGCGATGCCGCTAAACAGCACAGAAGCCTCCGCCAGCACCGGTACGGGCCTCAACAGCAAGAGAAGCCACTTACCACCACTCTGGACGAAACCATCCAGAACTTTTTGATCGCGTGCGCCGATCAGCTTCGCGGCATATCGCGAACCGAAGCGCCCCAGTGCGTACCCGAGCACGGCACTCACGTTCATCGCCATGAATGAGACTAAAAAACCAACCATAAAACCAAACGTTAGCCCGCAACAGGTGCTCACGAGACTCGACGGCACAGGCAAGACAATGTCCGTCGCCAGCAATCCAAACAACACCAGCGCCGTACGCCCTTGATGAGCAGATGCAACTTTCATCTGGCTAACAAACCACGCCTCGATCACCCCACCCCACAGACAGAATGGAATGATGATCGCAAGGGCGACAAGGAAAAAAAGTAGTGTGGTTCTTAGCGTAGTTTTTTTCATTTTTTAGTAGCAGCAATCGGGCAGATCAGACGAATCGTGGTCGCGGCGGATCGTGGACGCTCAAGTTTCATTTGCCATAAACGCCGAATGAAGGTAGTATTGGCACTTCAGACAACTTCAAAAACCCAGCCATTCTATCATAATCACGTGAACATCAGGAGACCTTTCATGCCAGAGCAGGAACTTTCAGTACAGGGCATCGTCGACCTTGCCAGCGCCTTCTATGGATCGGCTGTTCTATTTTCAGCACTCGAAAACGATGTTTTTACGCAGATTAAAAAGTTAGGAGCCTCTGCCACGCTCCAAAATCTAGCGGAAGCCACAAACTCCGACCCACGAGGTCTTCGTCTGCTCCTCGATGCCTGCGTCGCCATCGGGATCCTCACAAAATCTGCTACTGTTTATCAGAACACACTCTCTGGCAATATGGCACTCGTGTCAGGATCGAAGATGGATCTTTCACACGCTATCCTCTACAACCGCGACGTCTTTCCCGCTTGGGGAAAGCTCTCCCACCTCGTTCAATCTGGCAAGCCCGTTGAAGCCCCCGAAATGCATCTCGGCGAAGACCCCGAACGGACACGCCGCTTCGTTCTCTCCATGCGTGGGCGTGCTATGGCCATCGGTCAAAGCGTTATTCCAATGCTCGACCTGACAGGCTGCAGAACACTTCTCGATCTCGCCGGAGGACCTGGCACCTACGCCGTGCTGATGGCACAAGCCAATCCAGAGATCCATTGCACAACCGTCGATCTCCCTGCCGTCTCGGCTGTCGCCGCTGAATGCGTTGCTGAATCCGGAATGACTGATCGGGTCACCTGCCTTGCCGGCGACTACCACACGGACACCTACCCCACTAATGCCTACGATGTCGTCACCATCTTCGGTGCACTACATCAAGAGTCACCCGACAGCATTCTCGATATTTTACGTCGCGCACACCACACGCTCAAGCCAAATGGAAAGCTCTTCATTCTCGACATGATGACGGATGCCTCACATACCCATCCGCCGTTCTCCGCGCTCTTCGCCGTCAACATGGCATTGACCACCCACAACGGGTGGGTTTTCTCCGATTCCGAACTGAAGGACTGGATGTCACAAACAGGTTTCACATCAGGAAAGACCTGTAAAATGCCCCCGCCAATGCCACACTGGCTCGTCGTGGCAACAAAAGGTTGAATTCAATTGTGCATACTAAAGTATACCTACTGCTTACAAGTGTACACACGTTTATAAACCGCCTTCATTTTTCTGTCTCGTGTGAGGGTGAATATGTGCGTGTAAGACACATTTAATTTCAATTACCTACTAGTCGCATACAAAAAGGATCAGGTTCGCTCATTGGCACACTCGTTGCTTACAAAAAGGAATGACGAAAGTTCACTACCCAACACACAAGCTTTCGTCAGCAACATAGATTCACCTCCTACAATATATTATCCTACCCAACACTTACCTCACTAATATATTAGACCTCTCGGATCCTTACCGCCGGGGGGTCTTTTTATCGTCGATGTGCTTTGTCGCAAGCTTTAAAAACAAGACAGGCGTCTGCTCCATAAGCAAACGCCTGTTTTGTTTTGTAGATTCTTCATTGCCTTGCTAATGAAGGCAAACCGACCTGCCAGCCGGAGTCGAAACTCGGTCTACTACTCGTCGCTCGAACCGGGATTTAACTGCATTCCGCCTTGGCCCATGCCCATCATCATCAACGGCATAAAAGCCATCATCATGCTCTGGCTGAGCTGATCTTTCGACGTGGCATTTTTGGCGTTATCAATTCCCATTTTCATCATGGGAAGCATGCTGAGAATCTGCTCTTTCTTGGCAGCGTCAAACTTCATTCCCGAAACAGCCTTAAGCGCTTCGTTAACGCCTTGCTTCCAGCCATCCGCCATTTCTTTCGGTACCCAAGCCCCTTCCACCTGAACGAACGGACTTTCCTCCACGACACCCTGCTTATCCTTGAAAGAAATGCTCACCGATCCATCCTCCAACTGCTTCGCACCAAGAATCGATCCTCCAGCCATATCGTCGTTAACCGCCTTCGAAAGCTCTCCAATTGAGGAGAATTCTGGCATCGCAATGATTTTAAGGATATCGCCCGTCTTCATCATATCGAGCGTCAATTTGCCTGTCAGAGCCTTCAATGCCATTGCACTCTTTTCAACAGAAGCAATTGCATCCGTTGTCGGAGCCACCGTCTGGCCGCTCCCCCCCATCATTTGCGCGACAATTTGCGGCTTCGCAATACCGATGTCTGCTATCGACGCAATCAACGCCTTAGCTTGATTCCAAATATCAGCGTCCATTGTACTGCCGAAGGTCGACACGACGGTCGACACATCCTGCTGGTACGATTTCGGCAACATAGCGTAGACTGCCGTCACATTTCCTTTTTCTGCGGCCTCAACATACTTGCGAGCGGCTACCTCAGCCGACTTTTCGGATGGAGTCGCCGCTAAAATGCTCATCAATGGAACCATCGCGATGAACGCCGCTACAGAGTGCTTCATTTGATTAATCCTAACTTGGGTTGGTTTAAACTGAGTCCGCTATTTGCCCTGCGCACAGAAACGCGAGGAAAACTGACACCCAAGAATTAAAACATAGCTGGCCGAACTTAACAAGCAAAAAAAATAAAGCAAAAAGAATTTCGCCTCAGCAATTCGCCGTCAAAACCGCTCCATCGACCATGTCTACCGCCTCGGGCTTATGACTTGGCCACTTCGCCCAGTTTCGTTTTAATTGTTAAGTCTACCGAAACATCACGTTAAAATTTTGAAAGGTTCGCCGACCGCTTACTCTCCCACAGGGCTCACCAACCTGAGACGACAATATTTATCAGGTAGGAAAAAGCCTCCCCCTTCTGGGAAACCGCTCATCTCATTGCGAGTGCCGGAGTGCCGGTTACGCACGATGGTAAAGTAACAATCACCCTCCGTGCCGATATCTTGGCGAGGGATGCGTGCCACCAGCGTCCAGCGATCTTTGCCGAGGCGGCTCTTGATTTCCCAGTTGGTTGGCCAGGACCAGTTCCACTGCTTCTCGGGAATGTCGCACCAGCTCGCCGCTTTAAAGCCGGTGGCGTTGGCCAGAAAATGTGCGCATTCGGTTGCGTCCGGTCGCGTTGCTGTGAAAATCTCAATACTGTCATCGTCGTAAACACCGAGGTTGTCTTCGCTCGTCTTTATCCTGAGAGATTTCATGTCGGGTTCCAGACACTCTAGAGCAAAGTAAACGTCCTGTTCATCAGCATACACACGAAGCCGAGTTTCAGCCTCTTCTGATGGGATAAGATAAGAACGCTCCGTCAGAACAGCCATGCACTGCTCATCTTTTGGTGCAAGAGCTTCTTCCCAACCGGGAAAAGTCCGTGCGGTGAGAAAATTCGGGGACGGGTATTCTGCCTGAAGTTCCTCGATTCGGCACCACTTCCCAAACAGTTTCTGTTCCCGATCGAATTGCTTTCGGTAAAAAGCATCGGCATTATCCAGAGCGATTTCGGCCAAATTAAGTTCTTCTTTGCATGTGCTTTTTACTTTTTCATTCAACAAAAGCTTTAGTTTACTCGCCCCAGAAGCCATAAAACAGCCTGGAAAGTCATTCACCGCATCTTCCAGAATGCACAAGTATCGACGCATGGGCTTGGCCGCAAGTCCGAAACGCACAGTACAAGTGTCATCCAGAAATTCATCAACATCCATATCAGGATCAGCCAGTGTACCCAGCACTGACGAAAGGGCCAGATGTCCAGATTGCCACCAGTCATGATCTGCCCCAACCACTTCTGTGAGGAATCCATCAAAGTTGTTTTGTTGACACCATTTCATATCTTCAGAGCTTGTGCGCCATACAGGGAAGGGAAGGTCTCCCCATGACGATCGCGAGTAGTATTCATATAGATAGACGTGCTCACACCGCTTCGCCCACGCCAGAAGTTCTTTGCAGTTCGGCACGTTCAGTCCGCATGCCGGATTGCCCAGAGAATGCTTGAGACAGCGAGTCATCGTCGTATAAATTACCGCCATGTTATCCGGCAGCTTATCGACCGGACAGTTCTTAAAATTACTGTAGACATACTGACCAATCAACAGGTCGGGAGACCTCTCCTTGAACGCAGTAGCGACCTCAATAGAGAAAGCCCACACCCTACCGCTGACGTTTCCGGGCTCGCAGCCAGCCTCGGCATCCAGGCGAAGGCAGTTCTCACACTCACACCATCCGTATCCGTCGTTCGGTGCAATACCGAGAACGCGAACCTCTGGTTGTGCTTCCGCAAAGACGACAAGTCGTTCAATGAATTCCCTTCGTAAATTCGCGTTCGACAGGCAAAGTTGCCCTCCGTCTGCATGACGGATGCGTTTGCCGCCGAGCAGGGAGAAGTACTCCGGGTTGGTCTCGTAGAATTCCTCATCGGGTATCATGAACGAAAAGGCGTGTGTCGTTGTGTCCGGGGCAAGGCCCAGTCGTTTCAGGTCTTCACCGACAAAATCGACCTCACGGTGGTGCGTCAGCTTGCGGTTACACCGGCGATGGGACATCCACTCGGCAACCTCTGGATCATAGTGCCATTTTCCACTGCAGATATGCAGGCCGCGGTATGGCATCGGTTCGGGAAGCGTCCATTCTGATGTCGTCAGATGCAGTCGGTCGAGTTCCGGAATAAACTCGCCATCCTTTCCCGGATAGAACCAACGAACCCCGATCTCCTTCTCCAGAAAAGCGAAAACACCGTCGCGAACCGCATTCGGGCTTCGGCCACGAATCACCACCTCACGCTGTTCTGCATTCACGCTAACGGTGCAGTAATCGTTGCCTGAAATCTCCTCAAGCCGCACGGACAGTGCGCTAAGGTTCCCGCCAAGCGCCTGCTCTAAAAGACGTTTAAGCTCTTCCGCCGCAAACCGTACCTGCGGCGCATTCGATTCTTTGACTATCTTGATCATCGTGCCACACTTTTTTTATGGCTACAATACAGGAAGTTCTTGAACGCAATCAATACCCGGGACATTCCAAGCGGATCATTAGCACCCAGCAATAGAATACGTGCACCGCCTGCCTGGTTAATCCAGTTAACCCAATACCATTCTTTTGCCGGCTGGCCTTTTGTCAATACCTTGAGTTCTTTTACCCAGTCTGATTGGTCCTGACCGCCGAAAAGGATATAGGACCCTTTTTTTCGCTGTTTTATTTCAATCTCACTTTCTTTGATGATCTCAATATCTTTGCCCAAAGTACCTTTGATATACGTCCTAAGCGATTCAAGATCTTTTATGGGAACCCCATTCCCGGCAACGAAAGTCCAGCCTTCGATGTCCATGCCGGCAAATGACAGTCTGCTCGGCAGTGTTGTTTCCCGCTCCAGTTCACTAATGGTTTTTAAAAGCTCTTTTTTCGCTTGGCGAAACGCCTTTGTGTCCGGGTTCTTCAGTCTAAGCTGCATTCCCTGTGATCCGTTCTGTTGATAAGCAAACTTCAGGATGCTTTCGCCATTCAGCCCTGCCACGTTGGTAAGCTGTTTTTCATAATACAGCTGTTCCTTTTGCGGCAGTGTTTCAATCAGTGCTTTGGCTTGCAGGTAATACTCGGCATCATCGTAACCGTCTCTTGCTCCTTCCCAGGCCGGCGTTCCAATCGGCCCGTCCGACGTGTAGAAAATGATAGCAGAATTTTGCGCCCAGCGAAAATATTCATGGATATGCAGGCCGCTCATTCCAGCATAGGCCTGACGAATACCGCACATATCGCGCATATCCTCATAACCCTGCCACAGGGTCCCCACTCCAGTGTAACTCCAGAGGAGGTCGTCCGCGTCGATATCCCCTGCGCTCAACCTAGCCTCGATATTCTCAGGATTCACGGAACCGATCTGCCACCAGTCGAGGCTGGGGTTTATAGATCGTGACCACTTTCCCGATTCGATCAGGGGATTGGAGGTCGTCATCAAGGTCTTAAACCCGATTGACTTGAGCTCATCGCCGGCCTTTTTCCAGATGGGGAATTTGTCGTGCGGCGTTTCATCATCTATCTTGGCGAATCTTTCAAAAAAACCCATCCCCTCAAAAAAACGGGAGATTTCAGACCAAAGCCATTTTCTGATCCGGCTATGTTCTTGCGATTCCGATCCCATCTCTTGACCGTAAATCATTTTTGTCACGGCATGAAAATCCTTGAAATAGGCTGGCACATACGAGGCCATCACGTCAAGATGAGTCATTCCTTCTTCAATCACCATAAAGAGAACCGGATTCCAGTAGGATAGATCAAGTTCAGGCAAGGGGCCTCCTTTAAACTTCTCGGGATTCTCCTTGATTGCATCCAGTAAGGACTGACTGCTGCCAGACACGTTGATGTATTTGAAGTCATACCGCAGCCCTCCGTCGGCTCCTGACCTCCAGGCGGCACACCACTGGGCAAAGTTGATATTGTGTGCGACCATGTCGCGCACAAACGTTCGGCCTTTCTCTATATCCCAGCCTTCCTGGTTCTCATTTTTACACAGATAGTTGACCAGATGCTCGGCTTCTCCTGAAAAAAATCGCCGTTTCGTTTTTCTAACCGGCCATATCTTTATATTAACGTTCAGAATGCAATCGCCTTGGCTTGAGCTGAAATGCAGTTTCTCGCTGTAGTTGCCGCTTTTCGATCCGCGTGAATCGAGGGTCAGCCACACGGTTTGCGGTTTATCTTTTCGCGTGTTGACCGACTGCTGCGCGAGAAGCTTTTTCCAGATTACGTTGTTCTTCCAGGTCTCTGTTGTTTTGGGAATATCCTCCTGGATACGGATCTCTATTTTCGGCCCGTCCGATTGTGTCTGCCGGACGGACACAACATCATCCAGCAGGGGATAGATGTTGATCGGAAGCGATTCGAATTCATTAATGCCGAGGTCAACATCAATGGATTGCAGCGGGGTAGCAATTTGTTTAACCGTCTCCTCATAAAGAACAAATCCGCGATTCTTTTCAGCGCTCGTCGGCTTAACAGACACCCGGGTGTCGATGTATTCCCAACCGGCAATCGGATTCCTGCCGACCGGGACGTCATAGACAGGCTTCTGCTCAAACCGACTCGCTGTTGTCTCCCGGGTTACCGAGATGTGGCTTTCCGGGTATATTTTTCCGTCAAGGGTTATACGGCAGGTTAAAAGAAGATTCTTTTGTCCCGGCGCCTCAAAAACTGCATTTCCGCATTTCACGGCAGTCATGTCATATTCTTCTTCAGCAACGAATCTGTCAGAGTCCGCTTCCGTCAATTTCACGTGGAGTGTGGCACGATGCGCTTTGTCGTTCAGGGCGGAAAAAGTCCAAGTCGCGGTTAGCCTTCCGTCCTCGATGACCGGCTTGACATCCAGTAGATAATCACTGCGAGCGTCCGTGAGCCCTGTCATGCCGTTGACCGCTATCAAGTCGACGGTGTAGGAATACGAATGCCCCGGCTCCAGTTCCTTCGCGAACCACTCATAGGTCGGGAAAACATCTGAATCAGACCAGGAGTAGATTCCACGGATAAAATCGTTATGGAAATAGAATACAAGACCCGATTGTTTTTTCGTGTCGATCATACCACTCCACGGAGCTCCAAGTTCGGACAGGATACCACCATCCATAGCCGTGAGCGGGACTCCAGCCATCATCTTATAGGGTGATTCAATGACGCCCAGAAAGGAAATAGGAATAAAATAAACATCATCCTGAGTGACCTTCCCTCCGCCAGATACTACAAAATTTCGAGTTTGAAGCCTGCCGATACTTTTCTGGCTGTGATTGAAAACCGTATAGTTCGCCCGGATCAGAGGGCTGTTTTCCCGGAGAATAAGCGTTTTGGAGAATTCGAGATGCTCCTGTCGGCAGGAAAGAGCCAGAGACAGGCTATCCTTATTCTTTTCAATGCTATAGTGATAGTCTTGCTCCGTTCTGGGTTCTTGATCGTCCAGCAACCCGCCCAGACCTTGTTTGGTATCATGCTGCCAGTACACATGCTGATTTCCTGAACGTTTATCAATAAATGAAGAGATTCTGCCGCCCCGTTCCGGCATGACTTCCACGGCCAGAAATTTATTCTGCAGGGTGATGACAAGCTGATCGTTCTGATCCTTTTCGCTGTTGATCTGCAATTCGTTTCCCGAACAAACCGTAGCAGCAGAAAACATCCCAAGAAAAAAGAAATGTTTCATTCTATATCCCTCTGATTCTTTTATTCTGCCTGGGGTTCATTTGGCAAAACCGGAGAATATATTTTCTCCATGCGTATATCATCGAACCAGGTCATTTCTCCCTCTTTCTGACGCGATGCACTGAGCAGAACATTCGCGCCTGTCACGCCTTCCGCCACGGAAAAACTAGCTTGCAATTGATGCCATCCTTCTCGTCCAGGCTCCAGGTTGAGATCCACCCACGGCACGCGGTTGGGACCTTCGTCGCGCCAGCCTCCGGGGCCTGTCCAACGTACTCGAACAGATGCCCCCGCGGCGGATTTTTGCTTAACCCAGACCGTGAGGCGATATCGCTCGCCAGCTTTGACCGGAATTCCCTGCTGAAAACAGCCCATAATCTGATTGATGCCGATCGCAATCGATCGTTTTCCGCTGTGCGTTTCGCAACCATCCCAGTAAAATCGGGTGATGCTTTGCTGAAAATGCCACGGGTTCCAGCCGTCAGGGCCTTCTCCCTTCTCGATCAGTACCGTCTGGTTTACGTCCGGCGCAACACCACGACCGGTCTCAAAGTCGCCACCCCGCACGACATTCTCCAGCTCCGGATGATCCAAAAGGTGAAGGGCGGTTCGGGCCAGATCGCCCAGACGCGACGAATCCGCCTTCAAGGCCAGATCCGTGAAAAGTTTCTGAGCTTCGGACTTCTTATTGGCTTTTGCATAGACCGCTCCAATTCGGTTGAAAGCGTTGTCAATGGCATTCTCCACGTAGGGCGTCTGCTGAATGCGGTCTTTGAATTGTTGGAGTGTATATTTTTTGACTAAGAGGTTCTCTTCTTCCCACGGCGTCAGCGTGAAGCGTTTCTTCTCCTCCAGAATACGGCAAGCATCGGTAGCGATCTCCAGCGCCTTGGCGACGTCGGCAGGCGTCTCAATGGCGAGTGCATCAAGTTGATTGATTCTTACACGCGCAAGCACGGGCAAACGCGACAGGCTCCAGATCTTCGAAAAAAGCGCAACGCGCTTGACTGCCTGATCGTCCCGCGCCGTTAAACGTGCGGCTTCCAGCTCCGCATCCAGGAAATCTACGTCTGCTTGCGTATACTCATAGAGGTTGGCAGGCGAACTGCTGTCGTTAATAAAGGCAAACGGGTCAGCCTTACGAGCATGGATCGCTTCGATGCGGTCGAAGAAGCGGCGCATTGGCGCGGCGCATTCAACATAGAAGTTGGAAAAGTAGTCGTCGAGAATGTCGTCAATATCCTCGTCGATATCCCACGCCAGACGATTCAGCACATACCATCGCGGGCCATCGTAAAGCCAGCAACTAATGTGCGCCTCGAGGTATGCGCCCTTGATACCATACTGCTTGAATGCCTCTTTCCACTTGTTCCCGAGCAGGTGTGGATAATGGCGCGGAACCAGGTAACGAAAGCCGTACAGGAACTGGTAGATACCCAGATGCTTTGTGCCTGCCGCAGCCCAAGCCTGAAGTACCTGCGCATTTTTTTCGAATGGCGCGGTGACCATGACAAAAACATTTGACCCCACGCGAATATTCTCTGGCGGGCGACCTGAGCCACCGGCACCGTAACCATAAACATCCATGAACTTGCCCGGCAGTTCCTTGTCGAGCAGTTCGCTCACCGCATTGTAGTAAGGGATATATTGGTTGGCGTATTTCTTTTCCAGAGCCGCACATTGAGGGCATTGGCAATCGCCGCCGCCATCGTTGACGCAAGCCGAGAAACCGCGCATCCACGGATGTTCCTGAAAGTAACTTTTTGCCCAGTCCACCGTGACGCGCGCCAGTTCAGGATGACTCAAGCACGGCTGCCACGTACCGCTCAGTTTGGGAGGGGGCACAAATCGCGTGCCATCGATCATGGGGAAGCGGTCAGGCTCATCGGCATACTGGGCCGGTGGCAGAATGCGGGCAAGGCTGTGCCCGTGCGCAAGCGTTTGACGTTCACAACGAGCGTAGTACCCATTCACCTCGTTGAGAGCCTGAATGCCGTAGCTTTCCAGTGTTGGCTCCTCGCGAATGTCAAGCTGTGCAGGAAGGACGATAACCTCGCGTTTGGGAACCACCTCGCCAAGCTCGCCCGGAGCAAACCAGCGATAGCCGCCGAAACGATGCAGAAAATCATAAACCCCGAAATGCGTTGCGGACACTTGCGGTCCGGCAATAAGCAGATTGTCTTCGTCCATCAGTTTTATGATGTAGCCGAACGGGTGCAGGCCTCCCGGCAGAATTTTGTTCACGAAATCCGATTGCCCGACGTGTATCGTGAACGCATCAGGAGCAGGCTCGGAAAGAACCGGCACGTCTGCACCCGTGATGCGCTTTATGTACGTCGCCAAGGTCTGGGCTGCCCGCTTGTCCGGGGTCGACGCCGCCACAATGACAGCAGTCCGCCGTTGACCGTTTAACAAAAACGATCCATCGACGGAATGCTCTACCCCAGCCCTCTGCTCGGCCACTGCGCTGCCTCTCAACAGAAGCGTCAGCACTATGATCGCCAGCGTTCCTACAAAGCTATTCATACGCATTATGTACACCGGTGTGTGACCATTAGCGAACAATAATAATAGTGCCCTTGGGTGGCAATGCCGTGATCTCGAGTACAACATCACCGCTGGTTGTTAGAAAACCACTGTAGCCTCTCGGCAGGTTGATGCTGGAGTAGCTCCCCGAAATCACGCTGCTTGAGAGCACATCAAACAGCTTATAGCTGCCGACTTCCAGCCCGCCAAGGTTCTCAATCTGCAACGTGCCGCCGAGCGTTAGATCCCCCTCAGTCCCTCCGGCCGTAGTAAATACCACCTTGTCGTTTGACCCGCTCAGCGAGTCCAACTCGAACAAGGATGTAGAGGAGGCGCCAAGAACCAGTTCGCCATCGTTGAGTATTGTCAATGTGCCGGCACCCATACCCGGCTCCAGCATACCATTAACGGTCAGGGTACCAAAACTCGCACCGGTCTGTAAACTCACCGTGCCGTTTCCAGACAAACCTCCCAGCGTCTGATTTTTTCCACCCAGATTAAAGGTGGTGCCAGACTCGATAACGAGATCGCCGGCAACGGGAAGCCGGTTGTCGGCCGTGATATACAAGATCCCGTTCTTTATCGTAGTGCCGCCGGTATAAGCGTTGGTGGGATCGCAGTAAACCTTTCCGCTGCTGTCGATGAGCACCGATCCACCCCCGATGATCGAGCCGTTATCGTCTGCACCCGCCCCCCAATGCACTGCGGAGCCGGCGAACACGAGCGTACTATTCGTGCTGAGAGTCCACTGCGCCTGATGTGTGTCGCTGGCACCCGTCAGCCGAATGATGAGGTCACCGGTACTGGTCCCCGCGTTGGGCTGAACCGTTATCTTATAGAGCGGGTAGCACCGCTTGGCGATAGTCAGCGTAACGTCGTTAGTCCCTGAATCTTTGAGCCGGAGATTCATTGCGGAGGAGAGGGATAAGTCGCCATATATATTCGCGTTTGTCGAGAGCGAGAGCATGCTGCCTCCATTGTTATTGAAGTTACCATCACCCAGCGCATGCGGTTGCTTTACCACAAGCTCGCCGCCGAGGAAGTTGTTCACGTAACTGAAGGAATTGGAAGCGCCCAGCTCCACCTCACCGACGCCACTCGCTAACAAGTAGCCGTCGCCCTCGAATCTTCCCATGAACGAGACGATGCCTCCAGCCGTGCTGGAACGGTCAATTCGAAAATAGCCGCCGAAGTTTTCCGGCATTTTGCAATTAAACGTTA
>CAZKJH010000063.1:0-21745 GCA_964553035.1 uncultured Lentisphaerales bacterium | reverse complement strand
GAAAATTGCGGATTCAAGGGCAGAAAATGAATCGACAAAGCTCGCGACAAAGCTCGCGACAAAGAAGAAATCACACGCAAAACCCAGAAGCACCAGATTATTATGAAACAGCGGCAACATGACGCGACATTGTTTTTTTCTAGTCCTCGACACATGCAACTCGCAATTTCTCCTCTCGTCAGTATTCAATCAGAAGACAGGTGTGGGGTTGGAGACTCAGCTCTTTCCTCATGTCGATGGTCTCACCCGTCCAGAAATCCCTACCTTTCTTTGCTGTAACCGCATCAGGACAAGTGAATGTCTGAGGAGAGTCGCTCCAGTTGAAGATGCCGAGCGTCGGAGTCTTTTCCTCTTGCGCCAGCCAATAGGATGGCGGGCTGTTTTCGAACAGGTCAAGAGGGATGGCGGATCCGTTCAGACCTGGAAATAGCTTGTCGATCATTGCTTTCCCCGAAGCACTAAGCTTATGAATGGAGTCAGCGAAAAACAATGACCCGCCGTTCAATCTCACCATGCTTAGCCAGACTTTTAGTTCCTCTTCGTTTGCTTCCGGCCCTGCCATCCAGAAACCACTGCCATCCGTCAGCGATTTCATGGTGTACGGCATGTTGAGGTAAGGGGCATCCGTATTCCCCGTGTGTCTGATAATGGCGAAGTCCGGATCATTGTGCCAGGCGTTGCGGTTAAGCCAGAATGAATTGGCGATTTGTCTAGCATTGTTCTTGATGTGCCCCCAGAAGTTGTGGATATCCATCGAAACGCGACTGCTATCGACGAGACCGATAGCGGCTTCCTTGCTGCCACCGCAATTGACAATATGAGCATCCTGCCCGACAGCGTCACGGATCGTCTGATAGATCAGACGAGTGAACGCAACTCGGTTGATACCCGTTCGGGAGCTTTCCTGAAGGCCAAGATACCGACTGTAGAGATAATCAATTTTAAACAGGTCGAATCCACTGTTGCGCATTTCCCTGAACCAACTTCCAACGAGTTCTCTGACCTCCGCCAAAGTAAAATCTAGGAGCAGAACAGGTCCGATGGGCGAGTCTCCATTCTCAATGATTAAACTCCCGTCTTTGTTTCTCAGAAAGAGATCCTGCCGATACCGCGCCAGTTGGGTAAACATGCTTACATGCAGGGGAGCGAGCCAAATGCCGGGTTTGAAGCCGGCTTGAATAATTCGGGAACTGATTGCCTTAAACGTCTCGGGAAATTTCCGGTTCGGGATCCAATCTCCCCAAGCTTCTTCCCACCCCATGTCGAGGGTCAGATACTCCAGTTTGCTCCTACATTTCATCCGCCCAAGTGCCTGCATTTCCTGCTCAACAACGTCCATGCTAACAGCAGCACCATAGAAATCCCAACTGTTCCAGCCGCTTGGTGGCTGTCCAGGTTTCCTGCCGAACGTCTTTATAAACGCTCCATAGTGCTGCAGTAGCTGCAAGGGGTCGTCTCCAGAACAAGTAAATATTTTGTACTGATAAGTCCCTGCCGGAAGCAGTCTCTTCAGCTTAAAGCCGACACGAAAGGAGTCGTCGGCAATGGCAATAGACGAGGCCTCGTCATGAAGTGCTCCGATCCCGGCCAGGTGTGCGCTCCCGTTTCCTTGGGCCAGTACCGCAACAAAAGATGATTCCAGTTTTTCCTGAGAAGCCGTAGTCGCCGAAACAACGCCGCTCTTCTCGATGAAACCTGGCCTATCAATGAGAACTTTATCCGTCTCCGAGATTTGGAGAGGTCCAAGGTCGATGCCGACAAAGCCAATGTAGAGGTCTGCTTTCAACTCCAGTTGAAGTGCGATGATATCGCCTTGTCTGGTTCTCTCCGATTTGAGCGTGATGCTCATGGAAGTATTGCTCCACTCACTTCCTTTCTGCTCGAGGAGAACCTCTGTGCTGTCGTCATCAATGATTGGTTTCATGATCTTTCTGTCAAAAATGCGCTGAGCAAATTTTGTCCATTTTTTCGCTGAACGGTTTTGCGCCCTCCGACGTGATTTCAAAGCCGGTTTCGATACGTACACCATGCCATTCAGGATGTCCGAAGAAACTGACATCGACGCACACTGTCATTCCCGGCTTGAGAATATCATCGCTCAGCGGCCCGAAAAACGGTGCCTCGGCCTCATGCAGTCCGATGGTGTGTACAAACGGGCAAACGAGATACTTTGTCAACCCGTGCTTTTCAAAATAGGCACGCGCTGGCGCATCGATCTCACGTCCGGTTTTGCCCACGATGAGCTGGGCTTTTGTCAGACGGAACGCTTCGGTGAGGTGCCCCATGCAAATCTTCTGGCTCGCCGTATACTTCCCGTCCACTGGCAGGACACTCCCGAAAACGCCAGCATACCCACGCACTTTGGGGGCGAGACCTACCATCACGAGTTCGCCTGATTGTAACGGTTTGGAGCTGGCCGTTGGCACAACTGCGTTCGCACGCAACCCACTACCGACAATCGCGCTGAATCCAAATCCGCTGGCACCTCGGCTACGCGTTGCGTATTCGCCCGCTGCTGCCACTTGTATCTCAGTCGCTCCCGGTTTAACTTCTTTCAGCATGGCATCGTATGCCAAATCAGCTAGCTTGAATCCTGCGCGAATCTGTTCCCGCTCCCATGCAGATTTTATGTGACGCAACTGGAGATAGTCTGCCGTGATGTCGACCAACTTCACGCCTTTAAAACCTTCGACGATCTGGCGGTAACATTCGGCTGGCATTCGGCCAGCTCCTACCAGTCCAATCTGGTGGACTTTTCCAAGTTCGGCACTCAGCTCTGCAAACAAATCCGAGAATCCGATGATGGTCGCGTTCGGATATTCCTCGTCCGGCACCATGAACACCGTAAAGTTGCGTGTCTCCTTAATGGCACTGTCCATTTTTGCGAACGGTTCGCTTTCAGGCCCGCCCAGCAACATCGGCTTGCCAACGCGTGGAACTAGGACTGCTCCGCTTTCGAATTGAGGACACCAGCCGGTCAGATACCAACCGTTGCCGATATTGAATTCGTCATAGTAGATTAAAGCCAGATCCAGATTCTTGGCGGCTAGCAATTTTCTAACCTGCTCGAGACGCAATGCGCTTTCCGCTTGATTAAGATAGCCTCCAGCACTGTCCCCGTTTGGTTGTGTCACTCGATTATCCATGATTATATCTCTTCTTTGTCGTTAAAAAGTCTCTGTCTTCTGCACCGTTTTGTTTTGTTAATTTAGGAACGGATCCGCATAAGTGATGAGACTGTTGTTTTGGTTAAAAGTCCTCCCAAGGTTTTCCTACGGGATGACACGTATGTTACTTCAATGTTCCCTCGGTGTCGAGCACCTGCCGCACCTGTTCACAATTCAAAATCTTTTCCCGCAGGCTCTGTTCTGTGTAGTAATAATGATTGCTGGCTTCGAAGCCGATACGTGAATCTCGCCGCATGATGCCGAGCAGTGTTTTTGCCAACTCGATTTCCTCATCCACGATGGCATGCATCTGCTGGAGGATATCGGGCGTACGTTCAGCGTCGCGGATGCGGATGAACTTGAGCTGCAGATAGGTCGTTCGGAAATGGCAGCCGGCGGCCTGCGCAACGCGCAGGAGATCCTCGAAGGCGGGTCGGTAGATCTCGGTTAGCGTCGGCGACACCTTGCGCAAGATGTCAACACCGGCAAGCCATCCTTCACTGAGAATACGGAACTCCTCCTCGAAAACATCCGGCGGAAACAGAATGCCACGCCAAGAGATTATGTCGTCGTATGGAAATCCTACCATGGTCGAGTGATAGCCTGATGGTGTGCCATACAGGGGATTCATCGGCCCGTAATTCTGCGGCCCGCGGTACAGCATCGACGCGCCGTGCAGGGGGAAATGCGCGAATGCATCGCCGAATAACTGCCAGGCGCGGATGACGTGCGGCGCGGCGGAGCCAAACTGCGCATCGGCCAGCGCTTCGGGTTCATGCTCGGCCAGAAGCAGGTTTCCTCCCGGATATCCGCCTAGCGTCCATCCCGCCATCACGCCGGATATGCCACGCGCTTCCAGATTGCGAAAGTTTTGTTTAACGAGGAAGGGGACTGGCAGGTAAGGGACAGCCGAACACTCCCAGGTATTGTTCATCTGGATCTTGGCCAGACGTTTCAGGCCGAGCTTTTTTGCAAACTGCCAGAGTTCCTCAGCGTGGAAGCCTGGACCGATTTTGGACATAGCATAATCACCCACGCGTCCGCGTATGCCCTGCGTCTCCGTCTGCAGGTAATCTTCATGCGTACACATCAGCGTCACATCCTTGTTCAGGTTCATCAACACATTGGCCGCCCAATCGGGATTCCATTGCCACGTCCAGGCGATGACATCAGCGTTGGGCGCGGCGGCGTGCGCGCCTTTGGCGATTGCGTTGTTGATGTCCGCCACAAGCTCGTAGGTCTGGCGGTTGGCGCAACGCGGGCAGGACGGATACTGAGCACTAAACGCCTTCGACTGGCAGTGGGTGAGGTTCTCGGACATGGTGATCGTAAATACACCCGCCAGCTCCGGCACTTTGCGAAATAAATCGCTAACGCCGTCTCGCAGGGCGTCCAGAACCTCCGGTGTGGCCGCGCACATGGCTTGCAGGTTGGTGTGGCTGTTCAAGCTGCCTCGCCAGTCGGGGCGATCCCTAAAGAATTCGGGCGGCATGCCACGGGGCTCGTTGAGGTAAAGGTAGACGCCGATACCGTATCGCGCCGCACGTTCGATCAGACGGTTCAGATTGGCAATGCGTATCGCATGACCCTGCGAATACGCGGTCTCGCCAAACCAGGGCGTCAACGTGTAAAGCACGCCCTGCAGCCAGATGCCGTTGACTCCGTTGTCCGCCAGGTCAGAAAGCAAACCGTCTGGGTAGGGATCCAGCTCCGGATCGAGAAGCGGATCGCCGTAGACGGCAGAGTAGGAATAGACGAGCTTGAGGGGTGCGTGACGCAGGCGTTCCGCCTGCACGGGGTCGGGCGCGTCGGCTGATTGACCGGACGCAGACAGGCGACCGTAGTGTTTCAGAAACTCGAACGGGAGTTCCGTTGGTGGCTGGATCGTGCCGAAGGTGCTCGTGACAATTGATCGCAGCTTGGCGGTCTGCTGCTCCTGCTCGGGGGTCAGCAGTTCCCATTTCACTGGCGTGGCATCCGGCTTAAAACCGCCCAGCTTGTTCCAGAGAAAGTCATCTTCCTTCAGTGCATATTCCATCTGTTCAGGCGATTTCCCGATCAGTTGCAGCAACTGGGAGTAGGGTAGCAAATGCCAGTTCTGGCGGATCAAGGTAATGTAGCCGCGCTGTAGCCACAGGTGTTCCAGCTCCGGAGTGGCCGGTGCGCCGAGACCCATCGCCAGGGCTGATGCCGCGATGTTTTCCTCCGTCGTCTGCAAGATCGCAGCCAGCCGGCCGGGCGTGACGACACTCCAGTTGCGCCAGATCACGGCCTGGAGGCGGGTGGGAAAATGGGGTAGTTCGAGCGGGTTGCGATGCGCCCCCATCGGTAAATTTGTATCCGGATCGGTTTGTGTTGACATGCGACTTCCTTGTAGTATGACAGTATTGGTTGTAAAACAGAGGCGGTTCGGGTCGGGGAGTTTTGACTAATTGACGCTTTGATGCTTTGACGCAGGATGGGAGCCCTTCGGGCAAACGCGGCGAGGACGCCGCGTCCACGCTGCCCTCTGAATTTACCTTTAAGCGGGGTCTGAGGTGTCCCCATCGGAAACTACGCCCTACGCCTTACGCCCTACTCCCTTCTCATCGGATCATGATCGTTGTGCCTCGAAAAACCTTTTCGTAACAGCCCATGTCGACTTGGCCGATTAGCCTGTCGATACGTGGATTGCCGTCGAGATCGGCGGTTCCGATCATCCAGGTCTGATTCGTGCCGACGTTGATGCAAGGCGATGTTGCTCTGAGACGAAAATCCCCCTTCTCTGCGTCCACAAACATCGGATCAACGTGGATGTTGCTCGGATCATACTTCAACTTGGCGATATTTTCTGGCATAAAACAGGAGTTGTACACCAGATTCGTCCTATCGAGATCGGTAGCCAGCGTTAGGCTGTTGTAGTACCCGTCCATGACAATGGAATTGTAGAGACGTATCATCGGCGAGTAACCTTGAGCGGCTTCTCGTTGTCTGACGTAGATGTTGGCACCGCCGAATGCGGCATAGTTGCTGACAAAGGTGCAGTTATAAAAGTCAAACAGACGGTCTCGACTCCATGTGGCCTGGTATCCTACGGCTCCGCCGTAGAATACCGAACGGTTGTTATACAGGAGGCAATTGCGCATAATGGTTGAAATTTTGTCACCCGCCTCTACATTCACCGCACCGCCAGATTGGGCTGCCGAACCCGTGTAGGGCGCGATAGTGTTACTCACGAACGCGCAGCGTTCCAGCGTATGCGGACTCCCGTAGCCCAAATTAAGAGCCCCGCCAGACGCCTTGGCCTGATTGCCTTCGAACAGGGTGTCGTATATCGTACCGCTTCCGGTGAGGGTACTCAAGAAAGCAGCGCCGCCTTTGCCCCAGAGGCTCGCTACGGACAGTGCCTGGTTATTGCGAAATACGCAATTTGAGATGGTGTAAGAGAATCTATCAAATGTGTCTGCGTACAGACCGCCGCCGTTAGCACTGACGGTCGTGCTGGGCGCGACCTTGTTATCGATGACGATGCAATTTCGCAACGTTCCAGATGAGCCTGAATAGCGCTCGATGAAGAGGTAGATGCCTCCGCCCTTCTCGAGCGCAGTGCAGTTGGAAATGGTAAGCCCTTCCAGAAGCCAAGTGGTGGAGGAGAAAAGGTGAATGCCCCGTCGAGCGTTTTCCCCATCAATGATTACCGTTTCGCGTGGACCGCAACCGCGCAAACTAAGCGATTTTCCGATGGATACCACGTTTGTCAAGCTCCCCGGAGACGCCCGGTAGATGCCATTGGTCACCCAGACCGTATCGCCCGCGATCGTTGCGTTAACGGCATCCTGAATGTTGGTGGCAGCGGTTTCCCAACTCTTAAAATCGCCGGGCGTCTGCCCATTCTGCGCCACGTAATAGTCGGCACCAAAAGCAGTAATCGTCAACCCGAACGCCAGACCCAATCCAAAGAAATAACTTTTTTTCATAATTTACCTTACTTAAACGTTAATAGCTTACCGAATCGTGATCAGCGCTCCTTGATAGACGTACTCATAACATCCCATGTCGACTTGGCCGATTAGCCTGTCGATGCGCGGATTGCCGTCGAGATCGACGGTGCCAATCATCCAGGTCTGATTCGTGCCGGTATTGAAACAGGGCGACCCAGCAGTCAGCCGGAAGTCATGCGCAGCAAAATTGGCAAACAGCGGGTTGTTCGTCGTGTTACCGATGTTGGAAGTCAGATTGTTGGTGGAGGAAGTGCAGACGAAACTGCATTGGAGCTTCGGCCAAGTGGCCGTTTTGATAATGTCAAGGTCCGAGTTCGCGTTGAAATAGACGATGCAGTTGGTCGCTTGCAGTCCCGACCATTGGTCGTACAGCACAATGCCCCCTCCGGTTGTGGCCGTGTTGCTGACCACTGTGCAGTTCTGAATGAAGAAATCGGGGTCGCCTCCCAGGAGAATTCCGCCTCCACGAGTGGCCGTGTTGTTGTAGAGCAGGCTGTTCCGCAGCCAGGACTGGCCGGGAGCGCTCGTACCGATGACATAGCCATTCAAGCCGCCGCCGCCCTTGCTGCCGATGGTCGAGGTCGAGGTGGCCCGGTTGTCGCGGATGATGCAGCGGTCAATTTGTGCACGCGAATACGCAAGCATCATAGCTCCACCGCTCGTGGCCGTATTGCTGGCAATAAGGCAGTCGGTCACGATCACGAGACCTCTGTCCCCCTTCCAGATGCCGCCGCCCCCAAAGTTGGCACCGGTGGCCTGATTGTTGCGGATTACGCAGTTCGAGACCGTCAGTGTCAGATAGCTGGTGTTACCGATACCGGCATGGATTCCGCCGCCCGACTCCAACGACACGTTATCCTGAATGACGCAATTGCGAACGATGCAGGACTTACCCCCATACGGTGCTGTGTCATCGAAACGCACGCCACCGCCTGCGGCCGCGGAATAGCAATTCGAGATCGTGAAGCCGTCGATCACGAACGGATTGGTGCCTTGCACCGGGTAGTACGTTGCGATGCCGCGATGGGTGCCCTCGCCGTCGATGACCGTGCTGGCGGCACCATCGGAGCTGCGCAGAACGAGCGGCTTGTTGAGGTACACAACGTTGAGGCCCAGGTAGTTCGTCGCATTGGGCATCGCGACGTAGTGGCCGGGGCCCACCCACACGGTGTCGTTGAGAGCCGCCGCATCGGCGGCATCCTGGATGTTGCTGGCGGCACTTGCCCAACTCTTGAAGTCGCCGGGCGTCTGCCCATTCTGCGCCACGTAGTAGTCGGCACCCAAAGCACCAACCGACAACCCGATTACGAGACTCAATCCAAACCAATAACTCTTTTTCATAATCCACCTCATGTTTAACAGGAACCTTGCTCCCTCGGTTACTTGAAAAGGCGTACCGCGACGCCCTCACTCAAGCACGTTCACTCTCCTGTCCCTCCCTGCACCAGCACCGGTCGCCAGATCCCCGCATTGCCTCGTGAGGAGTAGACGCGAACCGTTAGAATATTCCAGTCGTCGGGTTTCAACCGCTCCGGCGCGACCTCCGCTGTAAATGGATGATCCCAAAGGGCATCGACGGTCTTACCTTCCGATTCGATCGTATGCTCACGGACTTGTTCGCCGTTGACATAGATCCACGCCTGCTTGTCCACTGCGCCGAACAACAAGCGTATTGGCTTGCCCCGCCAGTCGGGGGGCAGCTTGAATCGCGTACGGTACCAGCCTGTGCCCAGATAATCGCCCACTGTCGTTTCGGCCCAGAAGGCCGGCACGACAATCGGCATCCAGCGACCCACCGGCTCGATCGCAGACCAGACGTTTTTTACACCGATCTCCATCGGATCAGCCTGAAACTGCCAGGGTTCGGTCAACGGCACGGTGTTCTTCAGCTTGCGCCATTCCTCGGGAATTTCGAACGTCTGTTGATAGATCGTTTCCCGCAGTTGACGGAGCGGGTGCTTGGCGACACCTGCCAGTCCATCGGCATCCGAAAAAAGGATCGCGCCGAAGGTATCCGGTTCGTCGATGCGTCGGGTGGGAGACCAGACTGCGGCTTCGACCGGACCGTCGCCCACAACATGCGTTCGGCCGAAGTTGCCATGCCAGACTGTGCCTTCAACCGGCGGATCGACCGCCAGCGCGGCGAAAGGAATCGAGACCAGTGCCACCCACCGCCCGGTAACCGGATCGCGCTGCGTTTCGTAGCGCCAGTCGGCACTCCAGGCCGGATCGTTCTTTCCGAACAGGGGATGTACCGTGTCGGTGATGAACCCGCGCGCGGCATCGTAGCGCGGCTCGGCATCGGGCCCTACGACGAACCGGTAGAATCGTTCACGTGCGCCAAAGGGGTCGAGCACAATGTCCAGTGCTTCACGACCGGCTGTGTTGCCGTCGTCAGGAATCGGAGCGAAGGCCCTTAGTGCTGGCGGTAAGTCAGCTTCGAAACGCAGATAGAGTCGTTCACGGTCGTACCGCGCCTGAACGCTCGTCTGCTGCGTCAGGCTTGCGCGAATGCCGGTTGGCGGCTGCATCCGCGAGGCGGGTACATCGGCCCAACTGGAATCCATTGCGCCCGGTATCGACGCGGTCGGCAGCGCGATCAGCCGGGCAGCATCCGCCGGGGGCGCGGCGCGCATCTCTGCAACATCCCAGTTAAACGGCGGTTCGTTCCACTGCGACGAGACGCCATGGCCATGGAACGGGCGATGCTCGGGCCACCCGGCCACGGTGGTGGTACCTGTTTTGACTGCCTTCGCAAGTGTCTGGTAGTACTCCTGCCAACTCGCCACGGCATCCAGAAGCCGGTCGCGTGCGGCGAGGTCGGGTTGCAGGCGATAACCCACATCGGTATTCGCCACTAGGGCGAGATGGCGTAAGTGTTCGAATTCAAGCCGCACGAGCGCTAGGCGCGCTTTCACCTTGGCATCCGTCGCCAGACCGTCCGCCTGCGCCAGACGCGCGTCGAGATCCGCCAGCACCGCGGGGGGATACATAAATGTCAGCAAACGCATTCGATCCTGAATATTTTGAATGAAAAGACGCCCGCGCCCGGATGGATCGCGATAACTCCATGGCATATCGCCGTGAAACTGAAGCGCGTGGTGCAACCGGTCGAAGAACTGCGCCATCGGTGCAGCCGCTTCCACGAAGGCACTCTGGTAGTACTCGCTGAGCAGGTCGACCGGACGTTGCGTTTCAGGATTGTCGAACATCCGGCCGTAGACGTAGTAGGTCGGTCCTTCCAACCCGAAAGAATGCCCGAAACCATCCATGAAAATTCCCTTGATGCCAAAATTGTACAGATCCCGCGCCAACTGTGCCACGCGTTGCGGTGATTGATGCGGCATGTACGCCAACGGTTTGTAAAATCCGAAAATATACTGATAGGAAATGAAACCCTTCGGCACCCGATAGGGTTTCCAGGAGTTAAGGAACTCGGAGCTGATGTTGCAAAGCAGGATCCCGATGTTATCCGGGAATTCGTGAAATGTTTGAGGCGGCTTGATAGTCGGACCATAACAACTGATATAGACGGTTTTGCCGGGCCTATCCTTGAGCAGTCGCTCAGCTAGGTCGCGATTAAGCCGCCAGAGCTTTTCGCCCCAGTCGTCACCGGTTTCGTACAGAGCCCGGCAGGCATCGCATTGACAGGGTAGAAAAGAGTCCTGATGCCCCAAGAACGTCGCATCGAAACCCATATCCAGATGCGTCAGCATATCCTGATACACCAGCTCTTGAAACCCGGGGTTGGAGATACAGTAACTCGCGGGTCCAGCCCCCTCCGTATGGCGTTTACCGCCAAGTAATGCAAAGTACTCGGGATGGCTTTCGCCGTAGGTTTCCCGCGTGACGGCCCGGGAGTAGGAATGCGGCGAAAAGTCGAAATCGGTATTCGGCAGAAAATTATTGGCTATCATGTAAAACCCGACTTCATTCAGTCCGTATGCACCCCGCTGCCCAAAATAACCTTCGAAGAAAAAGCGCAGCTTCGGTTCGATGCGGCAATCGAGGGTGTTCGGCACGGTGATCGTCGGTGTGTGGAGAAACGCGATTCCCGTATCGCCGTAAGGCGACAGGAAACGAACCCCAGCATAGTGATACAGGAAGTCCGTCACGCCTTTGGTCGTTCCAAGCCGTGCACCGAGCCGTCGCTGATAAAGCGAATACTCCTCGCCATCAGGGTAGGGCAGCCAGCGGTCGATGCCGGCGATGATCAGGTCGCGGCCAACGAGCTTGTGAACATAAGCCCAACCTTCCAAGGTGTCGAGTACGATGCCCTGCGCGCGGGCAAACGCCGTGTCGCCTAGAAAGATGCCGGGGCGGCTGGAATCGCGCTCGCTCTCGGCGACGACGGCGATTGCAAACCCGTTCGTGGCAAAGGTGCGCTGCATCAGTGCCGCTGTATCGCGTAACAAGAGTTCCAAGCGTGCGTGTGGGAACGTATCGGGCAGCACGATCTGGTACTCTGTTTTGCCTTCTGCGGCGAGGATCATCTGGCCACCGCCAGCAAGCGTCAAGCGCACGATGTCTGCCTCGAACGCGCGTCGTTCGCCGTCCGACAGAACCGCACTGGCGAGTCCGATTCCAGGAGGCTGAGTCAGTGCTTCCCGATAGCATGCGAGGGCCTCTGCGTTCCGTCCCAGGGCCTCCAGCACACGTCCCTGTGCGCCATTCATTTTTCCGTGCCAGGCACTGTGCGTCGTTTCCAGAGGGAAGCGTTTCAAAACCTCCATCGCATCCGCCGCCGAGCCGCGTTCCAGCAAAATATCCACCATGGACAAGGCTGCGGAAGTGGGGTGCCAGCGGTAGTGATCATTGTCGAGAATCCGTTGGTAGGCGAGCAGTGCCGCTTCGGGTTCACCGCATTTTTTCCAGAGTATGCGGCCCAATTCGGCCAGCGCCCCGCCACCCCAGTAGCCGGGAGGGATCAGGTCTGCAGCTTGACGCAAGTCGCTCACAGCCGCCTCAGTCCGGTTCAACGCATTGGCGGCGATGCCGCGCATACGAAAAGCATTGCCCATGACACTTTCTGCACTGCTGACAATGTCGGGAGAAATCGGCGGAAGATCCGCGAACGCCTTCGCATCGACGGAGTTCGTCCAGGCGGTGATCGCTTCCTCCGCGTATGCGTCCCAGAGCGCCTGGAACTGTCGCCTCTCACTGAACAGTTGCATCCGGCAGAAGGCGGCTAAAGGCACCAACGGGACACGTTCCGCCAAGCTCATCGCTTGCGTCGTGCGCTTGAGCTGCTCGGCGGCCAATGCGGCGCGAACGGTCAGCTCCGATTGCCGCGCGGGTGTATCGGCGGCTTCCGCCAGCGACAGAAAGCGGGAGTATGCCGCTTCCAGCTTGCCGTCGGCAGCCAATCGAATCGCAGCCTCCCGTTCGTCCACGGGATCTGCCGCCAGTACTACGGACGCAGCGACCATGCAAAACCCTAAAAATAGTTGCTTGATCATACGTTTTATTTTTCCTTCCGGTTAGTGAACCATGCTTTAGTCTTTTCGATCTTTGACAAAGTCAATTGCATACAAGTCCGCGTTAAACAGCTCGAACTGTAACTGGATTGATTTACCGCGCAGTTGGCGGAGGTCTGCCTTCCAGGATAAGGGAATGTCTATATGATCTCCCCGAATCATGGCGCAGTCTTCCAGAGTAAATCCTCGATAGACGGGCACCGGATGTTGCGAAGTCGTTACGGTCTGCTCCGGGGTGCCCCCATCTGCTGCCAAGATTGCGCAGCGCACGAATCCGGAAACTCCCGTACGAACATTCAAGAGAATGCGGTCGGCATCCAGATTAAAGTCTAGTGTAAAGAATTCGCCGCGATCTTTCGCGTAAAGAGAAACAAAGCCATCCTCCCGCGATACGGCACGCAGAATTTTGCGAGGTGTGCGCGGGCCTTTCTGATTGTGTCCTTCGGGAGCGACATTGAGATAGGTCGACCATTCACCGGGTGCCGTTCGCAGAATCCCTGCGCAGGCATACAGGGTGCGGTAAGGTGCTGGGAATGGGGGCGTGTCGTCAACCCAGGCATCGCGTCCCAGCGGGCGGTGCCAGATCCGTCCATTGCGGCTGATCGCCAGATGCACATCGACGGTGTCCTGCGTACGGTGATAAACGGAAAAGCGCATCACATGGGCACCCACGGCTCCCGGCCAGCGGCTGTACCCGTTGGTGTAATAGTCCCAGTCTGGAGGTTCGAGAGGAGTCGATGTGAAAATAGGTTCGGAAGGTGGAAAGTGGAGGAAGTCCGATGATTCCGCCCGGTTGATGCCGCGGTGGCCCGCAAAGCCCGCCTGACGGGTAAACACCACGTATTTCTTCAGCTCTTCATCGTATGCGCAGATGTTTTGGGTGTCAGCGCGGTTTTTTAAAATAACAGGATCGCCGGGAAGAGGATTCCAAACGAGCCCATCCGCAGAGACCGCTCCATACAGGGCCAACGCATCCCTGGATTCACAGGAGCTGACCATTTTGTAGCGTTCTGAAGGCGGCGCGGACGGATCGATAAATACATGGTGCGACTGCTCAACACCGCCGCGTGACGGCAACGCGACGAGGTTGTTCTGTGTCGAACCCTCATGTTTTGTAAGACCCAGAATAGGTTTGCTCCAATGTACCCCATCTTGAGACTCGGCATAACCTAGCGCAACGTCGCCCTTCAACGGCACGTGATACCAGCAACGGAACCGTCCCCCGTCTTCCAGAAACGTCGTCCATGCATGAACTCCACGGGACTCCCATGGGTGTTCCGCCGCCAGCACTGCATCGGGGTCTAACCGCGGCTTATGCGCCCGAATCTCGATTCCGTAGGGCATTAAAAACCCAAATGGCAGGTCGCGGCCTTGTTGATCCGCTCCATATCCCGGCCAGATCCCCTCCCAGTCAATGAAGACCCATTTACCTTGACCTAAACGATAAGAAGACATCTACGAACTCCGTTTTTTTAACCATTCACGGTCTGTATTAAGGGAACCGTTCACAGCGTTTTTTAAGTTTCTAATCTGAATCGCTAATCGTCTGACGGTTAACTCTTTTCTTTGTTATGCGGCTATTCTATATAATATCTCATGATAAAGTCAACACAAATTTTTTATTTATTCTCTGTCACAGGATTAGGCCCTAGGTTTTAGTGGTTAGCTCGGTGGGTTAGCTTCGCACAGGAAGCCGGAAGGGAATTGGCTAACACCTTGTCAACCCCAACAACTCGCAACTCGCTACTCAAAACTCGCTTCTCTGTAGCTCTGGAGCGTCCCGGTGACTGGCTTCCTACCCACCATTTACAAAACGAAATGAATAGATATCCGCGTCGCTCATCCTCATTTCCATGACCACTTCTTTTCCGGAGAGGGAGGCGAGGTCTCCGTCGAACGAAACGGTGCGCGCCAGCGTATCACCAAAGAGTTCGCAGGACTGCAGCACCATGTTCGGTCCATGCAATGTAACATAGATGAAACCACGTGCGGATGTAGCGAAATTAAGTTCCAATGAGGTGCCGTCGAACACGAAGGGCTTCGTCACGATTCGTTTCTCGGCGTAGCCTGCGTGGCGCGAGACGAAACCGTCCATGCGCAGGGTATAACGCCGCAGGATCGCGGGAATCATGCGCCAGTGATTTTCGAAGCAGAAAAGAGACAGCTCGTTCGGGGCATACTCTAGAGGGGATGGTGTCTCGATCAGCGCAGGCGCGGGGTAACCGTCGCCGTACACCCAGTTGTTTACCCGTTCGATGCCCGGGCGGATGAAGGCATCGTCGAACCGATGCCAGTGCTGGCCGTCGCGTGAGGTCATGAATACGCAGTCGGTCGTGGCGAGTCCGTAACGTGGGCCACCGCGCATGACCAGGCGGCGCACCTCGGCCCCCGCGAGCTGGTCGTAGTTGGGTGTCCAGTTCTTGCGCTCGACATAACGTGTGGGAAGGCCAATGAACTGGTGCGGCGCACGGGGGTAGCGCTGGACGGCGTTGGTATACAGCGAGTAGTCCTCGCCACCGCCAAAATCCAGCGGCTGCGGTGTAGTCCATGTTCGGAAATCGGGGGATGTCGACCAGCGGACGTCGCGAATCTTCGCGTTCCATTCATCCGTGCTTCCGTAGGTACTGGGCCGGTCATGGAAGTCGCGGATAAAGGCCATATAGGCATTTTTTTCGGGCACCCAGAGAGCAATGTTGTGCGTGTCAAACTTGCCGGTTCCGGGCGCAAGCATTTGCCAGCCTTTACGGAATTGAAGGCCGTCGGCACTGAGATAGCAGGAAAGGGCGTGGTTCTGATCGCAGCCAACCGCCTTGAATTTTTCTTCTGGCGGGCAGGCGGGGTTATCGTCGAGGAAGACATAGATCATGTCATTCAGTTCGCAATTTTCGGGATCGAGAATGATGTTGTTGTTTCGGTTACCATCCCATTCGCGAAGTCCGAGCGACGGCCGATCCCAGTGTCGGCCGTCGCGGCTTTCGGCGTAGCAGAACACCAGACGTGGGGACTGCCGTTTTTCATGCATACAACGCATATCCCAAGCGAGATAGTACAGGCGATAGAGGTCGCCGTCTTTGACGATGGAATGGCTGTTGCAGCCGTCGCCCTCCCATGGCGCATCGTGTTCCAACACGATTTCCTCAATACGCGGCGAGTGCAGCACCAGTTCCGCAGTCGTGCGGGAGGTGTCGATCAGGTAGTCATCCCAACAAAGCTCGCGACGCGAGCCTATAAAAATCGCGGTCATTTTTCTTCCTTTTTAGTAACGTCTATTTACCGTATGCTGATCACGCTTTCTTTGGCTTCCGCAAAGCGAAAACTGTACAGATCCGCATCAGCCATTGAAAATTTCAACCGTACAGGTTGACCGGCCAGTTTGCCGAGTTCCGGGTTATCTTTCCAGGCAACCTGATGTTCGATGGTGTCCCCCCAGATGTCCACGCAGTTGTTCAATTCAAATCCCTTGATCGGTTGCTGATCCGGTGTCTGAAGTTCAACCCGAATCGAACCGGCCGCGGCTGTGGAGCAATTCAACAAGAGCCGGTTGCCTGCAAAAGTCAGCGTAGGCGTAAGCAGTTCGCCTCCGCTCATGGGTGCATTAACGGAGACGAATCCGTCCACGCGCAACGAGAAGCGTCGCGTGTGGCATTGTGCCCCCTCGTAATATCCCTCGGTGGAGTAGATCGACCATTCGCTCGGTGCTCCCGGCAGATCGGAGGGCGTTTCAATAATACCGTTCCAGATGTAGTTGCTGCGGTTGCCCCAGCGTTCGCGATTCAATCCGGGGCGCAGCAGCGCCTCGTTCCAACGCTGGAACGTGAGTCCGTCGCGGCTGGACATGAGCAGGCCTTCGACAATCTGTCCGCGCTCTGGCAGGAAGCGGGTGGGGAGTCCGATCAGCAGGTGCGGTGCTCCCGGACAGGGCATGACCTGGTTGGTATACAATTCCTCCGACGGCGCACCGGAGTAATCAAGCCACTTTCCCTTCGTCCACTTGATGAAATCTGGAGAGGTCGCCATCTTGATTTCCCGCACACCTTGAGTGCCGCCACCCTTGCTGCCACTGGGGCCGTCCTTGGATGTACACCCTCTGAAATCACGGTAATAAGCCCGGTACAGGCCGTGCGCCTCATCCCAGAACGCCAGATTCTGCGAATCAAAAAAGCCATCCGTAATCACCGGTTTTTTTGTGATCAGTTTCCAGTGGATGCCGTCGTGGGAACCGTAAGCGATCAGGCCGCTTCTGCTCCCGCCCAGTGCTTTATAGCGCTGGTCTTCCGGGCAACCGGGATGGGTATCTTTAAACGGTGCGAAATTATGCCGCGCAGCACCATCATGCACGATGTTGTTCAGCGTAGACCCTTGAAAGGATATCGTGTGCAGAGCGGGCTTGCGCCACTGGATACCATCATCACTTTCGGCCAGACAGGCGAATTGATGGTTGTTCGATCCGCCGCCGATGCGTGGATTGCTCTGTGAGCCGCGGTAATAAGCCCGTACGCCCGGTCCGTCATGGAAAAAAGTGAAATAGCCGCAGGTATTGCCTTCCCACGCACGATCATGAACCATGGCAATTTCGCGCGGCTGTGGAGCGTGCATCATGCGCCGTGCGCCGCCGGTGAGGGATGCAACCATTAAATCATCAACAAACAATTCCCGTCGCGAACCGATTTTAATTCTTTCTTTGTTCTGCATGTCTTCCTCCTTGTTGTAGTTGGATACCCAGTTTATAAATTTATTGCTAACGGTGTACGGTATGTACTCACTCGCTTAGGGATCTTCGCGCCGTTTGCTAATTCTAAAAGGGTCTACGCTAACGCAATTAAAACAGCTAAAACGTTAGCTTTTCCTCCCCTAAAAGTAAGCCTAGAAAACAGGAGAAGACGAACTTCATCGTCTCCAGACTGAGGTTGGCGACGAACGGTATTACAAGGACGTAGAAGAGTAGGGTGGATGCTGGTTTATACTTCTTGGGCTTACCGAATCGTGATCAGCAAGCCTTGATAAATGCGCTCGTAACAGCCCATGTCGACTTGGCCAATTATCCTGTCGATACGCGGATTGCCGTCGAGATCGGCGGTTCCGATCATCCACGTTTGATTGGTTCCCGTGTTGAGGCAGGGCGAGTCCTTGGCCAGACGAAAATCCTGTCCTGCGAAATCGACGAACTTCGGGTCAGCGGTGATGCTATTGGGTCCCCACACGTAATTAGGCAGCGCAGGAGGCGTTAACCCTCGAATACCTGTATAATTATTAGTGGAAACGGAAGAGTGGACAAAGTGGCTCGCCGATGTTCCTCCGAGAAAGACATCGACGAAGCTATTCGATCGCACGATGCAGTTGTACATGAGAACGTAGTCAGTAACTAAACTTCGACAATGTACGCCGGCACCAGCTCCAGCGTTCGCCGATGAATTACTGACCACCGTGCAGTTATACATCTCGAGCGGCACCTGAGTCTTCTGATTGTAGATACCACCTCCAGACGAAGCGGCATAGTTTCCAACGAGCAGGCAATTCCACATCCGTACCCCACCGGGCCAGTTGTGGATTCCGCCTCCACCGTAACCGGCGTCGACAGTCGGCGAGGCTCTATTGTTCCGGAACACGCAGTTGGTCAGGTTAAAATGGTTTGCACCGCTCTGCCTGAAGTTGACTCCTCCACCGCGTGCCGCCGAGTTACTTTCGAACAGACTGTTCACAAAATAACCCCCGGAATCGGCCGAGGTGTTCACATTGGCGGTGTTGATGTAGGCTCCACCGCCCTCGCCCCAGACTTTGGGGTCGGACTCATTCGACAGGGCACGATTATTCCGCAGGATGCAGTCAGTCATCAGCACGGAGAATGGAAGCGCACGGTAAGCATAGAGACCGCCACCCAGAGACTTGGTGCCCGGGGCTACAATGTTGTCACGGATAATACAATTGTTGATATGGAGACGCGGCCAAGACGCATCTACGGAAATTCCGCCGCCCTGATTGGTGGCAAAGCAGTTGGCGATGGTGAACCCATCGAGCGTAAAACTTTCCCCCGTAGTATAAACCACAGCGATGCCGCGATTGGTTCCGTCACCATCGATGATGGTGTCTGCCGGGTTTCCACTTTCGCTGCGCAAGGTCAGCGACTTGGTGATGTAAACTACATTCGAGCCGAGATAGTTGATCGCGTTGGGTGGTAGCCTGTAGGTTCCCGCCCCGACCCATACCGTGGCACCATTGGTCGCCGCAGTGACCGCATCCTGAATGTTGCTGGCCGCGGTGCTCCAGCTCGTGAAGGGGGTGGTATCCGTATTAATGCCGTTGCGCGCTACGTAGTAGTTGGCCTGCGCAACGCCAACTGCGGCAATGGTGAGGACGATGAGGCTATGCAAAAAACTTCGTTTGTGACGATTGATTGTTTTCATGAGTTTGTCTTTCTGTTTGAAGTTAGTGAGTTCCTAATCTACAACGGGCTGGGTAGGGGCTGGCGAAAAATTATTCCACCACCAGTTCCCCGAATTTTTCGGGAGTTCCGAAGCGCGTGGCTCCCGGTGAAAAGGCGGACAATTCTATATCGTTGCCCCGGATACGCTGGCGGCACACGTTGAAGTACCAGGGCCCTCCTGCATCCGGCTTGCGCCCCTCGACCTTTTTCAGCGGATCCAGCCCGCCCTCGATGTCGTCGGAAGTCGGAATCCTGATTTCTAGGGTCCATCCTTGATTGTCCTTGCTGACGGCTCGTTCAGCCTCCGATGACCAGAGGGTATTGCGACCCTCCCGGCGATCGATATCGAGAAGCGCGCCAGCCGAATTGATAGCAATGGAATAATACGCATGGGTGGGTGTTTCCAAGAAAAGTTCAATCAGGTCATCGCTATAGATGCCCGGATCCTCGTCTGTGCTTGTCCAGCAACCCACGTTCGCCATGTCGGCATCCTCGCAACGGATACCCAGCACGAGGTCGCGATCACTCCAAACCGCTTGGAAGGTGGTCTTGGAAACAGGGGGTTCACCGGACTTGAGTTGCTTTAGGTTATAGACTGGAACCTCTTTCCAGAATGTCTCATCCAGTTTGCCGTCCAAGTGCAAGTCGGAACCTTTGCGTTCAACGGCCACGGCTCGGGGTACGTCTTTGCGACCCCCTGCCAGCTTCTCGCGACGCTTTTTCAGCGGCTCAAGACAGTTGATAGTCAGATCCACGCGCTGGCCGTAAATTGTATCCCCAGCGGCTTCCCGCGCTGCCGTCAACAATCCCAGAACACGATCAATCGATTCGACCTTTGTGCTCATGAGCGGCCAGTTTGTTTCGGAATACTCGATGAACGCCTTCATCTCCTTTGCAGCCGGCCCATAAAACAATGTGTAGTATTCATCCAGCAATGCGTCCAGATCTTGATCGGTGTCCCACCACAATCGGGCCGTCACGTAGATATTAAGATGCACCACAGCCAGCGCATCCCAGGTAAACTTGCTGGTATCCGGATGGCGGTAAACTTCGATCATGTCGCCCTTGGAGATCCCCTTCAGCGAACGCAGATCCTCGGCAATCAGCCTCGGAAAGAAGACTGGGATATCCGCCTGACCACGGCTGGCGCAGTTCTGAAGATAATAATCATAGACGTACATTTCCTTCGAAGGCAGTTTTTCTAGCCAGCTCTTCTGGAGTTGCACGATACTGTCACGCACGTCGCGATTGTAAAATTTGCTCCGCGTCTGGCACAGCACCAGTGCCAGATTGGGGCTGAGTTGGTCAATCTTTTCCGGTGGCAGTGTATAGGCACCGTAGGAAAGCCCACTGACCTTGCGATCTGGATGGGTCTTGTACAGTTCCCGAGCGAGGCGGTCGACGTAGCCCCATACGTAATCCGACATGTTGCCCCTCCAACCGCGTTCATTGGCATCCTTACCCTTACAGAGAGCGCACTTGCAGATCTGCCCATAGCCATCACAGGCGTCCAGACTCAGCATCGGCTCATTGCGCACATCAAACATCATTTTTGCAAATTTCAGGTGCTGCTGGAACAAGCCCTCCGATGAGAAGCACGGTGCTCCGCTGTAGGAATGGTTCGTTGCCCGATGGCCGCCCCAGAGGGCGTACCAATCCGGATGCGCTTTTTTTGTCTCGTCGCGCATGTAGACAAATTTGCTACCGTGGCAGTTCTGGGCGAGCCCCATCATTTCATGACCATAGTTGACCCCGAGGCGCAAGTTCCAGAGGGTGTTCTCCGTCGAATCTTTCCAGTAGGAAAATCTGCGCATGGGGAAGTCAGGCACGACGGTTTGATTCGTCGTGGGGAGCGCAATGCTGGCTTGTTTTGGCACGACCTCCCCTAGTTCACCCGGAAAATACCAGCGTACGCCGAGACTCTGCAAAAACTCGTAGACGGCATTCAAGGTACCGGCATCATCCGTTAACCAGACACCCAGCTCGGGCGCGTGCAGGCTGAAACCAAGCCGGTAGTAGGGAAATCCGTAATACTCGCCTTGATTGACGGTATCCCAATCCTTCGAAGCTCGATTCTTGTCCGTATTCCACCCTTCATAATGTGCATACGGCTCGATGGGCACAAAATCTCTGTCTGGCCCTAGCAAGGCCAGCCAGTTGGTGCCCGAGGCCATCCGGAATGCGCCATGGGCGAGACCGTTGGTGGTGAGGCCGAGCGCATCGGTAAAGCGGCTCACACCGACGTATATTTTCACAGAAGCATCGCTGGGCACGGTTACGATAGGCAGCTCGCCACCCGAGATTTTCTTCATGTATTCCTGCAACTCGCGCACAGCCAATTTTGTCATCCGTGCAGGATTTTCCGCCATGATGATCTCAGCACTGGGCTTGCCGTTCTCAACGATCATGATTTCAGACCGAAGCGTGCAACTGCACAACATCAGTGCGCCAAACCCAATCCGAATTGCATATTGCCTTACTTGCATTAAATCTGTCTCGTTTGTAACTGTTTACTGCGTGTACGAATCGCCCATAAACCACCCGTCTTGCGGGAAGACAAGAGAAGATTGTGCGAATCGACTTGTAATATGAATTAGAGTTTAGCTTTTCCGGTCAAAAAAGCAAGCACAAAAAAAGACAAAAAGGTAATCGGTTAGCGACAGGGGTGTCGGCATTGATGTGCGGATCAGCGAGCCGAAG